>NZ_SLVT01000015.1:0-187950 GCF_004345505.1 Micromonospora sp. CNZ303 | reverse complement strand
CGGGGGGAGGGTGGCGTCACGGGCTGAGGAAAGGTCGAACCAGGTACGCCCTCGACGAGAGGGTGGGGCGCGTCCGGGGGGATGTAACGACGCGGACCCGGCCGGCATTCCGACCGGCGCCCCGGCCATCCCGAGGAGCTCGAGATCCGGGGCCCGGGGTTACGCGCTCGCCCGGGGTTACGCGCTCACGGTGGTTACAACGACCCGCGCCCCCGACCCATGCCCACCACCTCTGTGGCGCCGGTCACCACAAACCGCCATGAAACAGATGAACAACCCGATCGGACCCTATCGATGGCGCCGCCACGAACCGGACACTCGCCCCAGACTGACCGTGACTCCGCCGACCGCTGTGCGCCGGGCGGCCCCCGGTCGACGTGCTGGCGGCAGCGGTGCACGCCGCCCAGACGAAACCGGGCGGCCTTCCCGTCCCGGCCTACGCGCTGGCGGACAGCGGCCCGCCCCACCTGACCGCCCCGGGTGGCCTTCCGCGTGGGCCCATCACCCGCCGAGCCTCCGGAGCCCGCCCGACACTCGCCGCCACTACCGACAACCGGGACGCTCAGCCGGGAACGCCCGGCGTGGACGCCGGTCACGGCGGCGTTGGTGGTGGGCGATCATGCAGGTGTGGTGGGGTGCAAAACGCTTGAATGGGTCCCTACCCGGCACCATAACTGCATGATCGACGCGGCCAGGGGTGGCGGGAGCAGGGGTGCCGGGCGGCGGGGTGGGGTGGGGTGGGGTGAGCGGGGTGGCGAGGGCAGAGGGTGGGGGTGGGAAAGAAGGCGGCGGCCCGGTGGCTGGTGCCACCGGGCCGCCGCCTTCGTGCTGTTTCGGTCCTACTCGTCCGCGCCTGCGGCGGCGGTGCCACCGAGGTCGGCCGGGACGGCGTCCGGCACGGTGGCCGGCCGGTCCGCGCCCGTGAAGATGAGCTTGGACTTGTCGATGTCCTCCGGATCGCCCTCGCAGTCCACCACCACGATCTGACCCGGGGTCAGCTCGTTGAAGAGGATCCGCTCGGACAGGTTGTCCTCGATGTCGCGCTGGATCGTGCGACGCAGCGGACGCGCACCGAGCACCGGGTCGAAGCCCTTCTTCGCCAGGTACTTCTTGGCGTTGTCGGTCAGCTCCAGGCCCATGTCCTTGTTCCGCAGCTGGCCCTCGATCCGCTGGATCATGATGTCGACGATCGACAGGATCTCCAGCTGGCGCAGCTGGTGGAAGACGATGGTGTCGTCGATCCGGTTGAGGAACTCAGGCCGGAAGTGCTGCTTGAGCTCGTCGTTGACCTTCTGCTTCATCCGGTCGTAGTTGGACTCGGAGTCCTCCGACGCCTGGAAGCCGAGCGAGACCGCCTTGGCGACGTCGCGGGTGCCCAGGTTGGTGGTCAGGATGATGACCGTGTTCTTGAAGTCCACGATCCGGCCCTGACCGTCGGTGAGCCGACCGTCCTCCAGGATCTGGAGCAGCGTGTTGAACACGTCCGGGTGGGCCTTCTCGATCTCGTCGAAGAGGACCACCGAGAACGGCCGACGCCGCACCTTCTCGGTCAGCTGGCCGCCCTCGTCGTAGCCGACGTAGCCGGGAGGGGCACCCACCAGCCGCGAGACCGTGTAGCGGTCGTGGAACTCGGACATGTCCAGCTGGATGAGGGCGTCCTCGCTGCCGAACAGGAACTCGGCGAGCGCCTTGGAGAGCTCGGTCTTACCGACACCGGACGGGCCGGCGAAGATGAACGAGCCCGACGGACGCTTCGGGTCCTTCAGGCCGGCCCGGGTACGCCGGATCGCCTTCGAGACCGCCTTGACCGCGTCCTCCTGGCCGATGACGCGCTTGTGCAGCTCGTCCTCCATGCGCAGCAGGCGCGAGGTCTCCTCCTCGGTCAGCTTGTAGACCGGGATGCCGGTCCAGTTGCCGAGCACCTCGGCGATCTGCTCGTCGTCGACCTCGCTGACGACGTCCAGGTCACCGGCCTTCCACTCCTTCTCCCGCTGGGCCTTCTGGCCGAGGAGCTGCTTCTCCTTGTCGCGCAGCTGGGCGGCGCGCTCGAAGTCCTGCGCGTCGATCGCGGACTCCTTGTCGCGACGCACCTGGGCGATGCGCTCGTCGAAGTCGCGCAGGTCCGGCGGCGCGGTCATCCGGCGGATCCGCATCCGGGCGCCGGCCTCGTCGATCAGGTCGATCGCCTTGTCCGGCAGGAAGCGGTCGGAGATGTAGCGGTCGGCCAGCGTCGCGGCGGCCACGAGAGCCGCGTCGGTGATGCTGACCCGGTGGTGCGCCTCGTAGCGGTCGCGCAGGCCCTTGAGGATCTCGATGGTGTGGGCCAGCGACGGCTCACCCACCTGGATCGGCTGGAAGCGGCGCTCGAGGGCGGCGTCCTTCTCCAGGTGCTTGCGGTATTCGTCGAGCGTGGTCGCGCCGATGGTCTGCAGCTCGCCACGGGCCAGCATCGGCTTGAGGATGCTCGCCGCGTCGATCGCGCCCTCGGCGGCACCCGCGCCGACCAGGGTGTGGATCTCGTCGATGAAGAGGATGATGTCGCCGCGGGTGCGGATCTCCTTGAGCACCTTCTTGAGGCGCTCCTCGAAGTCACCGCGGTAGCGGGAGCCGGCGACCAGGGCACCGAGGTCGAGCGTGTAGAGCTGCTTGTCCTTCAGCGTCTCGGGCACCTCGCCCTTGATGATCTTCTGGGACAGCCCCTCCACCACGGCGGTCTTGCCGACGCCGGGCTCACCGATCAGGACCGGGTTGTTCTTGGTGCGGCGGGAGAGCACCTGCATGACCCGCTCGATTTCCTTCTCGCGCCCGATGACCGGGTCGAGCTTGCCCTCGCGGGCGGCCTGGGTCAGGTTGCGGCCGAACTGGTCCAGCACGAGGCTGGTGGACGGCGCGGCCTCGCCCGGCGTGGCGCCCGCTGCGGCCGGCTCCTTGCCCTGGTAGCCGGAGAGCAGCTGGATCACCTGCTGGCGGACCCGGTTGAGGTCGGCGCCGAGCTTGACCAGCACCTGGGCGGCGACGCCCTCGCCCTCGCGGATCAGGCCGAGCAGGATGTGCTCCGTGCCGATGTAGTTGTGGCCGAGCTGCAGCGCCTCGCGCAGCGACAGCTCCAGCACCTTCTTGGCCCGCGGCGTGAACGGGATGTGCCCGCTCGGCGCCTGCTGGCCCTGGCCGATGATCTCCTCGACCTGCTGCCGCACACCCTCCAGGGAGATGCCGAGGCTCTCCAGAGCCTTGGCGGCGACGCCCTCACCCTCGTGGATCAGGCCCAGCAGGATGTGTTCCGTACCGATGTAGTTGTGGTTGAGCATCCGGGCCTCTTCCTGGGCCAGGACGACAACCCGTCGCGCTCGGTCGGTGAACCGCTCGAACATGCCCTCGTGCTCCTCACGTGCCGTGCGCACTCGATCTTGATGGTCAAGAAGTCGTGGCGGGGCCGGTGCGCGGACGACCGGGACGGGCGTCCGTGCCTCCTTACTCTATCGCCGCGGACCGACTCCGCTGAGGTCGTGTGTCCCCGTCGGGAGCCGTGTACGCGTCGTTTTGCACAACCGTCCGCGCTCAGGGGGTGTTCCGGTACCCCTGCCTGTACGCGCAGAGCGAAATTCGACCCCGGTCGTGGACCCGTCGTGCGGGTCGCGCCGGTGCCGACGCGGCCCGGATCCGGGCCGTCGGGGAGTTGTCCACAGGCTGTGGACAGACTCTCCACCGGCTGTGGACAACGACCGTCGGGACGGAATTCTTCCCGCTCGGACGCGACCCCGGGCGGATACGGCGACGCCGGCCCGGAGTCGTGCTCCGGCCCGGCGTCGGTGTCGCCCGTCGGCGGTCCCGGTCAGTGACCGGCCTTCGCGTGGTACTCGTCGACGATCTCCTGGGGGATCCGGCCCCGGTCGGAGATGTCCTTGCCGGCCTTCTTGGCCCAGGCGCGGATCGCCTTGTTCTGCTCCCGGTCGGCGGTGGCGCCACCCCGGCCGCGCGCGGCCCGGCCGCCGACGACGACGCCGCCCCTGCCCACCTTGGTGCCGTGGGCGATGTACGAGGCGAATACGTCGCGCAATTTCTCGGCGTTGGAGCTAGACAGGTCGATCTCGTACTGAACGCCGTCGAGCGCGAACTTGACCGTCTCGTCAGCGTCCCCGCCGTCCAGGTCATCGACCAGCTTATGAATGATCTGCTTGGCCACGTCCCACATTCCTTTCGAGCAGGGTGCTCCTGCAAACTGTAAGCACAATAACCCGCGCGGCGCTTGCCGCGTCAATAGGATGCGGTAACGACCCGGTGGAGATGCGCGGCTACTCCGGGCGAACCAGGGGGAAGAGGATGGTTTCCCGAATTCCCAGGCCGGTGAGCGCCATCAAGAGCCGGTCGATTCCCATTCCCATACCCCCGGCCGGCGGCATTCCGTACTCCATCGCCCGGAGAAAGTCCTCGTCCAGCCGCATGGCCTCGTCGTCGCCGCGGGCGCCGAGCTGGGCCTGGGCCACCAGCCGCTCCCGCTGCACCACCGGGTCCACCAGCTCGGAGTACGCGGTCCCCAGCTCGAAACCGAGCACGTAGAGGTCCCACTTCTCGGCCAGCCCGGGCTCGCTGCGGTGCGCCCGGGTCAGCGGGCTCGTCTCCTCCGGGTAGTCGCGGACGAAGGTGGGCGCCTGGAGGCTCGGCACCACCAGCTCCTCGAACAGTTCCTCCGCCAGCTTGCCCGGCCCCCACTTCGGGTCGACCGCCAAACCGACCTTGTCGGCGTACTCCACCAGCCGGGCGCGCTCGGTGTGCACCGTGACCTCCTCGCCGAGGGCCTCGGAAAGCACCCCGAAGAGGGTCACCGAGCGCCACTCGCCGCCGAGATCGAACTCCCGGCCGTCGGCGTGGGTCACGACGGTCGAGCCGCTGACGGCGATCGCCGCCTGCTGCACGAGATTCCGGGTCAGCTCGGCCATGGTGTCGTAGTCGCCGTACGCCTCGTATGCCTCGAGCATCGCGAACTCGGGCGAGTGCGAAGAGTCGACACCCTCATTACGGAAGTTGCGGTTGATCTCGAAGACCCGGTCGACGCCGCCGACGACGGCCCGCTTGAGAAACAGTTCCGGCGCGATTCGCAGATACAGATCGGTGCTGAGTGCATTGCTGTGGGTCACGAATGGCCGGGCCGCCGCGCCGCCGTGCAGCAGCTGGAGCATCGGGGTTTCCACCTCGATGAAGTCCCGGCCGTGCAGCGAGTCGCGCAGGCTGCGCACGGTCGTGGCCCGGGTACGCACCATCTGGCGGGCCTGCGGCCGGACGATCAGGTCCACGTAGCGCTGCCGGACCCGCGCCTCCTCGCTCAGCGGCTTGTGCGCCACCGGCAGCGGACGGAGCGCCTTCGCCGTCACCGCCCACTGCTCGACCAGCACGGACAGCTCGCCGCGCCGGCTGGTGATCACCTCGCCGGTCACGCCGACGAGGTCACCGAGGTCGACCAGGCGCTTCCAGTCGTTGAGCCGGTCGGGGCCGACCCGGTCGAGGGAGAGCATGGCCTGCAACTCCGTGCCGTCGCCGTCCCGCAGGGTGGCGAAGCAGAGCTTGCCCGTGTTGCGTACGAAGATCACCCGGCCGGTGACCGAGACCTGGTCCCCCGTGGCGGTGTCGGTGGGCAGCTCGGCGTACTTCTCGCGGATCTCGGCCAGCGTGCTGGTCCGGGGGAATCCGATGGGGTACGGCTCGACGCCCTCGGCGAGCATCCGGTCCCGCTTCTCCCGGCGGACCTTCATCTGCTCGGGAAGGTCGTCGGCGGGATCGACTGGCACGGGGTTCTGCTCGGTCACGGCACGCTTCCTCAGAAGGAGATTTCGGGCGGGGTCAGGCCCCGAGCGTACTCAAGGCCCCCGGAGGGCGTTACGGGATAACCGGCCCGCATGACCGGCCCCACTCGCGCCCTCCCCGGCGGCCGGGGTTCAGACGTTGCGCTCGTAGACCATCCGCAGGCCGATCAGGGTGATCATCGGCTCGTGGTGGGTGATCGTGCGGCACTCGTTGATCACGAGCGAGGCCAGCCCGCCCGTGGCGATCACGGCGCTCACCTCGCCGATCTCCTCGATCATCCGCTCGACGATCCGGTCCACCTGCCCGGCGAAGCCGAAGTAGAGGCCGGACTGGAGGCACTCGACGGTGTTCTTGCCGATCACCGAGCGGGGCTTGGTCGCCTCCACCTTGCGCAGCTGGGCGGCCCGGGCCGCGAGCGCGTCGAAGGAGATCTCGATGCCCGGGGCGAAGGCGCCGCCGAGGAACTCGCCCCGGCCGCTGATCACGTCGAAGTTGGTGGTGGTGCCGAAGTCCACCACGATCGACGGCCCGCCGTAGAGGGTGTACGCGGCCAGGGTGTTGACCACCCGGTCGGCGCCCACCTCCTTGGGGTTGTCGATGGCGAGCTGCACCCCGGTGCGCACCCCGGGCTCGACGATCACGCTCGGCAGGTCCGCGTAGTAGCGGGCGAGCATGTTGCGCAGCGAGCGCAGCGCGGCCGGGACCGTGGAGCAGGCCGCGACCCCGGTGATCTCGACGGCGTCCGCGGCGAGCAGGCCCCGGAACTTCAGGCCCAGCTCGTCGGCCGTCGCCCGCGCATCGGTCTTGATCCGCCAGGAGTGCACCAGCTTGTCGCCGTCGAAGGTCGCCAGCACGGTGTTGGTGTTTCCGATGTCGATGCAGAGCAGCACGCTCGCAGCCTAGACAACGCCCGGCCGCCGGTTCACCCGGTGCGCAGGTCCATGGCGATGTCGAGGATCGGCGAGGAGTGCGTCAGGGCCCCGACCGACAGGAAGTCGACGCCGGTCGCCGCGTACCGCGCCGCCACGTCGAGGGTCAGCCCGCCGGTCGCCTCCAGCTCCGCCCGGTCCCCCACCGACGCGACCACCTCGGTGAGCATCTCCGGGGTCATGTTGTCCAGCAGCAGGAAGTCCGCGCCGGCCTCGACCGCCTCCACCGCCTCGGCGACCGTGTCCACCTCGACCTGGACCGGCACGTCCGGGAAGGTCTCCCGGACCCGCCGGAAGGCCGCCGTGATGCCGCCCGCCGCGAACTTGTGGTTGTCCTTGATCATCGCGACGTCGTGCAGGCCCATCCGCTTGTTCGTGCCGCCGCCCGCGCGGACCGCGTACTTCTCCAGGGCGCGCAGGCCCGGGGTGGTCTTGCGGGTGTCCAGCACCATCGCCTTGGTGCCGGCCAGGGCGTCCGCCCAGGCCCGGGTGTGGGTGGCCACCCCGGACATCCGGCAGAGCAGGTTGAGCGCCGTGCGCTCGGCGGTGAGCAGCAGCCGGGTGGGGCCGGTCACCGTGGCCAGCACGTCGCCGCGTGCCACCCGCTCGCCGTCGCGGGCCACCACCGACACCTCGACCGTACGACCGGCGCCGGTCGCCTCGCCGACCAGCTCGAACACGGTCGCCGCCACGGCCAGCCCGGCCACCACGCCGTCGGCGCGGGCCACCAGGTCGGCCGTGTCGGTCTGCCCGACCGGGATGGTGGCGACGCTGGTGACGTCCAGCAGGTCCGGGCCCAGGTCCTCGGCGAGCGCGGCCTCGACCGTCCGCCGCACCTGCGCCGGATCCAGGCCGGCGTCCCGCAGTGCCCGTTCCGTCGACTCCGTCATCGGGTCCCCTCCCACGCTTGCGTCAGCCGGCCCTGCGCCCCGACCGCGCCGACCAGGTGGCCGTGCCACCGTTCGTCGGCCGTCGGGAAGTCCTCCCGCCAGTGGCAGCCCCGGGTCTCCCAACGGGCGTACGCGGCGGCGACCAGCGCCGACGCCACGGTGATCAGGTTCGTCGCCTCCCAGTCGGCCGTCCGGGGCCGGCCCCGGCCCTCACCGAGCCCGGTCAGCACGCCGGCGGTCGCCGCGAGGGTCTCCGCCGAGCGGAGCACGCCCGCGCCCCGGGTCATGGCCCGTTGCAGCGTCGGCGTCGCCTCGGCCGGCACCACCCAGCCCTCGCCGCCCACCCAGGCGCCCGTCGCCGCCGGCTGGGCCTGCCCGGGCAGCCCGGCCGCGATGTCCTCGGCGATCCGCCGGGAGAAGACGAGCCCCTCCAGCAGCGAGTTGCTGGCCAGCCGGTTGGCGCCGTGCACGCCGGTGCAGGCGACCTCGCCGCACGCGTACAGCCCGGGGATGGAGGTGCGGCCGCGCAGGTCCGTGCGGACGCCGCCGGAGGCGTAGTGCGCGGCCGGGGCGACCGGGATCAGGTCGGTCCCCGGGTCGACCCCGATGGCCAGGCAGGACGCGACGATGGTCGGGAAGCGTCGGGCCAGGAAGTCACCGCCCAGGTGCCGGGCGTCGAGGAACACGTGGTCCGCCCCGGTGGCCAGCAGGACCCGGTGGATGCCCTTGGCCACCACGTCCCGGGGCGCCAGCTCGGCCAGCTCGTGCTGCCCGACCATGAACCGCTTGCCGTCGCCGTCGACCAGGTGGGCGCCCTCGCCGCGCAACGCCTCGGAGACCAGCGGCTGCTGGGCGTGCCCGGCGCCGGGCACGCCGGCGCCGCCCGGGGTGATCAGCGCAGTCGGGTGGAACTGGACGAACTCCACGTCGGTCACCGCCGCGCCGGCCCGCATCGCGAGGGCCACCCCGTCCCCGGTCGACACGGCCGGGTTCGTGGTGGCCGCGTAGATCTGGCCCATCCCGCCGGTGGCCAGGACGACTGCCCGGGCCAGGATGGCGCCCACGCCGTCCTCGCTGCCCTCGCCGAGCACGTGCAGGGTGATGCCGCAGGCCGGGCCGAGCCCTTCCGGGGAGTCCCCGGGGGCGCGCAGCAGGTCCAGCACCAGGGCGTGCTCCACCAGCCGGATCCAGGGGTCGCGGCGCACGGCGGCGTGCAGGGCGCGCTGCACCTCCGCCCCGGTGGCGTCGCCGCCGGCGTGCACGATCCGGTCGGCCCGGTGCCCGCCCTCGCGGGTCAGCATCAGCGAGCCGTCCGGGTTGCGGTCGAACTCCGCCCCGATCCGCATCAGCTCGCGCAGCCGGGTGGGGCCCTCCTTGACCAGCACCCGCACCGCCGCCGGGTCGCAGAGCCCGACGCCGGCGATCTCGGTGTCCGAGGCGTGCGCGGTCGGGGTGTCCCGCGGGTCGAGCACGGCGGCGATGCCGCCCTGCGCCCAGCGGGTCGACCCCTCGTCGATGTCGACCTTGGTGACCACGGTGACGTGCAGCCCCGCCTCGCGCAGGTGCAGCGCGGCGGTCAGGCCCGCCACCCCGGAACCGACCACGATCACGTCGGTGGTCTCCACCCAGCCGGGCGCGGGGGCGGCCAGCAGTCTGGGCAGCGCCGGCAGGTCGACGGTCGGAAGGTCCATACCCACAGTCAACCCGAAGGGTCCTCACGGGGGGCGGCGGGGGCGGGACGAGTGGTTTGGGCCATGGGGTCCCGAGCCGGGCGGGCCGGCCGGCGCCACGCGTGGGGCCGCCCGCGTGGGCGGGCGCGCTACCGTGCGCGGACCGGGAGGGCCGCCGGGCCCGCGCCCCGCAGCGAGCCGGTCACCGTACGGTCGTCGAGCCAGAGGTAGCAGCGGACGCCCCGGTCGCCGACGCGCCACCGGCCCTGCCCCGGCGGACGGACCACCACCCCGCTGCGGAAGCGCAGGTCGGCGTCGTCGGGCACCCCCACGTAGCGGCCGAGCACCGAGCGGCAGCCGGCGTACAGCGGGGCCCAGTCGGCGGCCCGGGTCGGGTACGGGCGGTCGGGCGCCCGCCACACCCCGACGAACTCGGCGTCGTGCCGGGTGGCGCAGTCGACCGGGAGCAGCGTCCGCACCGACCCGCCCCGGGAGCGGGCCTGCTGGCAGCCCAGGCGTAGCGGGGACGGCCCGCGCAGCGCGTCCCGGAGGCTGCCGGTGCGGACCACCACCGTGGCGGCGGCCTCGGCGGTGCTCACCTCGGTCAGGTCGCACCGGTACCAGCGGGCGCCCGCCGTCCAGCCCGCCCCGGACGGCACCGCCACCGCCAGCCGCAGCCGCCCCGCCCGCCAGTCGGCGCCCACGTGACCGGTCGCCCGGGCGTCGCAGTCGGCGAAGGCGCCCCGCAGCTCGGCCGAGCCGCCCGGCGGCGGGGCGGGCCGCCCGGCCGGGAAGGCGCCCACGTGCACGGTCTCGACCCGGTGCGGCACGGCGCAGTCCACCGGCGCGTACGCCGCCAGGGTCACCACGTCGACGAAGTCGGCGACCTGGCACACCCCGGCGGCCGGGGTGAAGGGCCCGGCGGCGGGCGGGGCAGCCCAGTCGTCGACCAGGTCACCGTCCAGCCCGCCGGCGTCGGCGCAGCCGGCCAGGAGCGCGGCCGTGGCGACGGCGGCGAGCAGGGTGGTCATCGCACGGCGCACAGCGGCCTCCCCCAGCCACCCGCGTCTATCGACGGGCAACCAGACTACCCAGGGTTGACCTTCCGGTGACAGACCGCACGCACGCCCGCTTCCCGCACCGCCTCGGTCCTGCGGGCACGAAGGGTACGAAAGCCCACCGAATGCCCCCGGAGGAGCGGGCGGAAGGCGGGCACGGGCGGGTCAGACGGCGGCGGCGAGGGGATTGGGGATCGGGGCGCCGGCGGTGCCGGGTGCGGCGGTGGTCGGGTCGGCGTTCAGCTCGACGACGCGGTTGTCGGCGTCGACGTGCACGACGCGCGGCCGGTAGGCGCGGGCCTCGACGTCGTCCATCTGCCCGTACGAGATGAGGATGACCAGGTCGCCCGGGTGCACCAGGTGGGCGGCGGCACCGTTGATGCCGATCACGCCGCTGCCCCGCTCGCCCGGGATCACGTACGTCTCCAGCCGCGCCCCGTTGGTGATGTCCACGATCGCCACCTGCTCGCCGGGAATCAGGTCGGCGGCGTCGAGCAGGTCCTCGTCGACGGTCACCGAGCCGACGTAGTGCAGGTCGGCCTGGGTCACCGTGGCCCGGTGGATCTTCGACTTGAGCATGGTGCGCAGCATCGGGATGCCTTTCGCGAAGGTTGGGGGGCGGGGTTCAGGAACGGGGGGCGAGCCGGATCGCCGCGTTGTCGATCAACCGGGTGGCGCCCACCCAGGCGGCCACGAGCAGCCGCGCCGGCCCGGACACCGGCCCCGGCTCCAGGTCCGGGTCGGTGAGCACCAGGTAGTCGAGACGCGCGCCGGGCGTACCGGCGCCGAAGGCCGCGTGCGCGGCGGCGAGCACCGCCCCCGCGTCACCGCCCCCGTCGGCGACCTCGGCCCCGGCCCGCAGCGCCGCGGACAGGCTCAGCGCAGCCTCCCGCTCGGCCGGGGACAGGTAGCGGTTGCGGCTGGACAGGGCCAGCCCGTCCGGCTCCCGTACGGTCGGCACGCCGACCACCTCGACCGGCACGTCGAGGTCCCGGGCCATCCGCCGCACCAGGGTCAGCTGCTGGTAGTCCTTCTCGCCGAAGAACGTCAGGTCGGGGCGGGTGAGCTGGAGCAGCTTCAGCACCACGGTGAGCACCCCGTGGAAGAACCCGGGGCGGCTCAGCCCCTCCAGGTCCTCCCCCAGCGGGCCAGGGTTGACCCGCACCCGGGGCTGGCCGTCCGGGTACATGTCGGTCACCGAGGGGGCGAAGACCACGTCCGCGCCCGCCCGCCGGCAGATCTCCAGGTCGGCGTCCAGGGTGCGCGGGTAGCGGTCGAAGTCCTCGTTCGGGCCGAACTGCAACGGGTTCACGAAGATCGTGACGAGCACGTGGTCGGCGCGCTCCCGGGCCGCCCGCAGCAGCGTCTCGTGCCCGGAGTGCAGCGCGCCCATCGTCATCACGACGCCCACGGTGCCCTTGAGCCCGTCGCGCGCCGCCGCCAACTCGGCGCGGGTGTGCACCAGTTCCGTCACCTGTCCCCCTCCGTCCACCGTCGGCCCGGTCACGCCGCCACCTCGCGCCGGTCGCCGGCGAGTACGCCCAGCAGCGACTCCGCGTCGACCGGCCGCAACCGGCCCGCGGCGATGGCCCGGTCGGCCGTACGCCGGGCCAGGGCCAGGTAGGGCGCGACCGACTCGGGGGCGGTCACGGCGAGCCGGGCCAGGTGCCGCTCGACCGTGCCGGCGTCGCCCCGGGAAACCGGCCCGGTCAGCGCGTCGTCGCCGAGGCGCAGCGCGTTCTCCAGGGCGGCCCGCAGCAGCGGGGCGAGCACCTTCTCCGGCTGGGCCACCCCGGCGTCGCGCAGCCGGTCGGCCGCCTCGTTGACCAGGGTCACCAGGTGGTTGGCGCCGTGCGCCAGCGCCGCGTGGTAGAGCGGCCGGTCCGCCTCGCCGACCCACTCCGGCACCCCGCCGAGGTCGGCGACCAGCCGGGCGGCCAGGGGGCGCAGCTCCGCCGGGGCGGTCACCCCGTACGAGATGCCGGCCAGCCGGGCCAGGTCGTCCGGCGTACCCGTGAAGGTCATCGCGGGGTGCAGGGCGAGCGGGCGGGCGCCCGCTGCGGCTGCGGGGGCGAGCACGGCCAGCCCGTGCGCGCCCGAGGTGTGCGCGACCACCTGGCCGGGGCGCAGCGCGCCGCCGTCGGCCAGGGCGGCGACCACCCCGGCGAGCGCGTCGTCGGGCACAGCGACCAGCAGCAGGTCGGTGGCCGCCCGCGCCACGGCGGCGGCGGAGCGGCGGGGCACGTCGGGAAGCAGCAGCGCGGCCCGGGCCCGGGAGGCGCCGGAGCCGGCCGTGACGGCGACGACCCGGTGGCCGGCGGCCGCGAGTGCGGCGCCCAGCACGGTGCCGACCCGGCCGGAGCCGACGACGCCGACGGTGAGGAGACGGGGGGTGGCGGCCGGCGGTACGGCGGCCCCGTGGGGGGCGGCCGGGCGCGGGCGCAGGGGTGCGCTCATGGGCGACGATCCAGTCCTCTAGAAGGGGTACCGGTCGATGGCAAGTATGCGCCGGGGTCACGGAACCGGGACAAGGATGTGTGAAAACCTTCACCGGCGGCACCGGCGGCACGCCCGGGGACGGCACCTCCGCTCCGACCGGCTGACCGTAGGGTCGGGCCGTGACGCACGCCGTACGGCCGGCCGGTGGCGGGCAGGACAGGCGGCTCGGGAGGAACGAACTGATGTCGGAGCGCTGGCGGGACGCGATGGAACGGGCGCTCTACGGGCCGGGCGGCTTCTTCGTCTCCGGGTCGGGCCCGGCCGGCCACTTCCGCACCAGCGTGCACGCGTCCCCGGCCTTCGCCGACGCGCTGCTGCGGCTCGTCGAGCAGGTCGACGCCGCCCTCGGCCACCCCGCCGACCTCCGCGTGGTCGACGTGGGCGCGGGCCGGGGCGAGCTGCTGCGCGCGCTCTCCGCCGCGCTGGGGGTCGCCGCCCCGCCCTCGGCCTCGTCCGGCCCGCCGGCCGCCGGTCCCGCGCCCTCCGCGTCGGTTCCGCTCGCCTCCCGCGTACGTCTCACCGCGGTCGAGAAGGCTCCCCGACCGGCTGACCTGCCCGACGGGATCGACTGGCTCGACGAGATCCCCGACGGGATCACCGGGCTGCTGGTGGCCACCGAGTGGCTGGACAACGTGCCGCTCGACCTGGCGGTGCACACCGCCGAGGGCTGGCGCTACCTGCTGGTCGACCCGGCCACCGGCGCGGAGACCGTCGGCGACCCGGTCGACCCCGCCGACGCGGACTGGCTGGCCCGATGGTGGCCGGTGGCAGCAGCCGGAATCGACGGGACCGGCCCGACCGGGTCGGGGTTCCGGGCAGCCCGAGCGGCGGAGGAATCAACCCTGACCGCGCGGAGCCGGTCGGGCTACCCGGAACGAGCCGAGATCGGCCGGACGCGCGACGACGCCTGGGCCGGGGCGGTGGGAAAACTCGACCGGGGGCTGGCGTTGGCCGTGGACTACGGGCACCTGCGGGACGGCCGGCCCGTGGACGGGACGTTGACCGGGTACCGGGGCGGGCGGCAGGTGCCCCCGGTGCCGGACGCCAGCCGCGACGTCACCGCGCACGTCGCCGTCGACTCGGTCGCCTCCGCCGGCGCCCGGGTCGCGCGGTGCGCGTACGACCTGGGGTCGCAGCGGGAGGCGCTGCGGGCGCTCGGGGCCGACGGCGGCCGACCCCCGCTCAGCCTGGCCGCCAGCGACCCGGCCGGGTACGTGCGGGCGCTCGCCGCCGCGTCGGCGGTGGCCGAACTGACCGACCCGGCCGGGCTGGGCGGGCACTGGTGGCTGCGGCAACCGGTCGGCGTCGACCCCGGGCGGTTCATGGCACGATGACGGGCATGACCACGGACGCCGGCGACCTCCGCGAGCTGACCGTCGGCACCGGGGCCGGCGGCGATCAGCTCGGCACCGACATGGTGCTCAACATCGGGCCGCAGCACCCCTCCACGCACGGCGTGCTCCGGCTGAGGCTGGTGCTCGACGGCGAGCGGGTGGTGGCCTGCGAGCCGATCGTCGGCTACATGCACCGGGGCGCGGAGAAGCTCTTCGAGGTCCGCGACTACCGGCAGATCATCGTGCTGGCCAACCGGCACGACTGGCTCTCGGCCTTCTCCAACGAGCTGGGCGTCGTGCTCGCCGTCGAGCGGCTGATGGGCATGGAGGTGCCGGAGCGGGCCACCTGGCTGCGGATGGCCCTCGCGGAGCTGAACCGGGTGCTCAACCACCTGATGTTCCTCGGCTCCTACCCGCTGGAGATCGGCGCGATCACGCCGATGTTCTACGCGTTCCGCGAGCGGGAGACCATCCAGGCGGTGATGGAGGAGGTCTCCGGCGGCCGGATCCACTACATGTTCAACCGGGTCGGCGGGCTCAAGGAGGAGATCCCCGCCGGCTGGACCGGCCGGGCGCGGGCCGCCATCGCCGAGGTCCGCCGGCGGATGCCCGACCTGGACAACCTCATCCGGCGCAACGACATCTTCCTGGCCCGTACGGTCGGCGTCGGGGTGCTCTCCGCGGCGGACGCCGCCGCGTTCGGCGCGTCCGGGCCCGTCGCCCGGGCCTCCGGCCTCGACCTGGACCTGCGCCGCGACGAGCCCTACCTGGCCTACGACCAACTGGACGTGCCCGTCGTGACGAAGACCGCCGGGGACTGCCACGCCCGCTTCGAGGTGCTGCTCGACCAGGTGTACGCCTCGCTCGACCTCGCCGAACAGTGCCTGGACCGGGTGGACCGGCTCACCGGGCCGGTCAACACCCGGCTGCCGAAGGTGCTCAAGGCCCCCGAGGGGCACACCTACGCCTGGACCGAGAACCCGCTCGGCATCAACGGCTACTACCTGGTCTCCCGGGGCGAGAAGACGCCGTGGCGGCTGAAGCTGCGCACCGCGTCGTACGCGAACGTGCAGGCGCTGGCCACCCTGCTCCCCGGCTGCCTGGTGCCGGACCTGATCGCCATCCTCGGCTCGATGTTCTTCGTGGTCGGCGACATCGACAAGTGACCCGCCCGCGTACGCCCGTCCGGTCGCGGCGGCCGGTCGGGGCGGCCGTCCCGGGTCAGCGCCAGCGGTCGGCGTTGCGGGTGCCGCCCGCGCGGGGCTCGTCGTCCTGCGGCGGGTAGCCGTAGGGCTCCTCCTGCCGTCGGCCGTACCGCTGCGGCTCGGGCTCCGCCCGACGGGTGCGGTGCGCCTCAGGCTGACCGGCGTCGTGCCGCGCCTCAGGCTGCTGTCCCCGCTGACGGGGCGCACGCCACTCGTCGGGCACCGGCACGCCCCCGGCCGGCAGGGCCGGGGCGGCGTCCGGCTCCGGCCAGCCGCCGCGCCACCCGTCGTCCGCCCGGTCCGGGCCCCGGCGCGGCTCGTCCCGCCGGACCGACGCCCAGCGGTCCGCGACCCGGTACTCGGTGCCGGTGGCGTCCGCGTGCACCTCGGCACGCCGCTCCCCGACCCGCAGCTCCCGGCCCCGGTCGTCGTCGCGCACGGCGGCCCACCGGTCCCCGGCGCGCAACTGCGACCAGTACTCCCCGCTCTCCGCCCCCGCCTCGTCCGGCGGGTACGCCCGGCCGCGCCCGCGCGCTTCGCCCGGCGCATCCCAGCCCGGTGCCCCCGCGACGCCCCGACCCGGGTCGTCCCGCTGCTGTCCGCGCTCGTCGTGCCGCCCCGGCCACTCCCGCTCGTCGCGCCCGCCGGACCGCTCCCGGCCGCCGGGCTGGGCGGACCACTCCCGCTCACCGGGCTCGGCGGGCCACTCCCGGCCGCCGGGCTGGGTGGGCCGGGGCCGGTCGTCCGGCTCACCCGGCCACGGCCGCTCCTCCTGCTCCGGCGACCAGCGTCCCGCGTACCCGCCGCCGCCGTAGCGGGCCCCGCGGTCACCGGGGCCGGACGCGGCGCCGTCCACGATGGTGTGCCGGGTGGTGACGTGCACGGTCTCGGTGTGCCGTACCACCCCGAGCGAACGGGCCGAGGGCTGGCTCGCCGGCTCCGCCGGCCGGGCCGCCCCGTACACCCCGGCCGTTCCGCCGGCGGCCGGCCGGTCCGGGCCGTACCCACCGGCCGCGCCCGGCGCCGGCCCGTCCGTGCCGTACCCGGCGGCCGGGGCGGGCACGGGCCGCGCGGCACGCGGAGTCGGCTGCGGCCTGCCGGCGGGCACCTCGTCGTGCCGGTCCACGCGTCCCCGGCGGGGCGCCGCGTCGTCCTGGTCCGGCGTCTGCCGGCGGCCGGCGACCGCGTCGTCGACGGACGCCGGGGCCCGACCGGCGCCGGCCGGGGCGTCGACGCCGGCCAGCGCGGCGCTGCTCGCGTCCAGCCGCCGACGCAGCGCGGTGACCTCGTCCTGTGCCCGCTGGGCGTGGTCGAGCGCCTGGTTGCCGCGTTGGGCGGCGGCCACGATCTCCCCGCGCAACTCGCGGCGGAGTTCCTCGATCTCGTCCAGCAGCTCGTCGGTGCGGGCCGGGCCCGCGCCGTCGGCGCGCAGCGCGATCGACAGGCCGATCAGGACGACGGCCAGGATGGCCAGCACGGCGGCGAACCGCAGCGGGCCGTTGCCGTCGGCGACGAGCAGGATCAACGCCGCCACCGGCGCCAGGGCGACACCGATCCAGAAGAGGACGGTGAGCAGTGACGGACTGCGCTTGTCGGCGGGAGCGACCGGGGCTGGCATGGGTCCGCAGCCTACCGAGAGCTGCCCCGCCCGGGAAAGGGTGAACGGGGCATCCGGCATCTTCGCCGCCGATCGCCCCGTCCGCCGTCGACCGCCGGTGGCACGGGGCCACCGGCGGCCGGTCGGGCATCAGCCGACGGCCAGTGCACCGTCCGAGGAGAACACCAGGCCCACACTCGCGGCCCCGGTCTTCAGCGCGTTCTTGGTCTGCGGGCCGCCCTGGTCCAGCGAGCTGAACGAGCCGGCCTTGAAGTCGTAGACCTGGACGAGCCCCGCCTGGCACTTCGGCCGCTGCGGGCACTCCGGCGGCCCGGCCAGCACCGTGGCCTGGCCCGAGCACTTGGCGGCCAGCTCGGAGAGCGTGCTGACGCCGTACTTGTCGGCGAACGCCTTCGTCACGGCGAAGGCGTTCTGGTCCTGCGCGGCGGCGGGCGCGCCGAAGACGAGGCCCGCCTTGTCGCCGGCCGCCTTGAGCGCCGCGACGGTCTTCTCCAGCTCCGGCGAGGACACCGGCGGGGCGTCCTTGCCGTTGGCCTTGGTGTTGAGGAACTCGGCCATGGTCGCCGCGTACTCCGGCACGACCTGGATCTCGCCCTTCTCCAGGGCCGGCTCGTAGAGCTCGCGGTTGCCGATCTGCTGCACCTTGGCGTCGTAGCCGGCGGCCGTCAGGGCGATCTTGTAAAGCTCGGCCAGGATCTGGTTCTCCGTGAAGTTGGCCGCGCCGATCACGATCTGCCCACCGGGGCCCTTGGCGATGCCCGCCGTGATGCCGTTGGCCGCAGCGAACTCCTCGGCCGCCTTCTGGGCCGTCTTGCGGTCGACGTCGACGGCCTTGTTCAGCTGGATCAACTTCGGCGTGTCGAGCGCGGCCGAGACCTTGTCCAGCGCCGCCATCAACTGCGGGTTGGCCGCATCGGCGTTGACCGCCGGAATGACGTTGTCGGTGTTCTGGAGCTTCTTGTCGTCGTCGAGGACGACGAGCTGGTCACCGGCGACCGGCGCGCAGCCGGCGCCCGAGGCCGCCTGCTCCGGGGCGTCCGTGCCGGAGGAGCCGGCGTCGCCGCAGCCGGTCAGCAGCCCCGCCGCGGCGAGGGCTCCCACCGCACCGACGGCCAGGCGTGTACGAGCGCGCATCAGTTGCCCGCCTTCCGTGTCCCGGCGCGACCCTGCCGGGCCGGCCGCGTGTCCGACGGGCGATCTCCGTCCGGCCGCCCGCTGTGTCCCACGGGCGGCTCGCATTGCGGTCGCCCGGTTTCCCACCCCAACATCTTCCACGCGGGACCGACAACCCGAGGCGGAGTTTGTCACCGGATCGTCACCGGAAGTCAGCCGCGCCGACCCGTCATCGGGATGTTCCGGTCCGTGGCGTCCAGGCGTTCCGGTCCCGTGCGTCGATGGCCGGGTACGGCCACGCGGCCCCCCGGCACGGGAGCCCGGGTGGGCGGACGGTGCTCAGCCGCCGGCCACCGCCTGCGCCGCCCGGCGGCGCGCCCGACGGCGGTCCACCCGCAGCGGGCGCGGCGTGACCAGCCGCTCGACCAGGGCCAGCACCAGTTCCAGCAGCATGGCGAGCCCGGCCACCAGCACGCCGCCGGCGATGATCTGGCCGCCGCCTGCGGCGATGTCCAGGCCGAAGCCCGCCCGGATGATCTGGCCCAGGCCACCGCCGTTGACGAAGGACGCCAGCGCGGCGGTCGCCACCACCTGCACCGCCGCCGTGCGGAACCCGGCCGCCAGGTAGGGCACCGCCAGCGGCAGCTCGACGCGGCGCAGCAACTGCCACCCCGAGAAGCCCATCCCGCGCGCCGCGTCCCGGGCCTCCGGATCGGCCTGCCGAACCCCCGTGTACGCGTTGGCCAGCAGCGGCGGCACGGCGAAGACGGCCAGCGCGACCACCACCGACGGCCGGCCGAAACCGAGGAAGGTCAGCGGCAGGATGGTGAGCAGGGCGAGCGTGGGGACAGCGAGCGACACGTTGGACACCAGCACCACCAGGCCGCCGCCTCGGCCGGTGTGCCCGAGCCAGAGCCCGATCGGCCAGGCGACCAGGCAGCCGAGCGCCACCGCCGCCGCCGACATCGACAGGTGCTCGCCGAGCCGCTCCAGGACGCCGCCCGGGTTCGTCCAGTTCAGCGGATCGTTGAGCCAGACCAGCGCCGCCTCGACCGGATTCACGGAGTCAGCCTTCCGTTCGCGACTGCGGGACTCCGCTGCGCTACGTTCCTCGCGCTCACCGAGCCAACCTTCCGTTCGCGACTGCGGGACTCCGCTGCGCTGCGTTCCTCGCGCTCACCGAGCCAACCTTCCGTTCGCGACTGCGGGACTCCGCTGCGCTGCGTTCCTCGCGCTCACCGGGCCGCCGTTCTTCTCAGCCACGGCGTCAGCAGCCGACCCGCACCGGCCAGGACCAGGTCGAGCACCAGGGCGAGCAGGACGCAGAGCAGCGTCCCCGTCATGATCTGCGCCTTGTAGAAGTTGTTCTGGAAGCCGGCGAAGATGAGCTGCCCCAGGCCACCGCGCCCGATGACCACACCCACGGTCACCAGGGCCACCGTGGAGACGGTCGCCAGCCGCAACCCGGTGAGGATGCCCGGCAGGGCCAGCGGCAACTCGACCCGGAACAGCCGGCCCCAGCGGCCGTACCCCATCCCCTCCGCCGCCTCGCGGACCTCGGGGGGCACCTGGTTGAGCCCCGCGACGGCGTTGCGGACGATCACCAGCAGCGCGTAGAGGACCACCACGCTGAGCGCCGTCGCCGCGCCGATGCCCAGGTACGGGGCGACGAACGCGAAGAGCGCCAGCGACGGCACCGTGTAGAGCACCCCGGTGAGGGCCAGGACCGGCCCGGCGAGCGAGCGGTACCAGTAGGCGGCCACCGCCAGCGGCAGCGCGATCAGGGCGGCGATCAGCACCGCGCGAGCGGTCAGCGAGGCGTGCTCACGCACGGCGGCGAGGATCGTGTCAGAGTTGTCCCGCACGTACTGCCAGGAGAACCACGGGTTACCCGGGTCGGCCCGGTAGCTCAGGCGGAAGGACATGTGTGGACGTTACCCCGGAGGGCACCGCCCCCGCCGAACCGCGCGCGGCGTCGATCACGCTCGAGGGCATCCGCAAGCGCTACCCGGACGGCACCGAGGCCGTACGGGAGCTGAGCCTGGACATCAGGGCCGGCGAGCTGGCGGTGCTCATCGGACCGTCGGGCTGCGGCAAGTCCACGGTGCTCCGGATGGTCAACCGCCTCATCGAGCCGACCGGCGGCCGGATCCTGCTCGGCGGCGAGGACGTCACCCGGGTCGACCCGGTCCGGCTGCGGCGCCGGATCGGCTACGTGATCCAGAACGTCGGGCTCTTTCCGCACCAGACGGTCAGCGCCAACGTCGCCACCGTGCCCCGGCTGCTCGGCTGGCCCCGCCAGCGCAGCCGCAGCCGGGTCGACGAGCTGCTGGAACTCGTCGGGCTCGATCCGGCCACGTTCGGCCGCCGCTACCCGCACGAGCTCTCGGGCGGTCAGCGGCAGCGGGTCGGGGTCGCCCGGGCCCTCGCCGCCGACCCGGTGGTGCTGCTGATGGACGAGCCGTTCTCGGCCGTCGACCCGATCGCCCGCACCCGGTTGCAGGAGGAGTTCCTCCGGTTGCAGGCCGAGGTGCGCAAGACCATCGTGCTGGTCACCCACGACCTGGACGAGGCGGTCCGGCTGGGCGACCGGATCGCCGTGCTCTCCGAGGGCGGCCGTCTGGAGCAGTTCGACACCCCCGCCGCCGTGCTCGGCGCGCCCGCCACGCCCTTCGTGCGGCAGTTCGTGGGCGCCGACCGGGGCATCCGCCGGCTGGCGGTCACCCCGGTCACCGGCGAGGCCGTCGAACCGCTGCCGGAGACCGGGGTGGCCGAGCTGCCGACGATCCCGCTCGGCGGCTCGGCGTACGACGCGCTGGGGGTGCTGCTGACCTCGGCCGCGGACCGGGTCGTGGTGACCGACGGGGGCCGGCCCGTCGGCGTGCTCAGCCGGGCGCGGCTGCTTGAACTGGGCGCGCCCGAGCGGTGAGGCACAGCCCGGTCAGGCGCGCCCGCCGAGGCTGGCCGCGCCGATGATCCACCCGGACAGGAAGCCGTAGGTCGCGCCGGCGCCGCCCGCCTGGATCGCCGTGAGCAGCGTCGGTTCCGGGCCGAGGAAGGCGGCGATCAGGGAGGCGAAGCCGCCGGCCAGGACGTACGCGGCCCAGCCGGAGAAGAACTGCGTCCCCGACCCCTGCACCCGGGCCACCTGCGAGGTGGGCAGCAGGTAGAGGAAGAGCGCCGCGAGGATGACCAGCAGGACGGCCCGCAGGTTCGCCACGAGCAGGTTGCCGGTCGCCCCGTCACCGTTGAAGAGCCACGCCGGCCAGGAGAGCAGTTGCAGGTACCAGCCGCCGGCGGAGTTCGAGTCGGTGCCGGCGGCCCAGCCGACGTACGCCGGGCTGCCGCAGACCGCGACCAGGAGGAGCGCCGCGAGCGCGCCCGTGCCCGCCGCCGTCCCGTAGCGACCGCCGGTGCGTGACGGGTTGGTGAGCGCCATGATCGGCTCAGTTCCCGGCGGACCGCGGCGGGCAAACCTGCCCGGGGCCGGCGATCGCCGTCACTGTCGCGGGTGCTTCATCAGGTAGTCGATGAACGCGGCCCGCAGCAGCGGCGCCGACTCCTCGTAGCCGTGCCCGGTCAGCTCACGCCACAGCGCCGCGGCCTCGTCGATCGTCGGCCCGACCGAGTTGGGCGCGCCGTCGAGGACGGCGGCCTCGTCCGCGTTCGGCAGGTGCCGCAGCACGGACCAGAAGAAGCGCACGTCGTGGCGCTCCCGGGCGACCGCGAACGCCCGCTCCCGCAGCTCCTCGGTGGACAGCGCGTCGAGTTCCTCGAACGACGGGCCGGCGGAGGTCGATGGTGTGTCGGTCATGCCGCCGAGCCTAACCGGCGAGATCACTCCCGGCCCGGTGGACGGCGCCGGCTCACCGCTCGTCGGCGTCCCACCGGCGCGGGCCGCTCTCCCAGCCGGGGTCGCTCCACGGGTCCACCGGGCTCTCGGGGGACCGCCTCGGCACGGCGGGCGGCCAGTCGCCGGCCGGGGCCGCCGGGGCCGCTGTCCAGCCCGTGCCGATCCGGCCGTCCCCGGCGGGGACCGGTTCCGCCGCCGCGCCGGTCGCCGGCCGCCCGTACGCCTCGACCAGCCGGGTGGCCAGCAGCCCGACGCCGAGCGCCGCCGCGCCGACCGCCCACCGGCTCACCGTCCAGCCCCGCGCCTGCGCGTACGCGGAGAAGACCGTGACCAGGCAGACCGCCAGCAGGGTGCCGAAGACGCCGCCCCGCCGGCCGTAGGCGCTGGTGCCGGCGAGCAGCGCCAGGCCGACCGCGAGCACCGTCCAGTCCAGCCCCGGGTCCGGCGCGACCGGGGCGGTGTCCCGGCTGGCCGTCAGCATGCCGGCCAACGCGGCCAGGACCGTGGAGCCGACGAGCGCGCCGGAGGTGACCACCGCCGCCACCGCGCCCCGGCGGCGGGCGGGATCCACGACCGGGCGGAACCGGCCGACCACCCGGCGGACGGCCCGCACCGAGCCGAACAGACCGCCGAGCACCGCGACGGCCGCGAACCCGACGAAGAGGTGCAGGGCGCCGCGCTCCGGGTCGTAGTCGCCCTGCGGCAGGACCGCCGCCGAGCGCTGCTGGATGTACACGACCACCCCGGCCGCGGCGGCGAGGGACGCGGCCCAGCCGGGCACGTGCAGCACCACCACGACCAGCGCCAGGGCGGTCCCGCCCAGCGCGGCGACCAGCAGGGCCGGCCCGGCGGCGGCGCTGACGCCCCGGTCGCCCTGCTCGGCGACGTGCAGCGCGGCGGCGACCGCCACCGGGCCGACGGCCAGGTTCACGGCGGCCGTACGCAGGGTCAGCCCGGCGGCCAGCGCCAGCAACCCGAGCACGACCGCGTCGAGGAGCAGCGACCGCAGCCCGTCGCCCCGCAGCGCGGCCGGTTCCTCCCGCCAGAGCAGGTACGCCAGGACGACCGACGCGGCCAGGAGCAGCAACTCCCAGACGACGTGCACGGCGAACCGGTCGCGGCCGGGCTCACCGTGCGCGGGGTCGTCGAAGACGTTCTCCAGGACGGAGGCGGGGATGCCGGACGAGGGCTCGGGCGACGGCTCACGCCCCGGTTCGTCGTACCGCATGACGCCGCCTCCCACGTGGCCGCCGTCCAGCCTGGTCCGACGCGCGGGCGGACCGGGGCGGCGTTGCTCTCCGGTCGCAGGCACCGTACCCGCGCAGGAGGCCGGGCGTAACCCCCGGAATCAGCGTGGGCCGGGGCGACCCTCCCGGCCGCCGGGCTCGCGGTCCTCGTCGTCCTCCTGCTCGGGAACCCGGCAGGAGCGCTCCAGCCAGAGCGCCGCCCCCGTCAGCGCCAACCCGGCGAGCAGACCGGCGCCGGCGATCGGCCGGTCACCCATCGCGGCGTCGGTACGCTCCACGAAGAGCCAGCCGGTCAGCCCGGCGTAGAACCCGGTGAAGATCGCGCCGGCCAGCGCGGAGGCCTTGGCGAGCACCACGAACCGGGCCACCAGCAGCGGATTGACCGGCTCTCGGCCCGGCCTGCGCTCGATGCGCCCCCGGGTGTTCACGGCGGCGTACGCCTCAAGCACGGCCAGCGCGGCGAGCGTGACCACCGGCAGCCAGGGCAGCTCCGGCAGGTAGTCGTAGTAGAGGGTGCTGATCAGCAACCAGGCCACCGCGGCGGCGCCGAGGGCGGCCACCACCAGGGTGGAGATCCGGGTGGGGCCCATCCGGGACCGCTCGGGGCCCGTCCCGCCCGGTCGCGGGGACTGCGCCTGCGTCATGCCGGCCGGCTCCACTGGGTCATGCCGTCGACTCTATCGCCAGATCCGGCCGGGGGCGCAGATCCAGCGCGTCGTCGGCGACCGGAGGAGTGTTGAGCAGGTCGGTCAGCCAGCCGTGCCCGGGCAGCCGCCCGTACGGCTGGAGGTCGATCCACGGCCGCAGCACGAAGGCCCGCAGGTGGGCCCGGGGGTGCGGCAGGGTCAGCTCCGGGTCGTCGCTGAGCACCGGCTCGTCGCCGTCGGCCCACACGACGATGACGTCCACGTCCAGGGTGCGCGGCCCGAAGCGCCGCTGCGGGTCGCGGGTGCGCCCGGCGGCGCGCTCCGCCGCCCGGGCGCGCTCCAGCCAGTCGTACGGGGTCGCGGCCGGGTCCTCGGCGAGCAGCGCGGCGTTCAGGTACGCGGGCTGGTCCGCGTCCCCCCACGGTGGAGTCTCGTAGACGCCGGAGACCAGGAGCACGCTGTCGCCGAACGCCGCCACGGCGGAGCGCAGGTGGGCGAGCCGGTCGCCGAGGTTGCTGCCCAGCGAGAGCAGGGCGCGGGTCACCGGTTCCGCCGCCGCGTCATCGTGACGGCCACGTCGGTGAAGGTGTGCGGGACGGGCGCCTCCGGCTTGTGCACGGTGACCGTGGCGGCCTCGACCCGGGGATCGGCCAGGCAGACGGCCAGCAGCCGGTCGGCGAGCGTCTCGATCAGGTTGACCGGCTCGCCGGTCACCACCGCGACCAGCCGCTCCGCCAGTTCGCCGTAGTGGACGGTGTCGCCCACCTCGTCGGAGCGGGCCGCCGGAGCGAGGTCCATCTCCAGGACGGCGTCGACCACGAAGTCCTGGCCCTGGGCGCGCTCGAAGTCGTACACCCCGTGCCGGCCGTGCGCCCGCAGGCCGGTCAGCTGGATCCGGTCGGTCATCGGTCTCCTCCGTGGTCGGTGGTGCGGTCCGCCCGGCCGGCGCCGGCGTGGGCCGCCCGGGCCCCACCGGTGGCGGCGGGCGCCAGGCGGGGCGCGCCCGTGGCCTGCCAGACGGCGAGGGCGTCCACGGTGGCCCGGACGTCGTGCACGCGTACGCCCCAGGCGCCGGCCGCCACGGCGAGCAGGCTGGTGGCGACGGTGGCCACGTCGCGGCCGTCCGTGGGGCGGGGGGTGCCGTCGGGGCCGGCCAGCAGCCGCCCCAGGTACGACTTGCGGCTGGACGCGAAGAGCAGCGGGAAGCCGAGGTCCAGCAGCTCGGACAGGCGGGTGCTCAGTTCCCAGTTGTGCGCGGCCGTCTTGGCGAAGCCGAGCCCCGGGTCGACGACGATGCGGTCGGCGCCGACCCCGGCCCGCAGCGCCTCGTCGACGCGGCGGCCCAGCTCGGCGCGCACGTCGGCGACCACGTCGGCGTAGCGGGCCAGCTCACCCATCTCACGGGAGTGGCCCCGCCAGTGCATGAGCACCCACGGGCAGCCGGCGTCGCGGACCACCCGGGCCATGTCGGGGTCGGCGAGGCCGCCGGAGACGTCGTTGACCACGGCCGCGCCGGCGGCGAGGGCCGCCTCGGCGACCCGTGCGCGGGTGGTGTCGATGCTGACCGGCACGCCGGCGGCGGTCAGTTCCCGGATCACGGGCACCACCCGGGCCGTCTCGGTCTCCGCGTCGACCCGGTCGGAGCCCGGCCGGGTGGACTCGCCGCCGACGTCCACCAGGTGGGCGCCGTCAGCCCGCAGCCGCACGCCGTGTCCGACGGCGGCGTCGAGGTCGGCGTACCGTCCGCC
The DNA here is from genome assembly GCF_004345505.1 of Micromonospora sp. CNZ303. Lineage (NCBI taxonomy): Bacteria > Bacillati > Actinomycetota > Actinomycetes > Micromonosporales > Micromonosporaceae > Micromonospora > Micromonospora sp. CNZ303. Next base: position 162,340 of record NZ_SLVT01000015.1, on the reverse strand, counting down.
GTCGGAGAAGGAGTCGGGCGTGACGTTGAGGACGCCCATCACCACCGGGTCCGAGGCCCGTACCAGATCGGTCACGGCTAGACGGTACCGGTCGGCCGGAGCGCCCCGGACGGACCGGGTCCAGGGCGGTGACATGCGCATTCGAACGGGTGTACGATCGGTCGTCCTGGTCGGATCGGGCAGACTCTTCGCGGCTTGTCGCAAACAGTGGGTGCCCGTACGCTTTGGAACTGCCCGGCATCGAGATGGCGAAGCCTGGAGGGAGGGCCGAAGCGGGAGAATCCGCCCAAAGTCCACCACCCTTCGTGGTGGGTAACGAACGCAGAGTCGCCGACGCTGCGTACAGGGAGCACCGTTCCCGCCAGGCACGTCCACTGCACCACCGCGGCGCCGCCGGCCGCGACTTGGGGAGGTTCCAGTGATCGCCATCGAGCTGATGGAGACGGCGACGTCAACCGCCGCCCACATGCTCTCCGCCCTGGCGTCGACTCCACTCGCCGAGCCTGCGCCCAAGGGCATCGACACCGAGGGTGTCGTCACGTTCTTCGCCAGCAAGATCGCTCCGATCCTGCTGGCCGTGCTGGGCGTCATCTTCATCGGGCGCGCCAGCCGGGGTGAGATCTCCAAGGTCCTCACCAGCTCGGCGATCGCGATCGTCGGGCTCGCCTTCATCGCCGGAGCCGCCACACTCTTCTTCATCGGCGACTACCTGATCGACCTGATCTTCGAATAGGCGCGGGCACGAGATGCGGCTGCGCACCGACGACGACATCTACCGGGCTCGCCTGGTCTACCTCGGGCCGCCCGGCTACACCCTTCCCGTCCACCTGCCGTACGCCCAGTACGGGCTGTTCATGCTGCTCGTTCCCCTCTACATGTTCATCCACTGGCTGTTCACGTTGCAGGTCGAGCTCTTCCCCGCCTGGGAGATCGCGCTCGCCATCGTGAGCACCTCGTTCATCTTCCGGTACGTCGATCCGGACCGGCCCGCGCGCATGGTGATCCGCACCGCGCTGACCGACTGGCGGCGGACCCGGGAGCCGGCCGCGGAGCAGCGGGACCCCCGCCTGGTCGGCAGTCGGATCAGGATCCGGGAGGAACTGGCATGACCGGTCGCACCCCGACCAGGCAGTCGAACGACGCGGATGAGGCGGTCGCATGAATCGCAGTTCCACGCCGGGTTCCCCGGCAGGGCGCCCGGCCGTCCCGCACGGTAACCGTGCGCGGTCGTTCAACTACCCTGATGATCCCGAGACGGACGAGGTCGCCCTCGACCCGGCCCTGGTGACGACACCCGGGCACGGTGGGGTGGGCGTCTTCCAGGCCCCCCGTCCGGCGCCACGCCGGACGCCGCCGCCGGCCGAGCCGCAACCCGCCGACAACGCCGACATCGACTCGCCCTTCCTCGACCTGTTCGGCGGTACGCGCCCCGGCCCGACCCGGCCGACGGCACCCCCGCAGCGGGCCGGCGGGCGGGAGCAAACCGCCATCGGCCAGCAGCCGGCCGGCGCCGCGCCGGCCCCGGCGGCGCTCCCACCGGCTCCCGCCCCCCTTCCGCCGCCCCCACGCGCGGGTCACGGGCCCGACACCCACCGGACCGGCCACCCGGCCGACGCGGCTCCCCGGACCGGCCAGCCTGCCCACCGGACGGCCCCGGGGGTGGCACCGACCGCCGACCAGCCCCCGGCCGACGCGTACGAGCCGCCCGCCCGACCGGCCAGGTCCCGGGTACCGCACCAGTCCGGGGACCGGCTGCCCACGCTCCGCCCACCGGCGGAGGCGGAGGACGTGCCGGCCGTCGCGGCGGCACCGCCGTCCTCCCAGCCGGCGCCCCGCCAGCACGCGGCCCCGCTCGACCCGCCCGCGCCGGAACCGGCGTCCGAGCCGACGTCCCGCCGCACCGGGGAGCGCCCGCCGGAGCGGGCCGGCCGGGAGGTGGCGCCGCCGCGCCAGCGCTCCGCCGGCCGGCGCGGCCAGCCCGTCAAGCCCGTCAAGCCCACCCGGGTCAAGCCACCGAAGATCAAGTTCGGGGACCGGGACCCGGCGGTCGAGCTGGCCATCACCGAGATCGCCGGCCACCTGACCTTCACCCCCAACACCGTCACCGCCTGGTACTGGCTGCCCGAGGTGCGCTGGGCGTTCCGGCCGGACGCCGAACGGGAGGCGCTGCTCTCGGCGATCTCCGAGCAGTACGCCGGCCTGGCCGGCTTCCGCCTGCACCTGCGGCGCACCACGCGGCCCTTCCCGGCCGACGAGTGGGCCCGCACCATCGACGCGCACACCGCCGCGCCGCTGCCCGACGTGCCCGGCACCGCCAGCTGGGGCGACCACCTCGTGGCCGCGCAGCGGCACCTGCTCTCGGTCAACCACGCCGAGGGGCAGACCTACCTCGGCGTCACCTTCGCCCGGCGTGCCCTCGGCGACTCGCTCACCGAGCGACTGCTGCGCACCTTCGGCCGAGGCGTCGCCGAGGGCGAGCGCCGCAAGCTCGGCCGCACCGTCGAGCAGTTCGACGAGGTGCTGGGCGCGTTCGGCATGCGCGGCCGGCGGGTCACGGCACAGGAACTGGAATGGCTGCTCTACCGCTCGGTGGCGCTCTGCATGGCGCCGCCCGGTCAGCTCTCCCCGCTCACCGACGGGCAGTGGGAACGCGGCGACCTGCTCGCCCTCACCGAGCAGGTCGAGCGCTACCGCACCCCGTACGGCTCGACCGTCAAGCTGGTCAACCGGATGACCGGCGAGGAACGGCACGTCGCCGTGCTGGCGGTCGGCCGGATGGAGCCCCTGGAGATCCCCGAGCGGCACGAGCCCTGGCTGCACTTCCACGAGCGGCTGCCGTGGCCGATGGAGCTCTCCACCCGCGTCGACATCCTCGGATCCGGCGACTCCTTCCGTAACCTGGAGCACCGGCTGCGGATGATCCGCTCCCAGCAGCTCGACTACGCGGAACACGGCATCGACGCCCCGCCCGAGCTGGAGCGGCTGGCCAAGCGCGCCCTGGTCATCGGCGACGAGATGACCACCGGGCTGCCGGTCGACTCCGCCCGCGCGCACGGCTGGCACCGGATCGCCGTCGGCGGCCGCAACCGCGAGGAGTGCCTGGAGCGGGCCCGCCGGCTGATCCAGCTCTACTCCCGCGAGCTGCGGATCTCGCTGCAACACCCGAAGAACCAGGACTGGCTGGCCCGCGAGTTCATCCCCGGCGAACCGATCGCCAACACCGGCTACGTCCGGCGGATGCCGGTCAACCTGCTCGCCGCCGCGCTCCCCCAGGCCGCCTCCACCGTCGGCGACCGGCGCGGCGACCTCATCGGGCGCACCGCCGGCACCTGCCGCCGGCCCGTCTTCCTCGACCTGCACTTCCCGATGGAAGTACGCGAACGCTCCGGGCTGGCCGTCTTCGTCGCCGAACCGGGCGGTGGCAAGTCCACCCTGCTCGGCGCGCTCGGCTACCTCGCGGCCCGACGCGGGGTCCAGGTGACGCTGCTCGACCCGTCCGGCCCGCTCGCCCGGCTCTGCGCCATGCCGGAGCTCCGGCCGTACGCGCGGGTGCTGAACCTGACCGGCTCCGAGCACGGCACCCTGGCCCCGTACTCGCTCATCCCGACGCCGCTGCGCAGCGAGTTCGGCACCGGGGCCTCCGGCGACCGGGAGTTCGAGATCGCGGTCTCCAACGCCCGCGCCGAGCGGCGGATGCTGGTGCAGGACATCTGCATGATGCTGGTGCCCCCGCAGGTCGCCCGGGAGGCGTCCACCGCCACCCTCTTCCGGCACGCCGTACGCCAGGTGCCCGCGGAGGAGACCTCCACCCTGGACGACGTGGTCGCCTGCCTCAGCCAGCTCGACGACGACGCCGGCAAGGAACTGGCCAACCTGCTGCTCGACACCGCCGAGATGCCGCTGGCCATGCTCTTCTTCGGCCGCCCGCCGGAGGGACTGCTCGGCGCGGACGCCGCCCTCACCGTGATCACCATGGCCGGGCTGCGACTGCCCGACCTGAAGATCGAGCGGGAGTACTGGTCCGCCGAGGAGGCGCTGGCCCTGCCGATGCTGCACACCGCACACCGGCTCGCCGTACGCCGCTGCTACGGCGGCTCGATGTCGTCGCGGAAGCTGGTCGGCCTGGACGAGGCGCACTTCATGGAAGGGTGGCGCTCCGGACGGTCGTTCCTGGTCCGGCTCGCGCGCGACTCCCGCAAGTGGAACCTCGCCGCGTTGGTCGCCTCGCAGAACCCGCGGGACATCCTCGGCCTCGACGTGCAGAACCTGGTCTCGACCGTCTTCGTCGGCCGGATCGCCGAGGACGCGGAAATCGCCTCCGAAGCGCTCCGCCTGCTGCGGGTGCCGGTCAACGACGGCTACGAGGCCACCCTGGCCTCCCTCTCCACCGCCGACGCCACCAGTTCGAGCCGGCTCGGCTTCCGGGAATTCGTCATGCGGGACGTCGACGGCCGGGTGCAGAAGGTCCGGGTCGACGTCTCGTACGTCGACGGGCTGCTGGACCACCTCGACACCACCCCCGCCGCGATCGCCGCGGCGGCCGGGGTGCTGCCGGCCATCCTGCCGAACATGGAGGCGTGACATGGCGCGGGCCAGGGCACGGTTGGCGGCGTTCCTGCTCGCGCTCGGCGTACTCGCCGGGGCCACGATCGGCTGGCCGGCCGTCGGTGCCATGGCGGCCGCCCCCGCACCGCTGACCGCCCAGACGAAGGCCGAACTCTGCACCACGCCGGAGTGGCAGGCCGACTTCCGCGCCTGCGTCGCCAAACTGAAGGAAGTCGCCGACTCAGAGGTCAAATGCCGGAACGCCCCGACTCCCGGTACGCCCGATTCCGGGCTCGCCGGCTGGTTCGCGTCCCGCCCGGACTCGGCCACGAAGCCGGGCCCCAAGGGCTTCTACAGCGACTACGGCTACGCCGGATACAGCTACTCCACGTATGACATCGACAGCGGTTGCGCGACCGCGGTGCTGCATCCCGACTACAAGTTCACCAACACGGTCGCCAATGGCGAATTCATGATCGCCACGGCGATCGTGGGCGCCTCGAACGCGCTGCGGGAACGCGCCTGGGATCCGCGATCGATGTGGGGCTGGGCCGATCCGCTGGTGGACCAGGCGACCAAGGCCGTCTACCAGAAGGTGTTCAGTGTCTTCGGCATCGTCACGCTGTGCGTGGTCGGCCTGTACCTGCTCTGGCGTTCCCGCCAGTCCGACATGAGCAACGCGATGACCACGGCGGGTTGGGCCCTGCTGGTGATGGTGGCGGTGACCGCCCTGGCCGCCTGGCCGGTCAAGTCGGCCAACATCGCCGACGGCACCCTCGTCACCACCCTGGGCGTGGTCCACGACGCGGTCGGCCCGGCCACCAAGGACACTCCTCCAAGTCAGTGCGACGACCCAAATCCGGAGGCGTGCAAGGACAACCGTCCTCCCGCCGTGCGGGCCAGTGACACGGCGACGGAGGCGATGCTCTACCGCAACTGGTTGCGGGGCGTGCTGGGCTCGGCGGACAGCGAGACCGCGAAGAAGTACGGTCCAGCCCTCTACGACGCGAAGTCGCTCTCCTGGGAGGAGGCCGCGAAGCTCCGGTCGAATCCGGCCACGCGAGAGGCCACCATCAAGGCCAAGCAGCAGCAGTGGGCGCGGGTCGCGCAGCAGATCGAGACCGAGGACCCGGAGGCGTACGAGTATCTCCAGGGCGTCCGGGACATGGACCGGGTGGGCGCCGGATTCATCGCGGTGCTGGCCGCTGTGCTCTTCGCGATGTTCGACCTGACCGCCTCGCTGCTGGTGCTGCTGGGATTCCTGATCTTCCGTTGGGCGGTGATCGCCGCGCCGATCCTGGGCACGGTGGGCCTGATGCGCCCGGCCAGCGCCGGGTTGCGGCGGTTGGCGAACGCGGTGGTCGCCGCCGTCTTCAACATCGCCATCTTCGGCACCGGTGCCGCCATCTACCTCTTCGCGGTCGACCTCATCATGAGCACGCCGACCCTGCCCGGCTGGCTCCAGGTGGTGCTGGTGTGGCTCTGTGGCGTGGTCGGCTGGCTACTGCTGCGTCCCTATCGACGGATCACCCAGCTCGGCGGCAAGGACAGCAGCGAGGCGGTCAGCTCGGCCGGCTCGTGGCACCGGCGGTTCTTCCGGGACATGCGCACCGCCGCCCGGCTCGACGTCGCTGAACCCGGCGGCACGGCTGATCCGGCGATGGGCCGGCGTCGGGCTGTCGTGGCGGAGCAGCCCACCCTCCGGCCTGAGGCCCGGCGGGAGGATCCGGCGCAGGCCGCCCCCCGCGCTGGGCATGCCGCCAACCCCGGTGGGGAGGAGCGGCAACGGCCCGACGGCCGTGAGTCGGCCGCCGAGAAGGGGGCGCCCTCCGGGGAAAGGGACGCCTCCCGCCCGGTCGCCCCTCGGCCCCGGCGGCGGCAGCCGGCCACCTGGACGGAGCCGGACGTGCCGGACGAGAACCCCTCGTTCGTCATCTACCGCCCCGGGTCCACGGAACGCGAGCCTGACCGGCCCACTCCCCGGATCCGCTCAGAGGCGCGGTGAGCACGGTGCGGCGGGCAATTGAATTCCTGGTAACCCGGGTCCTCCGGTCCCGGATCGGCATCGCGATCGGCATCGCCGTCCTCGTGTTCGGGATCATCGGAGCGGCACGGCTGGTCTCCGGGCCCGGTGACCCCACCTCCGGGCTCAGCAACCGCCCCAACCAACCGATCACCACGGTCGACCCGACCGCCGGCGACGACGGGGCATTCTCCACGGGCGCTCCCCCCTCCCCCGTCACCCGTCCCGGCGAACTCACGCCGGAGCAGACCGCCGAACGCTTCGTCGCCGCCTGGCTCGGCAAAACGGGCACCACCGCGGAGCAGTGGCAGGAGGGCCTACGTCCCCTCTCCACCCCGGCGCTGACCGACAAGCTGGCCGGCGCCGACCCGTCCGGGGTGCCGACCGGTCAGGTCGACGGCGACGTCACTCTCCAGCCCCGGGCCGAGAACTTCGTCGAGGTGCTGGTTCCGCTCGACACGGGTCGGCTCCGCCTCGAACTGGTGGCGCCCGACGGGCGGTGGCTGGTTGATGCCGTGGACTGGGAGCAGACATGAGCGACGGGACGCGACCGCGCGGTCGACAGCTCCGACTCGGCGCACTGGCCGCCGCGTTGACGGCGACGCTCGCCCTGCTCTGCTGCACCGGCGGCGCGGGGGCCTTCTTCCTCACGGAACTGGGCGGCGAGTCCACGGACATGGCCCCGGTGAGCATGGACTGCAAGGAGAACCACCGGGTCGACGTTCGCGGCAAGGTCCCTCGGATGTCCGGCTACGGTCAGGTCCAGCTTCGTAACGCCGCTCGGATCATCAAGGTCGGGCAGGAGATGAAGGTGCCGCCGCGCGGATGGGTGATCGCCGTGGCAACCGCCATGCAGGAGTCCCGGCTGCGCAACCTGGCGAACCGGACCGTCGGCGAGTCCGAGGATCTCCCCAACGAGGGTGTCGGTGCCGATCACGACTCCGTCGGGCTGTTTCAGCAGAGAGCGGGCTGGGGCACCGTGGCGCAGCGGATGACGCCCGAGTACGCCGCCCGGAAGTTCTACGAGAAGCTGGTCAAGGTGCCCGGCTGGGAGACGATGCCGCTGACCCGGGCCGCGCAGGCCGTGCAGATCAGCGCCTTCCCGGACGCGTATGCCAAGCACGAGGACGTGGCCGGCCAGATCGTCAACGCGCTGGCAGGCGGAGCTGCCCGGATCGCGCTGATCGACGGTAGGAAGGCCTGCGACCGCGCCGCCGGAGGACAGATCGCCGCCTCGGGTTGGACGGCTCCCATCCCCGGCGGCGTCGGCTCGGGCTTCCGCACCGCGAGCCGGCCCCGGCACAACGGGGTCGACATCGCCGCGCCGAAGGGCACCGACATCCGTGTCGCCGCCACCGGACGCGTCCTGGTGTCCCGCTGCGACCCGGACTCCGGCGGCCGGCACACCTGCGACGTCGACGGCTGGCCGAACAAGGGCGGCTGCGGCTGGTTCGTCGACGTCCTGCACGCCGGCGGGTTCATCACCCGCTACTGCCACATGGTCAGCAAACCCCGCGTCAAGGTCGGCCAGCTCGTCGAGGCCGGAACGGTCATCGGCGAGGTGGGCAGCAGCGGCAACTCCTCCGGCCCCCACCTCCACTTCGAGGTGCACGAGGACGGAGACAGGAGCAGCCGGGGCGCCATCGACCCGGTGCCGTTCATGCGATCACGCGGCGCGCCGCTCAAGGGCGCGGGATGAGACGCTCGCCGTCATGAGCGACCCGCTTCCCGACCCGTTCGCCGACCATCCGGACTGGGCGCCCCGGCCGCCCCGACCGATCGAGATCGTGCCGGCGACCGGACGCGTCGAGCTCCGCGGGCAGCGCGTGCTGGTCGGCCTGCCCGGACTCGGCTGGCGCGGTGACCTCCGCGCCGACGACCGGGTGGTGCAGGGCAGCCGGACCTACGTACCGGTCATCCCCGAGCACGAGTGGTACCGGGCGGAGTCCGACCAGGTAGAGGTCTTCGCGCCGCTGGTCCCGGTCGAGCGGGTCTGGGTGGAGACGGTGGGGGCCCGGCGGCCGGACGCGTCGATGGACCACGAGACGGGCGTCCGCCTGGTCTCGCTGGACGCCCCGCCGCACCGCGCCCCGACCCCGGTCTTCGAGTCGGGCGCCGTCACGGGTCGCCGGGTGGTGCACGTGGTGGATTCCGTCGAACACCGGGACCTGCGTGTTGTCACCGAGACCTACTCCGGCGCGGAAGGCGACATCTGCGTCCGGGTTGCCCCGGAGGTGGAGTGGTACCGCTGGGCCTGGCGGGGCCAGTCGCCGACCACACTGGAGGTCCCTGTGCATCTGCTCTGGATCGAGTGACGCTCAGCCGGCCCTACGGCCGCTACAGACCCGCCAGCCTTCGTCTCTTTCCACCACATCGAATACCCAGTCCTCACGCCTGCTGCTGCGGGGCTGGCCGTTGGCTGAGCCGGAGATGGTGAGCGTTGTGGCAACTGATTCGCCCTCGTTCGTGTCGGTCCGGGTGAGCGGCCCCCAACTGACTCTGACCACGACGTCGAAGTTGGCCTCACGCTGCTCGATCTCGCTACGCAGTCCGAGGACCGCAGCCCGATCGCCGCTTCCCTCACAAGTGAATAAATTGGCGCGGGTGTCGTTGCGGTCCACGAGGAAGGCGCGTAGGTAGTTGTCCACCACCACGTCGGGCGCGCTGCGGTCCGGGGCGGCGGCCCGGTTGTAGAGCACGAATCCGGCGGCCACTCCGCCGAGGCAGAGTGCCGCGACGACGCTCGCGACCACCGTGACCACGGTGCGCAGCCGCCGCCGTGGCCGCTCCGGCACCGGGGCCGGCGAGGGCGGCGCCAGGTGGTCGGAGGGGGGCCGTTGCGCCGGTACGCGGGAGACCTGGGAACCGGCGGGGGGCTGCACTGATTCCACCCTCTGAGGCTAGCGGCTGGACGCGGTAGACCCAATGCCCCAGATCCAGCGGATCGTGACGGACCACTCCCCATCGGTGAGATCCACGACATCCCCGGCGCAGTGCCGCCGCGCATCCCGGACGAGTCGGCCCGACTGGGTTACGGTCTCTGCGCGGGGAGGGGTTGTCGACCTCGGGCGGAGGGGGTGGACGCGGTGGCCGGTCCGAAGGCACGCACCAACCGCGCCGCCGCACTGCACAGGCGGGCCGCCGCCACTGCCACCGCCGCCGCGAGCGTCCTCGACGACACCCGGCCCGTTCCCGCCGACCAGCGCCGTCAGTACGAACTGGCCGACCGCCTCCGTTCGGCAGCGGCGGTGCTGGCCCCCGGCTGGGCGGGCGCTCCCCTGGAGACGGTCGCACCGACCACACCGGCCGGTGAGGGGCCGCCTCCCTTCGTCCGGGTCGGTACGGCGGCACCGCTGGACGACGCCCGGTTCCCCGCGCTGGTGCCTTTGCTCGGCACGGGTCACCTCTCGGTGGACGTGGACGCCCGGGATCCCCGGGTGGCGGGGCTGCTGCGGGGCGTACTGCTGCGGCTGTTGGCGGCGACCCCGGCCGGGGCGCTGCTGGTCCGCGCGGTGGACGCCACCGGCTCGACCCTCGCGCCGTTCGCGCCGCTCGCGGACGCGGGCCTGCTGCCGCCCCCGGCGGTGGACGTGGCCGGGCTGCGGGCCGTGCTCACCGAGGCCGAGCAGTGGGTGGCGCCGGGGGCGAGCGGGCGACGCCGGCACGACCGGACGCTGCTGCTGGTGGTCGCCGCGCTGCCCGAGTCGACCGGCCCCTCCGACCTGGCCCGGCTCGAGGCCCTGGCCGAGCCGGGCCGGTCCGCGGGGCTGCACCTCGTGGTGGCGGGCTGGCCTCCGGCGGGCGACCGGGAGCCGCTGCCGCGGGCGACGACGTTGGCGGTCCGGACCGCGTACGCGCTGCTGGGTGACCCGCCGGGCGGGTCGTTCGCCGGCCCGGGCGCCGAGCCGCCGGGCGGGCTGAACTCGCCGGTCTTCATTGAGGCGGATCCGCCGGCCGAACTGGTCGACGCGGTCTGCCACCGGCTGGCCGCGCAGGTGGAGGCGGGTTCCCGGCTGGCGCTGACCGACCTGCTGCCGGCGGCCGACGAGGAGCTGTGGACGGCGAGCGGGGTGGGCGGGCTGACCACGACCGTCGGGGACGCCGGTGGCCGTCCCGTGTCGCTCGGCTTCACGGAGCTGACGCCGCACTGGCTGGTCAGCGGCCGCTCGGGCACGGGTCGCTCCACGTTCCTCACCACCGCGCTGCTCGGCCTGACCGCCAGGTACGGCCCCGACGAGCTAACTCTCTACCTGGCGGATCTCGCCGACGCCGAGTCCTTCGTGGAGTTCCTCCAGACCGAGCGGGACCGGTCGTGGATCCCGCAGGTGCGGGCCGCCGCGATGGCCGCCGACCGGGAGTACGTGCTGAGCCTGCTGGACGAGCTGGTGGCGGAGGTGCGCCGGCGCGAGGAGGCGGGCGCCCGGGCAGGCGGGCAGCGCTTCGCCGAGCTGCGGCAGCACCGGGCGATGCCCCGCATCGTGTGCGTGCTCGACAATCTCCCGTTGCTCTTCGCCGAGCGGGACCGGCTGGCCGCCGACGCCGCCGCCCGGCTGGACGCGCTGGCCCGCACCGGGCGCGCGTACGGGGTGCACCTGGTGCTGGCCGGCGAGGGCGACCTGGGGTTGGGCTCGCGTACGGACCGGGACTCGGTGCTGGGGCAGTTCCCGGTGCGGGTGGCGCTGCCCGGTGGGGGCGCCGTGCTGGAGCCGACGAACGACTCGGCCGCCGGGCTGCCGGTGGGCAGCGCGGTGGTGAACACCGCCGGCGGGCTCGGCGGGCCCCGGGGCGCGATCCGGGGGCACGAGCGGATGGTCCGGTTCCCGGATCCGCAGGACCACCCCGACACGGTGGAGGCGCTGCGGCACCGGCTCTGGTCGGCCCGCCCGGAGGGGGCCACCCCGCCGGTGGTCTTCGCCGGCTACGCCCGCCCGCTCCTGCGCAACGATCCCCGGCACCGGGCCGCGCTCGCGGGGCAGGCGCCCGGTCCCGCCGCCCTGCTGGGCCGCGCGGTGGACGTGCCCCGGAGCACCGTCGCCGTGTCGCTCGGGCCGGCCCCGGGGCGGAACCTGGCCGTGCTCGGTCCCGGCCCGGAGGCGGTCCGGCTGCTGGTCACCGCGGCGCGCAGCGTGGCGGTGCACCACGCGCCGGGGGCCGCCCGCTTCGTGCTCGCCGCGCCGGACGAGGAGTGCCGGCCGGTGGCCGAGGCGTTGGCGGCCGAGCTGGCCGGTCGGCACCCGGTGGACACCGTGGACCTGGCCGGCCTGCTCGCCGCCGCGGACGACGCCGTGCCGGCCTACCTGGTGGTCTTCGGGCTGGACGTGCCGACCCCGGAGCAACTGCCCCCGGAACGGCTGGGCGCGCTGCTGCGGGAGGGGCCGCCCGCCGGCCGGCACCTGCTGGGCCGCTGGCGGACGGTGCCGTCGTTCGCGGCGCTGCTCGAACCCGAGGGCGAGGTGGACAAGCTCGCCGCCGTGGCCGTGGTGGACCTGCCGGGTGCGCAGCTGACGTCGGTCTTCGGGCGGCAGGTGCAGTGGCGGCCCCGCCCCGGCCGGGCGGTGCTCTGGGACGGTCCCGGCGAGCAGGGCACCGTGCTGGTCCCGTTCGGCGAGGAGGGGGAGCCCGGATGACCCGTGGCGGGGCACCGACCACGACGGGGCACGCCGCGCCGGGGCGGCAGCGTTCCGGCGTCGACCCGACGCCCGAGCACACCGACACGGCCGGGCCGGCGGGGAGCGCCGGGGGCGTCGACCCGGTGCGGGCCGCGTGGACCGAGTACCTCGCCGCCGCCCGCCAGCTCGACGGGGTACGCCGCGACGCCGCCACCGCCGCCGGGGAGCAGGCCCGGTCGGTGCAGGCCGCCCGCGAGGAGCTGACCGCCGTACGCACCCTGCTGGCGTCGCAGGAGGCCCGGCTGCACGAGCGGGGCGTACCGCCAATCTCGCTGGTCCCGACGCCGCCGGAGCTGACCGAGGCGACCCGGGTGATGGCGGGCGGGCCGGCGGCGGTGCTGGCCGCGCTGCGCACCGCCCGTGGCCGGGCGGACGCCGCGGACGCAACGCTCGCCGCGCGAGGGCTGCCCCGCCTGGCCGCCTGGCCGCCGCGCCTGCGCAACCTGCTGGTGTACGGGCCGCTGGCGCTGCTGGTGCCGGCGGTCCAGCTGGTGTTGTTCGTGGCGACCGGCACCGGGGCGGCGAGCGTGGCCGCGCTGGTCTGCGGGCTGCCGATGCCGGCGGTGGCGTTCGTGGCGGGCTGGATCGGCGTCGGGCGGCTCTTTCCGCCGCCGGCGGGTGGCCGGGTGGAGCACACGGCCCGGCTCGGCGCCCTGGTGTGCCTCGTTCCGGCGGTGCTGGTCAGCGCGGGCCTGTTGCTCGCGATGCTGGCCGGCTGAGCGGCACCCCACCTCCCGGGCCCACACCCCCAGGTTCCCGCCTGCCAGACCCACGTCGGCGGGCTGACGCGCGACGGCCGGCCGACCCGGGTGTGGGTTCGGCCGGCCGGTCTGTCGCGGTCAGCGGGGGATGATCAGCGCCATCGCCTCGGCGCGCGACTTGGCGTCGCGCTGGAGGGTGCCCCGTACGGCCGAGGTGATGGTCTTGGCGCCCGACTTCTGGATGCCGCGCATCGCCATGCACATGTGCTCGCATTCGAGCACCACCACCACGCCACGCGGCGCGAGCCGCTCCATGAGCAGGTCGGCGATCTGTGAGGTGAGCCGCTCCTGGACCTGCGGCCGGCGGGCGAAGACCTCGACCAGCCGGGCCAGCTTCGACAGGCCGGTGATCCGGCCGTCCGGCCCCGGGATGTAGCCGATATGGGCGCTGCCCCGGAACGGCAGCAGGTGGTGCTCGCACAGGCTCATCACGTCGATGTCCCGGACGAGCACCAGCTCCTCGTGGTTGGCCTCGAAGGTGGTGCTGAGCACCTGGGCCGGGTCGACCCGGAGGCCGGCGAAGAGTTCGGCGTACGCCCGGGCCACCCGGGCCGGGGTCTGCTGGAGCCCGTCGCGGTCCGGGTCCTCCCCGACGGCGATCAGGATCTCGCGGACCGCCTTCTCGATCCGTCCGAGGTCCACGGTCTCCTCGACGGGCCGACCGGTGAGCTTGCCGCTGATCAGGCGCGCGGCGACGTAGTCGAGGGTGTCGTCGCCGTCCGGCTCGGTCGCGGAGACGGCCAGTTCCCGGTGCTCCCGGGAACTGGCCGTCGGGTCCGTGCTCAGTGCGTACCGTCCGAGTTGTTGGAGTTGTTGGAGGTGCCGCCGCCCACCGTCGCCTGGGCGCCGTCGGCCTGGGCCTGCACCTTGAGCGCGTCCTTCTCGGCCGGCGTGAGCACGGGCGGCTCGGTGGAGGGCTGGCGCTTGCCGAAGCCGTTGTACGGCGCCATCGGTGGCCGCTTGGCCACCCGGGCGCAGATCCGGGCCATGTCGGCGGTGGAGAGGGTCTCCTTCTCCATCAGCTCCAGCACGATGTTGTCCAGGACGTCCCGGTATTCCACCAGGATCTCCCAGGCCTCGTCGTGGGCCAGCTCGATCAGCGCCCGCATCTCGCCGTCGATCTCGGCGGCGACGACGTCGGAGTAGTCCCGCTCGTGGCCCATGTTGCGGCCGAGGAACGGCTCGTCGCCGCTGGTGCCGTACTTGATGGCGCCGAGCTTGGAGCTCATGCCGTACTGCGTGATCATCGCGCGGGCCAGCTGGGTGGCCTTCTCGATGTCGTTGCCGGCGCCGGTGGTCGGCTCGTGGAAGACCAGTTCCTCGGCGGCCCGGCCACCCAGCGCGTACGCCAGGGTGTCGACCATCTCGGCGCGGGTCTGGGTGTACTTGTCCTCGGTGGGCAGGACCAGGGTGTGGCCCAGCGACCGACCGCGGGACAGGATCGTCACCTTGTGCACCGGCGCGGCGTGCGGCAACGCCCAGGCGACCAGCGCGTGCCCACCCTCGTGGTACGCGGTGATCTTCTTCTCCTGGTCGCTCATCACCCGGGTCCGGCGCTGCGGACCGGCGATCACCCGGTCGATCGACTCCTCCAGGGAGTCGTTGGAGATCGCCCGCTGGTCCTTGCGGGCGGTGAGCAGCGCGGACTCGTTGATCACGTTGGCCAGGTCGGCACCGCTGAAGCCCGGGGTGCGCCGGGCCACCGCGTCGAGGTCGACGTCGGGGGTGAACGGCTTGCCCTTGGCGTGCACCCGCAGGATCGCCTTGCGACCCTCCATGTCGGGGGCGTCCACCGGGATCTGCCGGTCGAAGCGGCCCGGGCGCAGCAGCGCCGGGTCGAGGATGTCCGGCCGGTTGGTGGCGGCGATCAGGATGACCCCGCCCTTGGTGTCGAAGCCGTCCATCTCGACGAGCAGCTGGTTGAGGGTCTGCTCGCGCTCGTCGTGACCGCCACCCATGCCGGCGCCGCGGTGGCGGCCGACGGCGTCGATCTCGTCGACGAAGACGATGGCCGGGGCGTTCGCCTTGGCCTGCTCGAAGAGGTCGCGGACCCGGCTGGCGCCGACACCGACGAACATCTCCACGAAGTCCGAACCGGAGATCGAGTAGAAGGGCACCCCGGCCTCGCCGGCGACGGCGCGGGCCAGCAGCGTCTTACCGGTGCCGGGCGGGCCGAAGAGCAGGACGCCCTTCGGGATCTTGGCGCCCAGGGCCTGGTACTTCGCCGGGTTCTGCAGGAAGTCCTTGATCTCGTGCAGCTCCTCGACGGCCTCCTCGGCGCCGGCCACGTCCGCGAACGTGGTCTTCGGCGTGTCCTTGGTGATCATCTTCGCCTTGGACTTGCCGAAGTTGAGCACCCGGGAGCCGCCGCCCTGCATCTGCGACATGAAGAAGAGCAGCAGGAGCACCAGCAGGGCGATCGGGAGCAGGTTGACCAGCAGGCTCACCCAGATGCTGTCGGACGACACCTCGACGTTGGCCGGGCCGGTGACCCGGTTGTTCGCCTTGGCCTCGAGGACCTCGTTCCAGACCTCGTCGCCGACCTCGTAGGGGAACTGCGCCTCGATCCGGTCGGTGTCGGTGTCACCGAACTTGGCCTTGTCCTTCAGGTCGAGCCGGAGCGTCTGCTCCTTGTCCTGGAAGACGACCTTGTCGATGCCGCCCTTGTTGAGCTGGTCGAGCGCAATGGAAGTGTCCACCCGGTGGTAGCTGGGACCAGCGGTGAACAGTTGACTGAGCACAACGGCGCCGAGGATGACCAGGATGATCCAGACCACCGGTCGGCGGAAGAAACGCGTACGTTCCATACTGTTGTCGAGCGCCGAGGCGCCCGCATCCTCCTGATCGACGTCCTGACCGTCTGATGGTGTCGCCGCCCTGTGGCGGCGGCCGTAGCCGCCGTGCGGGCCGGCTCGACCCCGAGGCACGGAACTGCCGCGCCGCGGTCATTCGACGGTACACCGTGCACGCGAGGAGTGAGCTTGCGAGCCCCGCAGTCGCGCACAAAGGGAACAGCTGTGCGCGCACCGAGCGAGCTTGCGAACCCCGCGATCGCGCACGATCCGATCATCGTGCGCGCGTGGAGCGCGCTTGCGAGCCCAACAATTACGCGTAGGGCGAACCGGGTCCAGCCGGCGTGACGGGAGCTCCGCGCCCGGCCTCCCGTCCGCCCGGTCCCGCGGTTCGAGGGGTCGGGCGTGGAGGGTGCCTCCACGCCACCGGCCTCTACCGTAGTCCGAATCGCTGAGAGCCCGCTGAACGTCCGCTCGACCGGTGCCGATGTGACCGGGCCCGGCGAGGACTCAGTTCCGGGCGTACACCTCGGGCTTGAGCACCCCGACGTAGGGCAGCTCGCGGTAGCGCTCGCCGAAGTCGAGGCCGTAGCCGACGACGAACTCGGTCGGGATGTCGAAGCCGACGTACTTCACCGGCACCGGCACCTTGACCGCGTCCGGCTTGCGGAACAGCGCGACCACCTCGACGCTCGCGGCCGAGCGGGACTCCAGGTAGCGCAGCAGCCAGGACAGGGTCAGGCCGGAGTCGACGATGTCCTCGACCACGACCACGTGCCGGCCGGCGATGTCCCGGTCCAGGTCCTTGAGGATGCGGACCACGCCGGAGGAGGTGGTGCCCTGGCCGTAGGAGGAGATGGCCATGAAGTCCAGCTCGGCGGGCGGCCCGCTGCGACCCAGCGCCCGGGCGAAGTCGGCCATGAACATCACCGCGCCCTTCAGGACGCAGACCAGCAGGAGCCCGTCATCGACGTCGGCGTAGTCCGCCGAGACCTGCTTGGCGAGTTCCGCGGTCTTCTCGCGGATCTGCGCCTCGGAGATGATCACGTGGTCGATGTCGGCGTCGTACCAGGAGCCGTCAGCCATGGTTCCTAGCCTGCCGTACGCCGGATGGCCTCCGTCGGCGGGGCCGCCCCTTCTGGGCGCGGTCCCACCCCGGATGAATCCTGACGAAGGCCTCGAACCACCTCAGCAGGTACGCGACCGCCAGCGGCGACCGTCGTCGGAGGGCTTCCAGTCGGCCGAGTCCCGGCTGTCGGCGGTGAGGCCGGCGGCCGAGGCCAGGGCGAGGAGGACGAAGAAGAAGAGGAAGAGCAGGATCTCCATGGCGGCGCTCGCTTTCGCATGGTTGCTGTCGTTTTCGCCGCCGGTGCGCACCGGACTGGAACCAGTCTCCGCCGGCCATCGCCACCCGGACAGTGGCAGGAATGCCACTCCCCCTCGATTTCCTGCCAACCGCGCGGTTACCCTCGTCACATGCTCAGATCGGTCGCCGTCCTCGCCCTGGACCAGGTCGCCACGTTCGAGCTCGGGGTCCTCGCCGAGGTCTTCGGGACCGACCGCACCGCCGACGGGTTCCCCGACCACCGCTTCCACGTGTGCAGCCCCGACGGGGCCCCGGTCCGCACCTCGTCGGGCTTCCACCTGACCCCGCACGCCGACCTCGGCCCGATGGAGGAGGCCGACCTGGTCGCCGTCCCGGCCCACCACGGCACCGTCGTGCCCGGCACGGTGCTCGCCGCGCTGCGCCGCGCCGCCGACCGGGGGGCGTACGTCTTCAGTGTCTGCTCCGGCGCGTTCGTGCTGGGCGAGGCCGGCCTGCTCGACGGCCGGGAGTGCACCACCCACTGGCGGTACGTCGACGAGCTGCAACGCCGCCACCCGACCGCCAGGGTCCGCTGCAACTCGCTCTACGTGCAGGACGGCCGGCTGCTCACCAGCGCCGGCACGGCCGCCGGCATCGACGCCTGCCTGCACCTGATCCGCCAGGAGCACGGCTCGGCGACGGCCACCCGGCTGGCCCGCCGGATGGTGGTGCCCCCGCACCGCGACGGCGGGCAGGCGCAGTACATCGAGGCGCCCATCCCCGAGACCCCCGAGGCGCCGACGCTGGAGCCGGTGCTGGAATGGCTGATGGGGCACCTGGACCGCCCGGTCACCGTCGACGAGCTGGCCGCGCGGGCGGAGATGTCGCCGCGCACGTTCGCCCGGCGGTTCCGCGCCGAGACCGGCACCACGCCGCACGACTGGCTGACCAACCAGCGGGTGCTGCTGGCCCGGCGGCTGCTGGAGGAGACCGGGCTCAGCGTCGAGGCCGTCGCCGACCGGGCCGGCTTCGGCGACTCGGCGGCGCTACGGCACCACTTCGCCCGCCGGGTCGGCGCCACCCCGCACACCTACCGGACCACGTTCCGCGAACGCGTGGAGGCCTGAGCCCCGCGACGTCGGACCGTGGCACCGGGAGCGGGACCGACGGCACGCCCGGGGCTCCGGTCACCAGCCGAGCATCCCCCCGCCCACCCTGGGCTCCGAGCCGACCGCGTAGCCGCCGTCGGGCAGTCGCCAGATCGCCTGCCCGTGCCCGAAGACCCCCGGCTCCTCCGCGACGGCGATCTCGTGCCCCCGGGCCCGCAGCTCGTCGACCGCGGCGCGGCCCTCGGCGGTGGCGACCAGCTCCGACTCGACCAGCACCGACCGGCCGGCGTGCCAGTACCAGCGCGGCGCGTCCAGCGCCGCCTGCGGGTCGAGCCCGCCGTCCAGGGTCGCCGAGACCAGCTGCACGTGCCCCTGCGGCTGCATGTGCCCGCCCATCACCCCGAACGGGCCCACCGGCCGCCCGTCCCGGGTCAGGAAGCCGGGAATGATCGTGTGGTAGGGCCGCTTCGCCGGCCCCACCGCGTTGGGGTGGGCGGGGTCGAGGCGGAACCCCAGCCCCCGGTTCTGCAACGCGAAGCCGTGCCCGGGCAGCACCACGCGGGAGCCGAACGCCAGGTAGGTCGACTGGATCAGGCTGACCATCATGCCGCCGGCGTCGGCGGTGCAGAGATAGACCGTGCCGCCGCGCTCCGGATCGCCGGCCGTCGGCTCCCCGGCCCGCTCGGTGATCAGCGCGCGGCGGGCCGCCGCGTACGCCGGCGAGAGCAGCGCCTCCGTCGGCACCGGCACCCGCTCCGGGTCCGCGACGTGGGCGTGCGCGTCGGCGAAGCCGAGCTTCATCGCCTCGATCTGCCGGTGCAGCCGCTCGGCGAGCGGCAGCCCGGCGAGGTCGACCCCGTCGAGGATGTGCAGCGCCAGCAGCGCCGCCAGCCCCTGCCCGTTGGGCGGCAGCTCCCAGACCTCGTGGCCCCGGTAGCGGGCGGACACGGGAGTCACCCACGTCGAGGCGTGCCGGGCCAGGTCGTCGCCGGTGATCAGGCCGCCGGTGCGGGCCGCGTGCGCGGCCAGCGCCGCCGCGATCCCGCCCCGGTAGAAGTCCTCCGCCCCGGTGTCGGCGATCAGCCGCAGGGTCCGCGCCGCGTCCGGGTTGCGCCAGCGCTCCCCGGCCCGGGGCGCCCGGCCGCCGGGCGCGAACACGCGGTCGAACTCGGCGAACTCCGCGCCGGTCGGGCCGGGCGCGGCGAGCGCGCGCGACCAGATCCCCGACACGCCTGGGGACACCGGATGCCCGTGCTCGGCGTAGCCGATCGCGTCGGCGAAGAGATCCGCGAAGGGCAGCGAGCCGAACCGGTCGTGCAGGTCGCGCCAGCCGGCCGGCGCGCCGGGGACGGTCACCGGCAGCCAGCCCCTGGCGGGCATCGCCGGCCCGGCCCGCTGCGCGCCGCCCAGGGCGTCGACCGGGGCCGCGCCGCGCCCCCCGGTCGCGGCGAGCACCCGCTCGCGGGTCAGGGCCGCCGGGGACCGGCCGGAGGCGTTGAGGCCGTGCAGCCGCTCGCCGTCCCAGACGATCGCGAACAGGTCGCCGCCGATGTCGTTGGACGGGGGCTGCACCACGGTCAGGGTGATCGCGGTGGCGAGGGCCGCGTCGACGGCGTTGCCGCCGCGTCGCAGCACGGCCAGGCCGGCCGCCGCGGCCAGCGGCTGGCTCGTCGCCACCGCGCCGTGCGGCGCGAAGAGCGGCTGTCGGGGGTACGCCATGCGCCATGTCTACCGCCTCCCGGCGGATCCCGCGGCCCCGGAACCGGGCCCCGGGCCGACGGACCGGCACCGGGTCGACGGGGTCACCGTCCGGCGGAGCGGATCAGCGGGGACCGATGGCGGCGAGCCGGCCGTCGCGGCGCAGCACCCGCAGCCCGCCCGGCAGGTGCGCCGCCCCCTGCCCCCGCCAGCCGGTCACCAGCGTGTCCAGCGCGGTCACGTGCCGGTGCGACAGGGCGGCGGGCGGGGCGCCCAACTCCCGCGCCCAGGCGTGCAGCACCCGGCCGCGTACCGCCGGCGCGAGCTCGGCCAGCGCCCGCACCGCGAGCCCGCCGTCGGGATGGCGGACGTCGGCCAGCGCGGCGTCGGCCAGCTTGTCGAGGACGGCGTTGTCCGCCGCCACCAGTCGGGCGGTCCGGGCCAGGTTGTCCAGCACCCCCGGCCCGAGCGCGCGGACCAGGGCGGGCAGCAGGTCGGCCCGGACCCTGGCCCGGGCGTACGACGGGTCGGCGTTGTGCGGGTCCTCCCAGGGGTTCAGCCCGAGCACCGCGCACGCCGTGCGGGTCTGCTCCCGGCCGACCTCGAGCAGCGGGCGCAGCAGCGGCACCCCGTCGAGGTCGCGTCGGGCGGGCATCCCGGCCAGCCCGCGCGGGCCGGCGCCCCGGGCGAGCGCGAGCAGCACGGTCTCCGCCTGGTCGTCGCGGGTGTGCCCGGTGAGCAGGGCCGTCGCCCCGAGCCGGCCGGCCACCTCGGCGAGCGCCAGGTAGCGCGCCTCCCGGGCAGCCGCCTCGGGCCCGCCCGGGCGCCCGGCCACCTCCACCAGCACCGACTCGGCCGGGGCCAGGCCGACCTCGCGGGCCCAGGTCACCACCGCCGCGGCCCGCCGCGCCGAGCCCTCCTGGAGGCCGTGGTCGACCGTCACCAGGCCAGCGGCACGACCCAGCCGGGGCGCCACGAACGCGGTGGCGGCGGCCAGCGCGAGCGAGTCCGCGCCGCCCGAGCAGGCGACCAGCACCGGCCCTCCGGGAGGCAGGTCGGCCAGCGCCCGGCGGACCGCGACCCGGATCGCGGCCACCGGCGGGGCGAGCGCGGCCACAGGCGTACGGTCAGCCGGCGGTCGGGGCCGGGCCGACCGGCCCGTGCACCCGCGCCACCCAGGCGTCCGGGTCTCCCAGCTCCTCCAGCCGGGGCAGGGTGAGCGGCGAGTCGAAGATCTTGTTGAAGCCCGCCATGCCGGCCCGGTCCACGACGCCGTGCACGAACTTGCGCCCCTCGGCGTACTGGCGCATCTTGACCTCGATGCCGAGCAGCCGGCGGATGGCCTTCTCCAGCGGGTTGCCGGCCTCCCGGCGCCGGTTGAACGCCGCCCGGATCCGATCCACGCTCGGGACGACCTGCGGGCCGACGCCGTCCATGACGAACTCGGCGTGCCCCTCCAGCAGCGTCATCAGCGCGGTGAGCCGGTCCAGCACGGCCCGCTGCCCCGGGGTCTGGACGATGTCCAGCACGCTGGTGCGGCTCTCCGGGTCCTTCACCGCGTCCGAGAGCGTGGCGACGCCCCGGCGCAGCCGCTCCAGCAGGTGCTCGCCGCCGCTGGACGACGCGTCCACGAAGGCCTGCACCTCGCTGAGGAAGTACGCCCGCATCCACGGCACGGCGGTGAACTGGGTGCGGTGGGTCACCTCGTGCAGGCAGACCCAGAGCCGGAAGTCGCGCGGGTCGGCCCCGAGCTTGCGCTCCACCTCGACGATGTTCGGCGCGACCAGCAGCAACTGCCCCGGGTCGGCGGAGAAGACCTCGTACTGGCCGAGGACCCGGCCCGAGAGGTAGGCCAGCACGGTGCCGGCCTGCACGCCGGTGACCCGGGAGCCGATCGCCTCGGTCAGCGCGCCCGGCTGCTTGTCCTTGGTGAGCCGGCCGACCAGGGGGGTGATCACCTCGCGCAGCCCGGCGATGTTGGTCGCCGCCCAGTCCCGCCGGTCCACCACCCGCACGGGCGGGTGCGACACCTGCGAGCGGAGGCCCGTGTAGTCCGCGACGTGCCCCGCCGCCTCGTCGGTCAACCGCCGCAGGTCACTGACCACGTCGGTGGCCTCGGTGTACGAAACCCGGGGGCCCGACTTGCTCAGCGCCCCCGCGGTCGCGGCGGCCAGATCCCAGTCCACGAACTGCGCCATGCACCCCACCGTACCCGCGCCGCGACACCCCGGCCCGGGCTCGCGCCCGGCGATCGACGCCCGTCCCGCCCGACGCGGTCCCCGCCCGGGCCCGGCACCGCGTGACGCCGGTCCCGTCCAGGCCGGCGCACGCCGCCGGTCCTTCCCAGGCCGGGCGCGCGTCGCTCGTCCCGAACGGCGGCGGTCAGCGGCAGCCGCAGCCGGCCAGGGCGGCGCCGATCCGGTCCAGCGCCCCCCGGGCGGCCGTCAGCCCGTCGGGCGGCACCGCGTCGGTGAGGACGGCGAAGGTGAGCAGCCGACCGTCGGCCGTGCTGACCAGGCCGGCGACGGCGTGCACCTTGGTCAACGTCCCCGTCTTGGCCCGGACCACCCCGGCACCGGCCTTCGTCGCCGCCGTCTCGTACCGGTCGGCGAGGGTGCCGGACCAGTCGGCGACGGGCAGGCCGCCGAAGATCGCGGCCAGCTCGGGGCGGCTGCCGTCGCCGGCGAGCGCGATCAGGTCGGTGAGCAGCGAGGGGCTGATGCGGTTGCTGCGCGACAGGCCACTGCCGTCGGCGAGGGTGAGCTCGTCGGCCGGCAGGCCGAGCTCCCCGGCCACGGCGTCCATCGCCGCCCCGGCGCCGGCGAACGAGGCGGGCTGGTTGCGGGCCAACGCGACCTGCCGGGCCAGCGCCTCGGCGACGATGTTGTCGCTGTCGCTGATCATGATGTCGACCAGCCGGACCATCGGCAGCGACTCCACCCTGCCCAGCTCCGCGCCGGGTCCCGGGGCGGCTGCGGGGGTGCTGCCCGCGTCGGCAGCGGGGGTGGAGCCGGCGGGGGCGGCGCCGCGGGCGACCGCGCCGGCCGGCACGCCGAGCAGCCTGGCGAAGGCCCTGCCGGCCGCGAGGTCGGGCTGGGACACCCGCTCGGCCCAGTGGTTGCCGGCCGCCTCGTCCTTCTTCGCGCGGCTCACGTCGCTGCGGGCCCCGTCGGTCATCAGCGCCGTGATCGCCCCGCCGTAGCCGCCGGTGGGGATGTCGTCGTCCCAGCCCGGCTCGAAGAGCGGACCCGAGTAGAGCGACGAGTCGACCGTCACCTTCGTCGGCTTCGTGCCGCCGAGGGCGTCACGCACCTGGCCGGCGAGGTCGTCCAGCCGGGCCGCGCCCGGGTAGAAGCCGTTCTTGTCGACCGCCAGCGTGGGGTCCCCGCCGCCGACGATCACCACCTCGCCCGGGGTCGCGCCGGCCACCGCCCGGGTCGGGATGCGGTACGCCGGACCGCGCGCGGCGAGCACCGTGACCCCGGTGACCAGCTTGGTCACCGAGGCGGGCACCGTGCCGTCGTCCTCGCCCCGGCCGAAGAGCGGCTGGCCGGTGGTCACGTCGGCCACCGAGACGTGGACCCGGTCGCCGAGGGCGGGCACGCCGACGAGCGGGGCGAGCGCGGCGCGTACGCCCTCGGGGGTGGGCATCGGGGCGTTCGCGTCCGCGCCGGCCAGCACCGCCACGGGCGCCGGTTCCGCCGCCGTCTCGGCGGCCCCCCGGTCGGCGGGCTCGGTGCCCAGCCAGTCCGCCACCGGTCCCGGACGGACCACGGCGATCCCGACGGCGGCCAGCACCAGCACGAGCACCGCGGCCAGCACGACGGGCAGGGCCCGGCGGCGGCGGGAGGCCGACGCGGGCGACGCGGGCGACGCGGCGGGATCGTCCGGGCCGCCAGGGCCGGATGGACCGCCGGCGGGTCGGTTCGCGGCGGCGGCCCAGAGGTCGGTCGTGCCCGACGAGGGAGCCGGGCCGGTCGGACCCGTCGGGCCGCCCGGACCGGTCGCGGCGGCGGCACCGGTCGGGGCGTCGTTGCCCGGGGGCGGGACCGGCGTCAGGGCAGGCTCGCCCGGGGACGCGGGCGGGTGGGGAAGGTGGGCGTCGGGCACCGGGAACCGCCCGGTCGCCCCGCCGGAAGCAGATCCTGCGGTACCCCGTCCAGCGTCGGCTTCCGGACGGTAGTGTGAATCTTCCCTCCCCACGGCCCCCTCCTCGCCCCGTGAAAATCTGCTTGGGTGACACTACTTCGGTCCGAACACTATGCGGCGGCCGGAGCCCGCGGGTGGGCATTCACCCGTGCGGGAGCGGCGTGCCGCTGGTTTCCGTTGGCCAGCGTGGGCAAACGAGGGAGCGTGCAGATGGATTTCGACGTGACGGTTGAGATCCCCAAGGGTCACCGCAACAAGTACGAGGTCGACCACGCGACCGGCCGGATCCGGCTGGACCGTACCCTCTTCACCTCCACGCAGTACCCGGCCGACTACGGCTTCATCGAGGGGACACTGGGCGAGGACGGCGACCCGCTGGACGCGCTCGTGCTGGTCCCCGAGCCCACCTTCCCGGGCTGCCTGATCCGGTGCCGCACCATCGGCATGTTCCGGATGACGGACGAGAAGGGCGGCGACGACAAGGTCCTCTGCGTGCCCTACGAGGACCCGCGCCAGGAGCACCTGCGCGACATCCACCACCTCGGCGAGTTCGACCGGCTGGAGATCCAGCACTTCTTCGAGGTCTACAAGGACCTGGAGCCCGGCAAGTCGGTCGAGGGCGCCACGTGGGTGGGGCGGATCGAGGCCGAGGCGGAGATCGTGGCATCGTACCGGCGCGCCAAGGAGGCCGAGGCGCGCGGCGAGTCCACGCACTGACCCGGCACAGACCACCGACGGGCCCGGGGGCCGCTCAGCCGAGCAGCCCCCGGGCCCGTTCGTACAGGTCGAGCACCGCGCAGGCGACGGGCACCACCGACACCACCAGGGCGGTGTCGGTCAGGTCCGCGATCCGGCCGACGTACGGGGAGACCGGGCGGCGGGCGTACGTGGTGCCGGCGACCACCGCCACGAGGGCCAGCGCCAGCCCGCCGACAACCAGCGCGAGGCGGCCGGTCGGGCCGGAGCGCCCGACGAGCACGGCGCCCAGCACGGCGTACCCGGCGAGGCCGGCGACGACGGTCGGCACCCGGTGGCGCAGGGACACGAACAGCCGGGAGCGGAGCAGCAGCACGGCCGCCGCCACCGCCACCAGCAGCCGGCCGGCCGTCCCGCCGGAGAGGCCCAGCACCACCGCGGCGGCAACCGCCAGCACGGCGTGCCCGAGCAGCATCCCGGTGAGCATCTCCTCGGTGCGGGCCACCGCCGCGTAGACCCGGTCCCGGTCCGGCAGGTCGCGGACCCGGTCGGCGTCGCCCGGCTCGCCGGTGGGCAGGGTGATCGGGGGCAGCGGCACCTTGCCGAGCCGGATGGCCAGCAGCGGCACCGCCCCCACGGCGAAGACCAGCACGCAGAGCAGGACCGCCGCCGTGCCGGCCGGGCTGAGCAGCAGTCCGCCGAGGGCCGCCAGCGCGCCCACGAACCCGGCGGTGGCGCCCGCCACGAAGACCCGCAGCCGGGTGGCGACGCCGACCAGCCCGAGCACCGCCACCAGCAGCAGCGCCACCGATCCGGCGAGCAGCTCGGGCGCGCCGACCCAGCGCAGCCCCGGGACCGGCCCGACCGGATCGCCGGAGCTGACCGCCAAGGCGCCCGCCGCCGCCGCGTACGGCAGGGCGTAGCCGCCCAGGGTCGCGCCGGCCGGCCCGTCCGCGTGGGCACGGGACGCCACCACCCCGGCGAGGGTGAGCAGGAGCGCCACCACGGCGGCGGCCGGCCAGGCCGACCCGTGCGCCGGCCCGCCGGCCGTCACGGCGAGCAGCCCGACGGCCAGCGGCACGGCGGCCCCGGCGAGGGCGGCGGCCCGGGTGGCGGCGGGTGACCACGCCCCGCCGCGCCGCCGGGCGCCGTCGGCGATCGCCTCGACCACGTCGTCGTACTCCAGCTCGGGCCACTGCGCGCGGGCCGGCACCAGGTGCAGCACCTCGCCGTCGCGGACCCCCTGCGGCAGCAGGGCCTGGGCGGTGGTCAGCACCGCGCCGTCGGTGCGCCGCAGCACCCAGCCGCCGTGCCGCTCGCCGTCGTCGGCGAGCCCCTCGCCGGCGTGCCGCAGCACCTCGGGCAGCAGCTCGGCCAGGGGCACCTGCTCGGGCAGTGCGACGTCGACCCGCCGCTGGGGGGCGCTGATGGTGACCCGGGCCAGCCCGATCGTCATCGACTGATCTCCATGTTCGGCGGGGTTGGTGGCTGCGCGGACGACAGGACTTTACCTACCATGAGCCAGGCTCGGGTTACCGAGCGCTGTCAGGAGGTCGAGTGTCCACTGTCGTCATCAAGCGGCCGCCCCGCCGACCGGCGCCGGAGATCCCGGTGGGCGAGCTGCCGGTGGACGCGCCGCCGGAGATCCCCGCCGTAGCCGGCGGGCGCTGGCAGCAGCTGCTCATGGTGCTGCCCATGCTCGGCGGCACCGTGGCGATGGCGATGATGTTCGGCCGCGGCGGGGGCGCCTACTCGTACGTGGTCGGCGGGATGTTCGGGCTCTCCTCGCTGGCCATGCTGGTGACCTCGTGGGGCAGCGCCTCCGGTACCCCGAAGAAGTCGGAGATGATGGCCGCCCGGCGGGACTACCTGCGGCACCTGACCGTGCTGCGGCGCCGGGTCCGGCAGACCGCCGGGCAGCAGCGCGCCGGGCTCTACTACCGGCACCCGGATCCCGGCCGGCTCTGGTCGACCGTCGACAGCCACCGGGTCTGGGAACGCCGCCCCACCGACCCCGACTTCGCGGTGGTCCGGGTCGCCGTCGGCCCGCAGACCCTCGCCACCCCGCTGGTTCCCCCGGTCACCCGCCCGTTGGAGGAGCTGGAACCGATGACCGCCGGCTCGCTGCGCCGGTTACTGGACGCGTACTCCGTGGTGCCCGACCTGCCGGTGGCGCTCTCGCTGCGCAGCTTCGCCCGCGTCTTCGTACGGGCCGCCGGCCCGGCCGACGACGGCGACGGATCCGCCGCCCAGGCCCTGGCCCGGGCGATGCTCGCCCAGCTCGCGGTCTTCCACGCTCCGGACGAGCTGCTCGTCGCCGTCAGCGCCGGGCCGGAACGGCGGGCCGCCTGGGAGTGGGTCAAGTGGCTGCCGCACGCCCATCACCCCACCCGCACCGACGCGCTCGGCCCGGTCCGGCTGGTCACCAGCGCGGGGGCCGAGCTGGAGGGGCTGCTGGACGAGGTGCTGGCCAGCCGGTCGCGGTTCAGCCCCGCCGGCCCGGCCACCGACGGCCCGCACGTGGTGGTGGTGCTCGACGGGGGCGACCTGACCGGCGCCACCGACCTGACCGGCGACGGCGGCATCGACGCGGTCACGATCATCGACCTGGACACCCCGCCGCCGCGCCTGCTGGACCGGTTCGCGCTGCTGCTGGAGCTGCGCGGGGGCCGGCTGCACTCCCACTCCGCCGACGGGCACGCCGAGGTCGGTACGGCGGACCGGCTGGACCTCGTCGACGCGGAGGCCGTCGCCCGGCGGCTGGCCCCGCTGCGGCTGGCCACGGCGGCACGCGGCCCCGACGCCCCGCCCGGCGCGGAGCTGGGCCTGCCCGAGCTGCTCGGTCTCGGCGACCCGGAGAGCTTCACCGCCGAGCAGGGGTGGGCGCCCCGGTCCGCCCGGGAACGGCTGCGGGTACCGATCGGGGTGGGCACCGACGGCGGCGCCATCGAGCTGGACCTGAAGGAGTCGGCGCAGGACGGGATGGGGCCGCACGGCCTGCTGATCGGGGCGACCGGCTCCGGCAAGTCCGAGCTGCTGCGCACGCTGGTACTCGGGCTGGCCGCCACGCACAGCTCGGAGCAGCTCAACTTCGTACTGATCGACTTCAAGGGCGGCGCGACCTTCGCCTCGTTCGACCGGCTGCCGCACACCGCCGCGGTCATCACCAACCTGGCCGACGCGCTGCCGCTGGTCGACCGGATGGTCGACGCCATCAATGGCGAGCTGGTCCGCCGCCAGGAGCTGCTGCGCCGGGCCGGCAACTTCGCGAGCCTGCGCGACTACGAGCGGGCCCGCGCCGCCGGCACCCCGCTCGCCCCGCTGCCGTCGCTGCTGCTGATCTGCGACGAGTTCTCCGAGCTGCTCTCGGCCAAGCCCGACTTCATCGATCTGTTCGTGCAGATCGGCAGGCTGGGCCGGTCGCTCGGCGTGCACCTGCTGCTGGCGAGCCAGCGGCTGGAGGAGGGGCGGCTACGCGGGCTGGACACCCACCTGTCGTACCGGATCGGGCTGCGGACCTTCTCGGCGCTGGAGTCCCGCACGGTGCTCGGGGTGCCGGACGCGCACGAGCTACCCCGCTCCCCCGGCCACGGCTACCTGCGCTTCGGCACCGAGCCGCTGGTGCGGTTCAAGGCCGCGTACGTCTCGGGGGCCCTGCGCCGGCGCGGTGCGGCGCCCGGCGCGGGCGGCACCGGGGCCCCGCGTCTGCTCGCCTTCTCCACCCACCTCGTGCCCAGACCGGAGCCGGTCGGGCCGCCCGCCCTGCCCGCGACGGCCGACGAGGGCGGCACGGAGAGTCTGCTGGAGCTGATGGTCGACCGACTCGCCGGGCAGGGGCCGCCCGCCCACCAGGTCTGGCTGCCCCCGCTCGGCCGGGCGCCCGCGCTGGACGAACTGCTCGGGCCGGTCGGCGTGGACCCGACGCGCGGTCTCACCTTCGGCAACCCGGAGCTGCACGGCGCGCTCCAGGTGCCGGTCGCGGTCGTCGACAGGCCCTTCGAGCAGCGCCGCGACGCGCTCTGGCTGGCGCTGGACGGCGCCGCCGGCCACGTCGCGGTGGTCGGCGGCCCGCAGAGCGGCAAGTCGACCGCGCTGCGCACGCTGATCTGCGCCCTGGCGCTCACCCACACCCCGGCCGAGGTGCAGGTCTACTGCCTCGACTTCGGCGGCGGCGGGCTGGCCGCGCTGCGCGACCTGCCGCACGTCGGCGGGGTCACCGGCCGCGCCGACCCGACGGCCGTCCGGCGTACGGTCGGCGAGATCGCGACCCTGCTGGTCGACCGGGAACAGCGCTTCGCCGAGCTGGGCGTGGAGTCGATGGCCGCCTGGCGGCAGCGCCGGGCCGCGCTCGCGGGCACCGGCCAGCCCGGGGCCGACCCGTTCGGCGACGTGTTCCTGGTGGTGGACGGCTGGGCCACCCTGCGCGGCGAGTACGACGACCTGGAGCCCCTGATCACCGACCTGGCCACCCGGGGGCTGTCGTACGGGGTGCACGTGGTGGCGACGGCGGTGCGTTGGCTGGACTTCCGGCCGGCGATCCGGGACCTCTTCGGTTCCCGACTGGAGCTGCGCCTCGGCGACCCGGCCGACTCGCTGGTGGCCCGCCGGGCGGCGGCGAACGTGCCGGAGAAGACCCCCGGCCGGGGCGTCACGGCGGAGAGCCTGCACTTCCTCACCGCGCTGCCGCAGCTCGCCGCCCCGGGCGGGGACACCACGGATCTGGTCAAGCGGTCCGCCGGGGGCTGGGCCGGTCCGGTCGCGCCCCCGGTGCGGCTGCTCCCGCCGGTGCTCCCGTACGCCGAGCTGGACCTGGGCGCGGCCACCGGCCTGCGCATCCCGGTGGGGATCGCCGAGGCGGACCTGCGCCCGGTGGTGCTGGACTTCGGCACCGAGCCGCACTTCGTGGTCTTCGGCGACGCCGAGTGCGGCAAGTCGTCGTTCCTGCGCGCGCTGGCCACCTCGATCATGACCCGGTTCACCCCGGAGCAGGCCCGGGTCATCCTGGTCGACTACCGCCGCAGCCTGGTGGACCTGACCGAGTCGGCGTCGCCGCACCTGATCGGCTACGGCTCCGCCGCGGCGCACACCACCGACCTGGTCGAGTCCGCCGCCGGCTACATGGCGGGGCGGGTGCCCGGTCCCGACGTCACGCCCGCGCAGCTGCGGCAGCGGTCGTGGTGGTCCGGGCCGGAGCTGTTCGTGCTGGTCGACGACTACGACCTGGTCGCCGGCGGGCCCTCCAACCCGCTGCGTGCCCTGGAGGAGCACCTGCCGCACGCCCGGGACGTCGGGCTGCACCTGGTGCTCGCCCGCCGCTCGGGTGGCGCCGGACGGGCCCAGTACGAGCCGCTCGTGCAGCGCCTGCGGGAGCTCTCCACCTCGGGGCTGGTGATGGCGGGCAGCCCGGAGGAGGGGGCGCTGGTCGGCCCGGTCCGGCCCGGTCCGCTGCCCCCGGGGCGCGGCCGGCTGGTCACCCGGCGCGAGGGCGTACGCCTCGTCCAGTTGGCCCATCTGCCGCCGCCGTGACCGGTGTCCCGGGAACGCCCCGCAAGGCGGCGAGGAACCGGTAATCTCCGATCGTCATGTTTGCGTCGCGATGAATGCCTGAGGATGTGACGACCGTGCGGCACAGCTGTCCGCCAGCGGCTCGGCGGATCGCCGGACGTATGTTGCTCGGTCTGGCGGCCGCCGTCGTGTCGGTCACGGGTCCGGTCACGGCGGCCGACGCCGCTCCTCCGCAGCCCGCCGCCCGGCCGGTCCTCGACCCGCCGGCCGCGGTCGTCCCGGTGGCGCTCGCGGCGCCCGACAGCAAGAACCGCCCCGACCAGGTCCGCGACGAGCAGTGGCAGCTCGACGTGTTGCAGGCGAAGACCGCGTGGCGCAGCTCGACCGGGCGGGGGGTCACCGTCGCGGTGATCGACTCCGGCGTGGACGCCGCCCATCCCGACCTGGCCGGCCAGGTGCTGCCCGGCCTCGACCTGGTCGCGCCCCGGGGCGCCGCCGGCGACCCCGATCCGGTCGGCCACGGCACCACCGTGGCCGGGCTGATCGCCGGCCGCAACGACGACGCGCGGGGGGCCGTCGGCCTGGCGCCGGACGCCCGGATCCTCCCGGTGCGCGTCCTCGACGCCGAGAACCGCTACGACGACGCCCTGATCGTCGCGAAGGGCGTGCGCTGGGCCGTCGACAACGGCGCCCGCGTGATCAACCTGTCCCTCGGCGGCAGCGGCGACAGCCCCGCCCTGGCGGCGGCGCTCGACTACGCCTTCGTCCGGGACGTCGTCGTGGTCGCCTGCACCGGCAACCTGGGTAACTCGTCCAACGCGAAGGTCTGGTACCCGGCCCGCGAGCCGGGCGTCATCGCGGTCGCCGGGTCGGAGCGCGACAGCGACAACCTCTGGTCGGGTTCGATCACCGGGCGGGCCACGGTGCTCACCGCCCCCGCGACCGGCCTGGTCGGGGCCCGGCCGGGCGGCTACTGGCGGGTGCAGGGCACCAGCTTCGCGGCGCCGCTGGTCGCCGCCACCGCCGCCCTGGTGCGGGCCCGCTACCCCGAGATGTCCGCCGGCGACGTCGTCAACCGGCTGCTCACCACCGCCCGCGACATCGGCCCCACCGGCCGGGACGACCGTTTCGGGTACGGCATGGTGAACCCGGTCGCCGCGCTGGACGCCGAGGTGAGCCCCGTGGGTCGCAACCCGCTGGACGACGAGTCCTCGCCGGGCGTGGTCGGATTCGGCCCGGCCCCGGGGGCGACGCAACCCGACGTGGCGGGGGTCGGCGGTGACCCGCGCGGCTTCACGGTGCCGCGCCAGCAGTCCCGGTGGGCGGCGCAGCCGGCGGGCACGCAGGAGGAGACTACGCCGGAGCAGCTGTGGACCGGGGCCGCGTTCTTCGTCGCCCTGCTGACCGGGGCGGCGCTGATGGTGCGCCGGTTCCGCCAGTGGACCCCGCTGGCCTCGCCCCGGCGCACCACCGGGACGTGGCGTCGCCCGCCGGCGCCCTGAGCGGCCGGCCCGGTCGTCGTCGCTCTCGCGGGAGGAACCGCCGGCGCCCCGACCGGGCAACCGACCCGGGGTGGACGCCCCCGAACGGGTCTGACCGGGCCGCGTCCCGGGTAGGACCACTGTCATGAGCCCGTCCGGCCCGCGTACGCTCGCCGCCCCGCCGCGCTCCTCGTGGCGGGACCGTCGCCTGCACCCGGACCACGCCCGGGGCCTGCGGCTGACCCTCGCCGCGGCTGCCGCGTTCCTGGTGGCGGCGCCGTTCACGCTGCTGGCCGTCCTGGTCCTGGGAGACTGGTCCCCGCTGCGCCGGCTGGACACGGCGGTCACCGACACGCTGGTCGGCTACGCCGCCGACCACCCGGCGTGGGTACGCCTGATGACCCTCTGGACCGACGTGTTCGCCCCGATGCCGCTGCGCATCGGCGCCCTCGTCCTGGTCCTCTGGCTGGTCCGCCGGGGCGCCCGGCAGCTGGCGGTCTGGGTGGCCGTCACCATGACTGTCGGCGGCCTGCTCAGCCCGCTGCTCAAGCTGCTCGTCGGCCGACCCCGGCCGGACCTGCCGG
This sequence comes from Micromonospora sp. CNZ303, assembly GCF_004345505.1. Classification (NCBI taxonomy): domain Bacteria; kingdom Bacillati; phylum Actinomycetota; class Actinomycetes; order Micromonosporales; family Micromonosporaceae; genus Micromonospora; species Micromonospora sp. CNZ303. The sequence goes on along the minus strand of NZ_SLVT01000015.1, from coordinate 130,022 downwards.
ACCCGGTGGCCGAGGCGCCCGGCCTGGCCTTCCCGTCCGGGCACGCGCTCAACGCCGCCCTCGCGGCCGGGGTGCTGCTGGTGGTCTTCCTCCCGCACGCCCGGCCGGCCGGGCGCCGGGTGGTGTGGACGGCCGCCCTGCTGCTCGCCCTGGTGACCGGGTTCAGCCGGGTGGCCCTCGGCGTGCACTGGACCAGCGACGTGCTGGCCGGCTGGCTGCTCGGCGCGGCCGTGGTGGCCGCGACCGCCGCCGCCCTCACCGTCTGGCGGGCCGACCCGCCCGGGCGCCCGGCGCCGCCCACGGGTCACGGGCCGGCGGCCGGTACGGGGAGCTGACCGGTCAGGTGCACTCGCCGGTGCCGACGGCGCGGGTGCGCTCGGCGCCGGCGAGGGCGACGGGACGGGCCTCGGCCGCGGTCACCGCGAAGCCGGTGTTCGGGTCGTCGGCCGCCGCCGCGAAGATCACCCCGAGCACCAGCCCGTTCGAGGAGACCAGCGGGCCGCCCGAGTTGCCGCTCTGCACGAGCGCCCGGATGGTGTAGACCTCCCGGGTCACGTTGCCGCCGGAGTAGATGTCCGGCCCGGTGATCCGGTCGACGTCCCGGATCCGCGCCGACTGGGCGTTGTACGGCCCGTCGAGCGGAAAGCCCAGCACGATCGCGTCCGCGCCGGTGCCCGCGTTGCCGGCGGCGAACCGCATCGACGGGCCGGGCAGCCCGGGCACGTGCAGCACGGCCAGGTCCCGGTCGGGGTCGTAGACGACCACCTTGCTGTCGTACCGGTCGCCGTTCAGCTCGACGACGGTGGAGCGGGTCCCGGCGACGACGTGCGCGTTGGTCATCACCCGGTCGTCGGCGTAGACGAAGCCGGAGCCCTCGATCCGGCGCGAGCAGCTCGGGGCGGAGCCCAGCACCTTGACCACCGAACGCTGGCTGTTGACCACTACCTGGGAGCCCGCGAGCGCCGGGTCCGGCGGGGACACCTGACGGGCGCGGGTGGGTGCCAGGTCGCCGAAGACGTCGGGGAAGCCGTTGGTGTCGACGGTGTCCCGCAGCGCCGTGGAGAGCTGCTGCGCCTGGTCGGGCAGGACCCGGTCGACCACCGTGAGCAGCGCGCTGTTGCGCACCGACGAGGCCAGCCAGGGCAGCGACGACGAGCCGAGCGGCACCGCGACGAGCCAGGCGACCAGCAGCACGGCGAAGAGCGAGACGAACGCCCCGCCGACGTCGTCGACCCGCTTGGCGACGTCACTGGTGATCGTCTTGCGCAGGTGCGAACCGACCCAGCCGGCGAGCGCCTGGCCGACCACCGCCAACCCGAAGATCGCCACCAGGGAGATCAGCACCCGGGTGCCGCTGTCGACGAACTGCTGGGCCAGCAGCGGCCCCAGCTGGAGGCCCACCAGCGCGCCCAGGAAGAAGCCGGAGAACGACAGCACCCCGATGACGAAGCCCTGGCGGTATCCGCTGATCGCGAACACGAGCATGAGCAGCAGCAGTACGAGATCCACGGCGGACACGCGTCAAGCGTACGGGCACCGGGCTCGCGAGATGACCATCGCTTGCGGAAGGTGACCGTCCGGTCAGCGCACCGGGGTCTCGTCGACCGCGTCGGTGCCGGCCGAGGGCGCCGGGGTGGCCCCGGTCGGCGGCAGGTCCACGACCCGGTCGCGGGGCCACGGCCGGGACCAGCCGCCCATGTCCAGCAGGGCGGCCAGCACCCCGCCGGTGAAGCCCCAGACCAGCATCCCGCGCGCCGAGAAGGCCGGGCCGATCCAGCCGCTCGGGTGGCGGACCCGCATCCGGTTCGCCGGGTCGACCAGCTCGGCGACCGGCAGCCGGGCCACGTGCGCCACCTCGGCCGGCTCCCGGGGGTGCACCGGGTGCGGCGCGTGCCACCAGGCGAGCACCGGGGTGACCACGAAGTCGCTGACCGGGATCCAGAGCTTCGGCAGCTCGGCCAGGACGGTGACGCTGGTCGGATCGAGGCCGACCTCCTCGTTCGCCTCGCGCAGCGCGGTCGCCCGGGCGTCGGCGTCCTCCGGGTCGGCCGCGCCACCGGGGAAGGCGGGCTGGCCGGCGTGGTTGCGCAGGGTGGCCGCCCGCTGGAGGACCAGCACGTCCGGGCCGGCGCCGGGCTCCTCGCCGAGCAGCACCAGCACCGCGCTCTCCCGCCCCCCGCTCTCCGGAGTGACCAGCCGGGTGAAGTCCTCGCTGCGCGCGCTGCCGAGCCGGGTCAGCAGCGGGTCGAACCAGCCCGGCGGACGCCGGCTCACGCCCACACCCCCGCGCCCCGCCGGTGGCCCGTGCCCGCACCTCCGCGCCCCGTCGCGCGTGGCGGGCGGCTCATGCCGGCACCGTCACGCCGAGGTGCCGGCTGACCAGGTCCGCCAGCCGGGCGTCGTCGAGGGCGCCACTGGAGTCGACGTGCCGGATGCGGCCCTGCCCGTCGACGAAGACGGTCAGGGGGATGGCCTTGCGGTTCAGTTCCCGCTTCAGGCGCTCACCCTGGTCGACCAGCACCGGGAAGCGGACGCCGAAGTCCTCGCCGATGGCCTGGGCCGCCTCGCGGCCGTCCTGGTTGTTGACCCCGACCACCTGGAGCTGGCCGTCGGCCCGCTGGCTGAGCCGCTGGAAGGCGGGCAGCTCCTTGCGGCAGGGCGGGCACCAGGAGGCCCAGACGTTGATCACCGCCGGGCCACGCAGGTCGCGCAGGGCGACCGGGGCTCCGCCCGTGAAGCAGTTCAGGGTCAGCTCGGGCAGCGCCTGGCCCCCGCCCCCGGACGGGGCGGCGGGTGCGGCGGACGCGGGCGGCGTACCGAGGGCGGAGCAGTCCTGGAAGGGCGACGGCCGGCCGGCGGCGGCCTTCTGCCGGTCGGTGGGGCCCGGGTCCTTCTCCTCGGTGCCGGCGGTGCACCCCGCGACGGCCAGCAGCACGGGTACGAGCAGGGCCACGAGCCGGCGGTTCACCGGTCGCGACTGCGGGGCTCGCAACACCGGCTCACTCCTCGCGCTCACGGTGCCTCCGCCACGACGGCCTGGACCGGCACCAGTTCCGGGTCGACCCCGGCCGCCAGCGCCAGGTCCCGGGCCCGGGGGCCCTTGAGCAGCTTCGCGGCCGCCGCCGGCTCGGTCGGGCCGGTGCCGTACGACGGGCACAGCTTCGTCAGCGTGCACGCCCCGCAGGCCGGCTTGCGGGCGTGGCAGACCCGCCGGCCGTGGAAGATGATCCGGTGCGACAGCATGGTCCAGTCGCGCTTGGGGAAGAGCGCCCCGATCGCGTGCTCGATCTTGACGGGGTCGGTCTCGGCGGTCAGCCGCCAGCGCTGGACCAGCCGCTGGAAGTGGGTGTCGACGGTGATCCCGGGGACGTCGAAGGCGTTGCCGAGGATGACGTTGGCGGTCTTGCGGCCGATGCCGGGCAGCGTCACCAGGTCGGCGAGCTTGCCGGGGACCCGGCCGTCGTACCGCTCCACGAGGGCCTGGCCGAGCTTGATCAGCGAGTCGGTCTTGTTGCGGTAGAAGCCGGTGGGCCGGATCAGCTCCTCCAGCTCCGCCCGGTCCGCCCCCGCGTAGTCGGCCGCGCTCGGGTAGCGGGCGAAGAGCTTCGGGGTGACCTCGTTGACCTTCTTGTCCGTGCACTGCGCGGAGAGGATCGTCGCGACGGCCAGCTCCAGGGCGTTGGAGTGGTCCAGTTCACAGTGCGCGTCGGGGTGGGTGTCGGTCAGCGCCCGGCCGATCCGGCGGGCGCGACGGGTGCGCCCGAGGTCGGTCTCGGTGAAGCCGGAGGAACTCGTGGTCACGCCGGCCAGCCTACGTCGCCCGGCCGACGGTCGGCCGGGTCCACGCGCCGTGCCGCCCCGGTCAGCCGCCCTGCGGCGCGCTGATCGCGCCCGAGTCGTCGAAGTCGGCCCCGGTCTCCGGGAAATCGCTCTTGGTGAGCTGCTTCATCAGGCCCAGCCCGCGGTCGTCCTTGTCCATGGTCGGCTTGCCGATGGAGTTCATGTACGTCGAGACGAACGAGCCACCGGCCCAGCTCCCGTCCGGCTTCAGCGAGACCTTGAGCACCCCGCCCCAGCCGAGCCGGCCGGCGTTGCTCAGCGAGTTGCCCCCGCCGGCGAAGTTGCCCAGGCTGTACGCGATCAGCCGGCCCTTGTAGAACTCCATGCCGCGCAGCACGTGCGGGCCGTGCCCGACGATCAGGTCCGCCCCGGCGTCGATCATCGCCTTCGAGAACTTGACCGGGTCGCCCCGGTTCTCGCCGAGGAACATCTCGGTGCCGGGCCGCACCCGCGTCTTCTCGGAGCCCTCGCCGCCCATGTGCACCTGCACCACCACGATGTCGGCCATGCCGGCCGCCTTGGTGATCACCTTCTTCGCGGCGGCGATGTCGGTGAGGCTGTTCGACCAGACGTACGACGAGAAGCCGGCGACCGCCACCTTGACCCCCTTGACGTCGACCACGGTGATCTGGTCGGGCGCCCCGGTGTGCGCGAGGTCGTACTTCTCCAGCGCCTTCTGGGTGTTCTCGTAGCCCTTCGGCCCGAAGTCGTAGCCGTGGTTGTTGGCCTGGTTGAGCAGGTCGAAGCCCGCGTCGCGCAGGTGCGCGGCGTACTCCGGCGGGGCCCGGAACTGGAAGCAGCGGGTCGAGTTCGGGCCGCACTTGCCGGTGCCGGTGTCGACGGTGAGCGGCTCCTCCAGGTTGCCCATCACCAGGTCGGCGGCGAGCGCCTTCTCGACCGAGTCGAAGAAGCCCTTCCCGCCGTTGGGGGGCAGCCGGTTCGGCGCGTTGCCCATGATGATGTCGCCGGTCGCCGAGAGCGAGATCGCCTGCTCGGCGGGCGGTGTGGTGCTCGTGGGCTTGCCGGAGCGGACCGGGGCGCCGGTGTCGCCGCCGCCCGCGCCGGGCTGCCAGACCGCGTCGGACCCGGACCCGGGACCCCCGCAGCCGGCGGTGAGCAGGACGGTGAGCAGTCCGCCGAGGGCGAGTGCGGCCCGGCGACGCGGAGAGGAGGCGGCAGCGTACATCGAGCGCGACCTTATCGGGTGGGCAACGCCGAAACGAGGGCCGATCGGACGGAGTCTCAGCCCGCCAGTCGGTCCGACCACGGGACCACGGTGCCCGCCCCGCCGGCCGTCACGGCGGCGTGCACGGCCCGGGCCAGCGGGGCGCCCCAGGTGGAGCGCGGTCCGCCGTACGCCGACTCGGGGCCGTCGACCGGGCAGAGCACGGTGACCGCGTCCGTCGGGGTGCCGGTGCCCGGCACACCCAGTTCCGCGATCGCCTGCGCCTTCGCCTCGGTGGCGGTGGCCACCGCGTTGACGAGGGCGGCGTCGCCGAGCCGGGCCGGGACGTACACCACGATGTTGACGGTGCCGACCCGCTGGGCCAGCGCCGCCGGGGCGGGCTCCGCCGCCCGGACCGGGGTGCCCAGGCCGACCGTCGCCCAGGCCCGCACGCCGGTGTCCGTCCGGGCGACCACCTCGGCGACGTCCACCCCGGTCAGCAGGCCCACCCCGGGCCCGCCGAGGTCGAGCCGGTCGGCCAGTTCGGCCAGGTGGTCGGCGGGGTCGTCCCGGTCGTACGACATGGGCACGGTCGCGTTGACGACCCAGTGCCGGACGCCGATCCCGCCGCCCAGCGGCGCGGAACTGACCGCGCGCAGTGGGCGGTCGGCGCGCCAGAACAGCAGCGGGACGTCCCGACCGTCCTCCTGGCGAGCGGTCAGCACGGGTTCACTCAGCACGTGGTGACCCTACGACCCGGGTGTCAGGGGCGGGATGGGCGGCCGGACGGGCGCGCGATTTTACTGCTTGATCAGGCCGGGCAGGTTACGCCCAACGATCAAGTTTCCAGGGGTGCACCTCTGATTGCTGCTCACGTGCGCCTAGACTGGCGACGCGCGAGGGATCAGCGGACGGCGGACCCGGCCGACGGGCGGCACGCGCAGGCGGAGGTGCGGCGATGGACGAGGTACTGGCCCGCAGCGGGATCTTCCAGGGCGTCGACCCGGAGGCTGCCGAGGCGCTCGCCAAGGAGATGGAGACGCTCGAGGTCCGTAAGGGCGAGATCGTCTTCAACGAGGGCGAGCCCGGCGACAGTCTCTACATCCTGCTGTCCGGCAAGATCAAGGTCGGTCGGCGGGCTGCCGACGGCCGGCAGAACCTGATCGCGGTGATGGGCCCGTCGGACATGGTGGGCGAGCTGTCGCTCTTCGACCCCGGCCCCCGCACGGCGACCGCCACGGCGGTGACCGACACCCGGCTGGTGCGGCTGCGCAAGCAGGCCCTGCGCCCGTGGCTGAACAACCGGCCGGAGATCGCCGAGCAGCTGCTCCGCGTGCTCGCCCGCCGGCTGCGGCGGACGAACGACTCGCTGGCCGACCTGATCTTCACGGACGTGCCGGGCCGCGTCGCCAAGAACCTGCTCCAGATGGCCGGCCGCTTCGGCACCCGCGACGGCGGCGTGCTGCGGGTGACCCACGACCTCACCCAGGAGGAGATCGCCCAGCTCGTCGGCGCCTCCCGGGAGACCGTCAACAAGGCGCTGGCCGACTTCGCCTCGCGTGGGTGGCTGCGCCTGGACGGCAAGAGCATCATCATCCTCGACCCGGAGCGCCTGGCCCGCCGCGCCCGCGTCTGACCTCCCGGCCGTGGCCCGTCCACGGCTGCCGGAACGCACCCGGCCCGGACCGCCTCGTCGGTCCGGGCCGGTTCCGTCTCTCCGTCTGCCGGGCGCAGAATTCCTGGACCTGCGCCCGACCCCTCCCGCAGTCTGGAGCGATGCTGAACCGGGTCGCCGTTCTCTCCGACATCCACGGTGCGCTGCCGGCGCTGGAGGCCGTGCTGGCCGAGCCGGACGTCGCCGCCGCCGACCTGATCGTGCTCACCGGCGACATCGCGGCCGGCCCGCAGCCGGTCGAGGTGCTGGACGTTCTCGCCGGCCTGGGTGACCGGGTCTGCTGGGTCCGGGGCAACGCGGACCGCGAGCTGGTGGAGGCGCGGGCCGGCCGCCCGTCCCCGGTCGACGTCTCCAACTGGGCGGCAAAGCAGCTCCGCGACGACCAGGTAGCCCGGTTGGCGGCGCTGCCGCTGACGGTCACCCTGGAGGTCGCCGGCCTCGGTCCGGTGCTGTTCTGCCACGCCACCCCCCGCGACGACGAGGAGGTCGTGCTCGTCGACTCCCGGATGGAACGCTGGGCGGAGGTGCTCGCCGACGTCCCCGCCGAGGTGGGAACGGTGGTCTGCGGGCACACCCACATGCCGTTCACCCGGCTGGCCGACCGCCGGCTGATCGTCAACCCGGGCAGCATCGGGATGCCCTACGGCGGCCCCGGCGCCTTCTGGGCGCTGCTCGGGCCCGGCGTGGACCTGCGGCGTACCCCCTTCGACGTGGACGCCGCCTGTGCCCGGGTGGCGGCCGAGTCGGGCTTTCCCGACGCCGCCGACTGGGCGGACGAGTACCTGCGCTCCCGACACAGCGACGCCGCGGCCCTCGCGGTCTTCGCCCCGCGCGACGGCCGCTGAGCACGACGGGACAAGGAAGGCGCAGGACGGCAGGCCGACGAAATGAGGGACGCGCAGGGCGACGGGACGAAACGCGGAGGGCGGCTGGCGGAAGGGGCCGCCACCGCCCTGTCGAACTGAATCGTCTACGACATCAGCGGCATCCTGCGTCGCGTCTCCGCGGTCGCCTCGGGAGGCGCGGTCGGGCGTGAGTCGCCCACGACATCAGCTCGACAGGGACCCGTAGGTCATCCGCCGCCCGGCCCGCCAACCCGGCCCGCTGACCGCTGACCGCTGACCGCTGGTCGCTGGTCGCTGGTGGCTGGTGGCTGGTGGCGGGGATGACGACCCTGTGGGTACCGGCACCGGCACCGGCGGGGCACGCAATCGAGTCGCCCATCCCAGAAAAAGTCAGTCTTGACTGTTTGTTTTTCGCGCGGCAGGCTGTCCCCGTGCCCGCATCGACCCGCGTCCCTCAGCAGGAACGCAGCCGCGCCACCCAGGCGCGGCTGCTGGAGGCGACCGTCGAGTGCCTGGTCGAGCACGGCTGGTCCGGCACCACCACCACCGTCGTCGCGGCCCGGGCCGGCGTCTCGCGCGGCGCCCAGCTGCACCACTACCCCACCAAGGCCGCGCTGGTCACGGCCGCCGTCGCCCACCTCGCGGAGCGGCGGGCGGAGGAACTGCGCACCGAGGCCGAGGCGCTGCCGCCCGGCCCGCAGCGGCTCGACCGGGTGATCGACCTGCTCGGCGCGGCCTTCACCGGCCCGCTCTTCGTCGCCGCCCTCGAACTGTGGGTCGCCGCGCGCACCGACCGGGAGCTGCGCGAGGCCCTGGTGCCGCTGGAGGCCCGGGTCGGCCGCGAGATGCACCGGCTCACCGTCGCGCTGCTCGACGTGGACGAACGCCGTCCGGGCGTACGCGAGGCGGTGCAGGCGACCCTCGACCTGCTCCGCGGGCTCGGCGTGGCCAACCTGCTCAACGACGACTCGTCCCGCCGCGCCGCCCTGCTGCACACCTGGAAGCGCCAGCTCGCCACCCTGCTCACCCCCTGACCGGCCCGTCCTGGCCGCCCGCCCAGCCCCCGGAGGCACCATGGTCGACCTCAAGGACCTGCTCGCGGACCTGGCCGACGAGTCCCAGCAGCTCGACGACCTGGTGACCGGCCCGCCGACCGACTGGGGGCGTGCCACGCCGTCCCCGGGCTGGAACGTCGGGCACCAGATCGCCCACCTCGCCTGGACCGACCACGTCGCACTGCTCGCCGCCACCGACGCCGAGGCGTTCCTCGCCGTCGTGCTCGCCGCCCCCGACCCGGCCCGGCTCGTCGACGTCGGAGTGGCGGAGTTCCTCGCCCCGCCGGGCGAGTTGCTTCCCCTCTGGCGGGCCGGTCGGGCGGCGCTCGCCGACGCGCTGGCACGCGTGCCGGCGGGCGGGAAGCTGCCCTGGTTCGGCACCCGGATGTCAGCGGCCTCGATGGCCACCGCCCGGATCATGGAGACCTGGGCGCACGGCACGGACGTGGCCGACGCGCTCGGCGTCACCCGCCCCGGCACGGCCCGCCTGCGGCACGTGGCGCACCTCGGCTTCCGTACCCTCGGCCACAGCTTCGCCGCCCACGGCCGGCCGGTGCCGACGGTGCCGGTGCGGGTCGAGCTGGCGGCGCCGGACGGCGACACCTGGACGTACGGCCCGGCCGACGCCGCCGACCGGGTCACCGGCCCCGCGCTCGACTTCTGCCTGCTGGTCACCCAGCGGAGGCACCGCGCGGACCTGGCGCTGGCGGCGACCGGCCCGGTCGCCGACGCCTGGCTGGACGTCGCGCAGGCCTTCGCCGGCCCACCGGGCCCCGGCCGCCCGCCGACGGCCCCCAGCGGGGTGCCGGCATGAGCGACGTGCTGCGGGTGGGCAACGCCTCCGGCTTCTACGGCGACCGGTTCACGGCGTGGCGGGAGATGCTCGACGGCGGCGACGTGGACGTGCTGACCGGCGACTACCTCGCCGAGCTGACCATGCTGATCCTCGGCCGGGACCGGCTGCGCGACCCCTCCCTCGGCTACGCGAAGACCTTCCTCCGCCAGCTGGAGGGCTGCCTCGGCACCGCGCTGGACCGGGGCGTACGGATCGTGACCAACGCCGGCGGGCTCAACCCGGCCGGCCTGGCCGCCGCCATCGGGTCCCTCGCCGACCGGCTCGGCCTGACCGTCCGGGTCGGGTACGTCGAGGGCGACGCCCTCGCCCGCCCGGACGCGCTGACGGCGAACGCCTACCTGGGGGCGTACGGCATCGCGGCCTGCCTGGACGGCGGGGCGGACGTGGTGGTCACCGGCCGGGTGACCGACGCGTCCCTGGTGGTCGGGCCGGCGATCGCCCGGTTCGGCTGGGGACGCGACGACCTGGACGCGCTGGCCGGGGCGACCGTCGCCGGCCACCTGGTCGAGTGTGGGGCGCAGGTGACCGGGGGCAACTTCAGCTTCTTCACGGAGCTGCCCGACGGCGGGCGGCGCCCCGGCTTCCCGGTCGCCGAGCTGCACCCCGACGGCTCCTGTGTGATCACGAAGCACCCGGGCACGGGCGGCGCGGTCACCGTGGAGACGGTCACCGCCCAGCTGCTCTACGAGGTGGGCGGCCCGGCCTACCTCGGACCGGACGTGGTGACCCGGTTGGACACGGTGGAGCTGGCCGCCGACGGGCCGGACCGGGTACGGGTGAGCGGCGTCCGGGGCACGCCCCCGCCGGGCACCCTCAAGGTGGGCGTCAACAACCTCGGCGGCTTCCGCAACTCGATGACCTTCGTCCTGTGCGGGCTCGACATCCCCGCCAAGGCGGCCCTGGTGCGGAGCCAGATCGAGGCGGCGGTCGGCACGGAGGGGCTGGAGTTCACCCTCGCCCGCACCGACCACGCCGACGCGGTCGACACCGAGGCGGCGAGCGCGCTGCTGCACGTACACCTGCGGGACGGCGACAAGGCGCGGGCCGGGCGGGCGTTCTCGGCCGCCGCGGTGGAGCTGGCGCTGGCCTCCTACCCCGGCTGCACGCTGACCACGCTGCCGGGCGACGCGACGCCCTACGGGGTGTTCACCGCCGACGCCGTGCCGCAGGACGCGGTGCCGCACGTCGCGGTGCTCCCCTCCGGCGAGCGGGTGTCGATCGCACCCCCACCGACGATGTGTGAGGAAGGGCCCCCTGCACATCAGCAGGCGATGGCAGGGGGCCCTTCCTCACACCTCACCCGGCGCGCGCCGCTCGGCGAGCTGGTCGGGGCGCGCTCCGGCGACAAGGGCGGCGACGCCAACCTCGGCGTCTGGGCCCGCACCGACGCCACCTGGTCGTGGCTGCGCGGCTGGCTGACCATCGCGCGGCTGCGCGAGCTGCTGCCGGAGACCGCCCCGCTGACCGTCGAGCGGTACGAGCTGCCGAACCTGCGGGCCGTCAACTTCGTCGTCCGGGGCCTGCTCGGGCAGGGGGTGGCGGCCTCCATCCGGTTCGATCCGCAGGCCAAGGCGCTCGGCGAGCTGCTCCGCTCCCGGCTCGTCGACCTGCCGGCGGAGCTCACGCCCGGCCCGGACTCCCCGGCCGACGACGCGACGCCCCGGGAGGGCCGATGACCATCGTGGACACGCCGGAGCGCCGGCAACTGCGGGAGCTGACCCGGGCCTTCGTCACCCGGGAGGTGCTGCCGCACCTGGACGACTGGGAGCGGGCCGGCGAGATCCCCCGGGAACTGCACGCCACCGCCGCCAAGCTCGGCCTGCTCGGCATCGGCTTCCCGGAGGCCGTCGGCGGCAGCGGCGGGGACCTGCTCGACACGGTCATCGTCACCGAGGAGATCATCCGCTCCGGCGGCTCGTCCGGGCTGATCGCGGCGCTGTTCACCCACGGCATCGCCCTGCCGCACATCGTCGCCTCCGGCGACGCGGAGCTGATCGACCGGTACGTCCGGCCCACGCTGGCCGGCACCATGATCGGCGCGTTGGCGATCACCGAACCGGACGGCGGCTCGGACGTGGCGAGCATCCGCAGCCACGCCCAGCGCGACGGCGACCACTACGTGGTCAACGGGTCGAAGACCTACATCACCAGCGGCGTCCGGGCCGACTTCGTGACCACCGCCGTCTGCACCCTGCCGCCGGGCACCGGCGCCCTGACCCTGCTGGTGATCGACAAGGGTACGCCGGGCTTCACGGTCGGGCGTCGGCTGGAGAAGCTCGGCTGGCACTGCTCCGACACCGCCGAGCTGTCCTTCGTCGACGTCCGGGTGCCGGTGACGAACCGGGTCGGCGCGGAGGACACCGCCTTCCTGGCGATCATGCAGAACTTCGCCGCGGAGCGGCTCTCGCTGGCCACCCAGGCGTACGCCATCGCGCAGCGTTCCGTGGAGCTGGCGGTGCGCTGGTGCCGGGACCGGTCCACGTTCGGCCGCCCCCTGGCGAGCCGGCAACTGATCCGGCACCGGCTGGCCGAGATGCACACCCGTGCCGAGGCGGCCCGCGCGTACGTGCACCAGGTGGCGGCGCGGGTGGCGGCGGGCGAGCCGGTGGTGACCGAGGTGGCGATGGCGAAGAACGTCGCGGTGGCCGCCTGCGCCGAGGTGGTCGACCAGGCGCTGCAACTGCACGGCGGCTACGGCTACCTGCGCGACGCCGAGGTCGAGAGGCACTACCGCGACGCCCGGATCCTCGGCATCGGCGGCGGCACCACCGAGATCATGAACGAGATCATCGCGAAGGGCATGGGCCTATGACGACACTGCGCAGCGCGGTCGACGCGTCCTCGCCGGGGTACCGCGCCAACCGGGAGGCGCTGCTGGAGCGCCTCGCCGAGCTGGAGACGGCCCTCGACCAGGCCCGCGCCGGCGGCGGCGAGAAGTACGTGGCCCGGCACCACAAGCGGGGCAAGCTGCTCCCCCGGGAGCGGATCGAGCTGCTGCTGGACCCGGACAGCCCGTTCCTGGAGCTGTCGCCGGTGGCGGCGTACGGCACCGACTTCCCCGTCGGCGCCAGCGTGGTGACCGGCATCGGCGTCGTCGAGGGCGTCGAGTGCCTGATCGTCGCGAACGATCCGACGGTACGCGGCGGCGCGGTGAACCCGTGGTCGCTGGCGAAGACCCGCCGGGCGGGCGAGATCGCCCTGGCCAACCGGCTGCCGATGGTGAACCTGGTCGAGTCGGCGGGCGCGGACCTGCCCACCCAGGCGGAGATCTTCATCCCGGGCGGGCGGGTGTTCCGCGACCTGACCCGGCTCTCGGCCGCGAAGATCCCCACGGTCAGCGTGGTCTTCGGCAACGCCACCGCCGGGGGCGCGTACGTGCCGGGGATGTCCGACCAGGTGATCATGATCCGGGACCGCTCGCAGGTCTACCTGGCCGGGCCGCCGCTGGTGAAGATGGCCACCGGCGAGGTCACCGACGACGAGTCCCTCGGCGGGGCGGCCATGCACGCGAGCACGTCCGGGCTTGCCGACTTCCTCGCCCAGGACGAGCCCGACGGCATCCGGCTGGCCCGGCAGTGCGTACGCCGGCTGAACCGGCGCAAGCAGGGCCCGCCGCCGCGCAACCCGTTCCCAGCCCCGCCGAGGTACGACCCGGAGGAACTGCTCGGCATCGCCAGCGCCGACCTGAAGGTGCCGTTCGACCCGCGCGAGGTGCTGGCCCGGGTGCTCGACGGCAGCGAGTTCGACGAGTTCAAGCCGGCCTACGGCACCGCCCTGGTGACCGGCTGGGGCGAGCTGCACGGCTATCCCGTCGGGGTGCTGGCCAACGCGCGGGGCGTGCTGTTCAGCGAGGAGGCGCAGAAGGCGGCCCAGTTCATCCAGCTTGCCAACGCCGCCGACACCCCGCTGGTCTTCCTCCAGAACACCACCGGCTACATGGTCGGCACCGAGTACGAGCAGCGCGGCATCATCAAGCACGGCGCACTCATGATCAATGCGGTGTCGAACTCGACGGTGCCGCACCTGACGGTCAACCTGGGCGCCTCCTACGGCGCCGGCAACTACGGCATGTGCGGGCGGGCGTACGAGCCGAGGTTCCTGTTCACCTGGCCTAACGCCAAGTCGGCGGTGATGGGGCCGGCGCAGCTCGCGGGCGTGCTGTCCATCGTGGCCCGGCAGGCCGCCGCCGCCCGGGGCCGGGACTACGACGAGGACTCCGACGCCGCGATGCGGATGATGGTCGAGCAGCAGATCGAGTCGCAGTCCGGCGCGCTCTTCCTCTCCGGCCGACTCTACGACGACGGGGTGATCGACCCCCGGGACACCCGTACCGTCCTCGGGCTCTGCCTGTCGGCGATCCACAACGGACCAGTCAGGGGCGCCGACGGCTTCGGCGTCTTCCGCATGTGAGCGCGAGGAACGCAGCGAAGCGGAGTCCCGCAGTCGCGAACGAAAAGCAGGCTCAGGATGTGAGGACGGCCATGATCACGAGACTTCTGGTCGCGAACCGGGGCGAGATCGCCCGCCGGGTCTTCGCCACCTGTCGGACGCTGGGCGTCGAGACGGTGGCCGTGCACTCCGACGCCGACGCCGACGCGCCGTTCGTCGCCGAGGCCGACCACGCCGTCCGGCTGCCCGGGAACACGCCCGCCGAGACGTACCTGCGCATCGATCTCATCCTGGACGCGGCCCGCAGGACGGGGGCGGACGCCGTCCACCCCGGCTACGGCTTCCTCGCCGAGAACGCCGAGTTCGCCGCAGCGGTGACCGACGCCGGGCTGACCTGGGTCGGCCCGCCCGCGAAGGCGATCGCCGCGATGGGCGACAAGGTGGCGGCGAAGGCCCTGCTCGCCGAGGCGGGCGTGCCGATGCTGCCCACCTGGACCGACGCCGACGAGATCACCGACTTCCCGGTGCTGGTGAAGGCGTCCGCCGGGGGCGGCGGGCGCGGCATGCGGATCGTCCGCGACGCCGCCGGGCTGGCCGAGGCCGTCGCCTCCGCGCGCCGCGAGGCGGCTGCGGCGTTCGGCGACGGCACGGTCTTCGTCGAGCGGTACGTCGAGCGCGGCCGGCACGTCGAGGTGCAGATCTTCGGCGACACGCGCGGTACGGTGGCCGCCCTGGGCGTACGCGAGTGCTCGATCCAGCGTCGGCACCAGAAGCTGGTGGAGGAGGCGCCCGGCGTCCTTCCGCACGAGGTGCGCGAGCGGCTGCACGAGGCGGCGGTGGCCGCCGGCCGGGCGGTCGACTACGTGGGCGCCGGCACGGTCGAGTTCCTGCTCGCGCCCGACGGGGAGATCTACTTCCTGGAGATGAACACCCGCCTCCAGGTCGAGCACCCGGTCACCGAGCTGGTCGCCGTCGGGGGGCTGGACCTGGTTCGGCTGCAACTGCTGGTGGCCGAGGGCGAGCCCCTGCCGGAGCACCTCCACGACCGGGTGGCGGTGCGGGGCTACGCGATCGAGGTGCGGTTGTGCGCCGAGGATCCGGTGCACGGGTACCGGCCGGCGGCGGGGGTTCTGCACCGGTTCGCGATTCCCGGGGTGGAGCGCGAGTTCGAGAACCTCTCCCGGGCAGGCCTGCGGCTCGACTCCGGCGTCGTGGACGGCTCGGTGGTGGGCGTCCACTACGACTCGATGCTCGCCAAGGTGATCGCCTGGGCGCCCACCCGCGCCGAGGCGGCCCGCGCCCTGGCCGGCGCGCTGGCCGGGGCCGAGCTACACGGCGTGGCCACCAACCGCGACCTGCTGGTCCGGGTGCTGCGCAGCCGCGAGTTCGGTGCCGTGGAGATCGACACCGGTTTCCTGGACCGGCACGGGGAGGTCTTCGCCCCGCTGCTGCCGGCCGGCCAGCTCCCCCTGGTGGCCCTGGCCGCCGCGCTGGCCACCGCCGCCGCCCGGCGGGCCGCCGCGCCGGTGCTCGCCGGCCTCCCGTCGGGCTGGCGCAACGTGCCCGCCTTCCCGCAGGTCACCCGCTACGCGGGACCGGACGGCGAGATCGAGGTCCGCTACCGGCTGGACCGCTCGGGCGGCCTCGCCGAGTGGTCGACCTCGCCGGGCGCCGGCTCCACCGCCCGCACCGACGGAGCGGCCCCGGCAGACGGGCCGACGCCCGTGGTGAGCCTGGTCCAGGCCGCCCCGGACCGGGTGGTGCTCGACGTCGACGGGGTGCGGCGGGCGTACCGCGTACACCGGGTGTCTCCGGACGTCTTCGTGGACGGCCCGGACGGGGCGGCGAGCCTGACCGAGCTGCCGCGTTTTCCCGAGCCCACGGCGGAGCTGGCGGCCGGGTCGCTGGTCGCGCCGCTGCCCGGGGCGGTGACCCGCGTGCACGTCGAGGTCGGCCAGCGGGTGGCGGCCGGCGACCTGCTGCTGACCCTGGAAGCGATGAAGCTGGAACATCCCGTGCTCGCCCCGGCCGACGGCGTGGTCGCCGAGCTTCCGGTCGCGGCCGGCGGGCAGGTCGACACGGGCGCCGTGCTGGCCGTGGTCAACCCCGAGTGATCCTGGAGGCCCCCCGATGAACTTCGACCTCACCCCCGAGCAGGACCAGCTCCGCGACGCCGTGCGCGCCCTGGGCCGCCGGTACGGCCACGAATACTTCGTCGCCAAGGCGAAATCCGGCGAGCACACCACCGAGTTGTGGGACGAGGCCGGCCGGCTGGGCTACCTCGGGGTCAACATCCCCACCGAGTACGGCGGCGGCGGGGGCGGGATCACCGAGCTGGCCATCGTCTGCGAGGAGCTGGCGGCGGCCGGCTGCCCGCTGCTGCTGCTGGTGGTCTCCCCCGCCATCGCGGCCACGGTGATCGCCCGGCACGGCACCGGGGAGCAGCGCAAGCGCTTCCTGCCCGGCTTCGCCGACGGCTCGCTGAAGGTGGTCTTCGCGATCACCGAGCCGGAGGCCGGCTCCAACTTCCACCGGCTCGGCACGGTGGCCCGCCGAGACGGCGACGACTGGCTGCTCTCCGGCCGCAAGTGCTACATCTCGGGCGTCGACGAGGCGTCGTACGTGCTGGTCGTCGCCCGCGTCGCTGTCGAAGACGGCCAGGCCGGCACGGGGGATGCCACTCCGCAGAAACTGAAGCCGGCGCTGTTCATCGTGCCGACCGACGCACCTGGGTTGACCCGCTCCAAGCTGGACATGGAGATCGTCTCCCCGGAGAACCAGTTCCTGCTCTACCTCGACGACGTGCGGCTGCCCGCCGACGCGCTGGTCGGCGAGTCGCTGGACGCCGGCCTGCCGGCGCTCTTCGCCGGGCTCAACCCGGAGCGGATCACGGTCGCCGCGATGGGCGCCGGCACCGGCCGGTACGCGATCGAGCGGGCCAGCGAGTACACGGCCACCCGCAAGGTCTGGGGCGGCCGGACCATCGGCTCGCACCAGGGCGTGGCCCACCCGCTCGCGCACGCCGCCGTGCAGGTCGAGCTGGCCCGCCTGATGATCCACAAGGCGGCCACCCTCTACGACGCGGGCCGCGACCTGGAGGCGGGGGTCTCCGGCAACATGGCCAAGTACGCCGCCGGGGAGGCCGCCGCGCTGGCCGTCGACACGGCCGTCCAGGTGCTCGGCGGGGCCGGCATGACCACCGAGTACGGCGTGGCCACGCTGCTCGGCGCGGTGCGCGCCGGCCGGATCGCCCCGGTCAGCCGCGAGATGATCCTCAACTTCGTCGCCCAGCACGTCCTCGGCCAGGACAAGTCCTACTGAGCGGGCCGGGGTGCGGCGGGCGCCCGATCGCCCGCCGCACCCCGGGTCCTCAGCGGACGGTCAGCGTGCCGACCGCCGGCAGCGGGGCGACCACCGGCGGGAGCCGCTTCGGCTCGCCCCGCCCAGGGACGCCCTTGGCCGCCAGCGCGCCCTTCGAAGCCTCCGCCCGCCGGGTCGCCTCCGGCTCGGCCGGCAGCTCGGCGAACGGCTGGACGTCGCCCACGCAGACCTTGCCGTTGGCCGGCAGCGCCCCGCGCAGCAGGTACGCGTCGACGGCGCCGGTCACGCAGGCCGACGTCCCGTACGCGGTGTGCCCCCAGCTGTCGCTGCTGAGCAGGCGGCTGTTCGGCAGCAGCCGGGCCGAGCTGACCGCGCCCCGGTAGTTGGTCGCCGGGTCCCAGTAGTTGCCCACGACCAGCACCGGCGCGGCGGTCCGCCGGTTGAACGGGCCGGTGTAGGCGTCCTCGTCCCGCACGGTCCAGCTCTTGCGGGCGCACGGCGAGGTGACCCACGTCCACAGCCGACCGAAGTACGGGTCGCGCTTGTCGGCGTTCGCGGCCAGCGCCGGGAACGAGCCGGCGTCCTTCGGGTGGTACGCGTCGGTGCAGTCCACGCCGAGGAAGGTCTCCAACCCGTTCTCGTACGGGAAGTCGTACCGGCGGGCCTGCTCACGGGCCTTGGCGGCCTGGCGGGTCACGTCGGCCGTCGCCGGGCGGCGGGCGGCCGGCGACGACGCCGGGTCGGTGAGCACCAGCAGGGCGGCGGTGAGGTCGACGACCTCGGCGTAGCCCGTCGGGCCGTAGAGCATGCTGAGGTTGGCGGCGACGAAGTCGGCGTACGTGATGGTGACCGGGCCGAGGTCGGGGTCCTCAATGACCACCGGCTTGGCCCGCAGCCGCTTCACGACCAGGTCGAACGACGCGACAGGATCGCCCTCGGCCAACGCACACGCCTCCGCGCCGGCCTTGTCGCAGCGCACCAGGACCTCCCGCAGCGCCTTGTACGCGCCCTGCGCGCTGCGCATCCGGTCCTCCTGGGACAGGCTGCGCGCCCTGCCCTGACCGACCCACTCGTTGGGGTTGAGCACGCCGTCGATCACCAGGGCGCGGACCCGGTCCGGGAACATGTTGGCGTAGTACTGGCCGAGGATGCTGCCGTAGCTGAAGCCGAGGAAGGTGAGCTTCCGGTCCCCCACGGCACGGCGCAGCACGTCCATGTCGCGGGCGACCTCGGCGGTCGACATCGCGCCGGTGAGCGGCCTGCCCGTGGTGGAGCAGCCCCTGCCGACGGCCTTCGAGGACGCCACGTAGGCCTTCTCCTCGGCCTTCGTGAACGGGAACGCCACGTTCAGCCCGGCGTACGCCCGGGTCTGCTCCTTCACGGAGGGGAAGCACCTGACCTGCTGGCTGGCGGCGACGCCGCGCGGGTCGACGCCGACGATGTCGAAGCGGTCCAGCACCTCGTCACCGAGGAAGTACGGCGCGGCGAGCGCGACGTCGGTGCCGGAGCCGCCGGGGCCGCCCGGGTTGACGAAGAGGCTGCCGATCTTCCGCTGCTGGTCGCGGGCCTTGACCCGCAGCACGGCGACCTCGGTCGTCGGGCCGTTCGGCTTGTCGTAGTCGCGGGGCAGCCGGACGGTGGCGCACTCGGCGTAGTCGTAGCAGGCGTACCAGTCCAGTTCGGGCGTGGGCACCCGGTCGACCCGGCGGGCCTCCTGCGGGCTGGTCCGGTCGGAGGTGACCGGACGGTCCCCGCCGGCGGGGGACGGTGCGGCGGCGGCGGGTGCGACCGCGGCGGCGGCGAGGAGCACGCCGGCGATTCCCGCAGCGGCGAGGGACCGGTTTCGTCGTGGCATGTGGACGCCTTCCGGTGGGCGACAGGACGGTCGAGCCGTGGCTCGACCTCCGTCACTCTAGGAACGGCGGACCAGGATTACCGGCCGGCGAACGGCCGCATATCCGACAAACCGCTGAGCGATGTAATGAATTGTTCACCGTCGACGCTTTTGGCGGCGGCCAGGTGCAGTGGCCCGTTTCAGCCGGCGCGCCGGCTCACCTGATGCCGGCCATCCACGCCGGCGGCTTGGCCTTCGCACCGTCGGGCGCGTATTCGTCCGCCACCCGCCAGCCGGCGGATCCCTTGCGCAGCAGCAGGAAGCCGACGATCTCGCTGTGCGGGGCGCCCAGTCCGTAGACCTCGTCCCGGTCGACGAAGCCCATCCGGAGGGCACAGATCGCCGCGGGATCACGCTTCGCGTTCTTGCACAGCCCGAGGTAGCGGATCCCGGGAACGGCCGACAGGTGTCTGGCGATCGCCTCGTCCGGGTTGGCGTACCCGCCGCGACCGGCGGCCGGCGACGCGGGGGCGACCGGGGAGACGGGGGCGGCCGGGGACGTCGGCGCGGCCGGGGACGCCGGGGCGGCCGGGGACGCCGGGGCGGCCGGGGACGTCGGCGCGGCGGCGGTCGCGGGGGGCGGCGCGGTCGCCGGCTCCGGCGCCCCGTCCGACCCGCACGCGGCCAGCGCACCCGACACCAGCACGGCGGCGGCGATCCGGAAGACGCGGGTCACCGGCACTCCTCTCCCAGGGGGACGATCACGGCGACGATCTCGGTGAAGATCATTGCATCCGGTGCCGGCGACCCGGTTGACAGCGGGCCCCGCTCGGACATCCTGGACGGGTGAGACTTGCGAGGCCCGATGCACGGGCGAAGGCGGTGGCGGCCGGGCTGGTGGCGGCCTCCCTGCTGGTGACGCTGATCGTGTGGGGGCGCCAGGATCTCGTCGGCGTGACGTTGGCGCTGCTCTGCGTGCTGACGACGATGATCGCGGCGGTGTCCGTGGCGGCGGCCCGGCAGGACGACGGCCCGGAACCGGCGGTCACGCCGAACGGCCCGGGGCAGCCCGTCGGGGGACTGTACGGCGTCGACGCCGACACGCTGGAGTCGCTGGACCACCGGGAGGCCGTCCGCGCCATGCGGGAGCGCCACCGGGGACGCGGCGGCTCAGCGGCCCGTGAGGGTGGGTGAGGCGAGAGCGTCGAGCCCACGCCCGGCCAGGCAGCGGTACGTCCGGTCGGCGTCGGCCCCGGCCGGGGGCAGCACCTCCAGGTTCCAGCCGTCCGCGTAGCTGATCCCGCTGGCGAGCCGGAAGGTGGTCTCGTTGCAGACCCCGCGTACCACCGCGTCCGCGCTGACCTCGTCGTGGCCGGCGCCGACCAGGGTGTCGGGGAGCCTGCCCTCGGCGTAGCTCTCCCAGGTGTGCTGGCCGTCGCAGGGCACCCGGGGCGCCCGGGTCCGCGCGCCGCGCACCTCCATCGGCCCGAAGCACTCCAACTCGTCGGCGCAGCCCGCGCCGGCCGGCAACGCGGTCGTCAGGGCGCAGGCGGGCAGCACCGTGCTCGTCGCCGCCACGCCGGCCGTCGGCGACGGGACCGGGCTGGAGACCGCGCCGGCCAGCCAGGCGCCGGCGCCGGCCGAGGCGGCCAACGCGACCATCCCGGCGCCGCCGAGGAACCAGCGCCGCCGACGTCGCTGGCCGGCGGTGGGCACCGTGGGGTGGAGGTCCTCCACCGGCGGTCGCGGAGCGGGCCGGGAGGCGTGGTCCACGCCGTACGGGCCGACGGGGCCGGGCACGCCGCTGACCGGACCCGGGATGCCCGTGCCGGCCGCCGGGGAGCCGACGGGACCGAGCGGCAGGCCGACCAGCAGGTCGCGCAGCTCGACGGCCGAGGGACGCTCGCCGGGGTCGTTGGACATCCCGGCCCGGAGCACGTCGATCATCTCGGCCGGCACCCCGGGCAGGCCGGGAACCGGCTGGTGGAACATCTCCAGCACCGTGACCAGACTGGGGTTGCGTTCGGACTGCCAGCGCGGCGGGCGGCCGTGCATCACCGCGTAGAGGGTGGCGCAGAGGGCGTAGACGTCGACGGCGGGCGACGGCGGGCTGTGGTTGAACATCTCCGGCGGCGCGTAGGCCGGGGTGAGCACCTCCAGGGCGACCGAGGCGTCACGCATCTCGGCCACCACGGCCAGCCCGAAGTCGGCCAGCACCGCCGAGTTGAAGTGCGAGTAGAGGATGTTCGCCGGCTTGACGTCGCGGTGCAGCACGCCGGCGGCGTGCGAGTGGGCGATGGCGTCGGCGATCTTGACCCCGAGGTCGCGCGCCTCGGCGGGCCCGAGCGGCGAGGTCCGCATCCGCTCGGCGTACGAGCCGTCGCAGAGCTCCATGATCAGGTAGGGGTGCTGGTCGACCGTGACCCCGACGTCGAAGAGGTCGACGACGTGCGGGTGGGACGACATCCGCCCGGCGGCCCGCGCCTCGCGCAGGAAGCGGGCCTGGTCGTGCTCGCTGTCGAGGGTGCGATTCTCCACCTTGACCGCGACCTCGCGCCCCACCGAGATCTGGGTCGCCTTGTAGATCGTCGCGTAGCCTCCCCTGGCAAACACGTGCAGATCGGTCAGACCGGGCACAATGGGCGTCGGCAGGGCGCCGGGCGGGGTCGCGGTCACAGCTCGAAAATACCCAACCGGACCGACGGCTCAGTGAACCGCATCAGCGGCCGGAACGGCACCGGCTGCGGAATCGCCTCCGCCGCCCACCGCCCCCGGGCCCGCGCGACGGTCGTCCCACCAGAGCCCGACGGCGGTCGCCACCGCGCCGAGGCCCTCCCAGACGGCCACTCCGAAGAACCGCCCGGGCGCGATGTCGGCCAACACCGCGATGCTGAACACCGTGAACGTCACCAGCCGGAACACCACCGTGAAGCGGAAGAACGACCGCCATTCGGTGGCGGTGGCGAGCAGGTAGTAGACCCCCATGTTGAACGAGGCCATCGAGGAGGCGATCAGGAAGGTGCCGGTGTGGTCGCCGACCGCACGCGTCGTTGGCACCTCGAAGCCGAGCATTCGCAGCAGCGCCTCCGGCCAGACCAGCCCGACCGCGCCCATGAGCAGGGCCAGCACGCCGAAGACCGCGATCGTCCATCCGGCGGCCGAACGCGGCAACCTCATCACGGCCCTCCCCAGACCCGACGCGGTCGCACGACGGACCGCCCCTCGGACCTGACACGCTATCGGCCATCCCCGACACACCGCATCCCCAGAACCGCCAGACCTTCGGTTCCGGGTCCGCGGGACTAGGGGGTGGCCAGGCGCGCCCGCAGGGCGTCGGCGGCGGCGCGCTCGCTGCGCTGCTCGGTCGCGTACGCCAGGCGGACCGCCTCCTCGGCGCTGGCGAGCGCCTCCGCGGACCGGCCGCAGGCCGCGAGCGCCTCGGCGAGCACCCGGGCGGCGACCACCTGGCTGCGCACGTCCTCCGCCGGGGCGGCGACGGCCCGCCGGGCCCAGTCCAGCGCCTGCTCGCACTGGCCGTGGGCGAGCAGGGCGGACGCGTACCGGGCCATCGTCTGGCGACGGGAGAAGAGCAGCGAGGGCACGCTGGCGGCGGCGGTGGCCACCGGGGCGAGCAGCCCCACGGCGGTCGCGGAGTCGCCGGCGGCCAGCCGGGCGGTGGCCAGCAGCACCCGGGGCCCCACCTGGGCGGGCGCCTGCGGGTTGTGCGGCTCGACGGCGGTCAGCACCGACCGGGCGTCCCGCTCGGCCGTGTCGCAGTCGCCCAGGTCCAGCGCCACGAACCCGCGCAGCGTGCCGGCCATCCCGGTGAGCAACGGGTGCGACGTCCGCTCCGCGTACGACAGCGCGTCGGTGAGCAGGTCGGCGGCGTGCCCCGGCTCGCCCAGCCCGCGCGCCACGACGCCCCGGACGACCAGCGCGAACCCGCGCCCCCAGTCGTCGGAGGCGGCGGCGAACTCGCGGTACGCCCGACGGGCCCCCCGGTCCGCCTCGCCCAGCTCGCCCAGCTCGGCGGTGGCGAACGCCTCGACCGCGCGCAGCGTGCCCACCGCCCACGCCTCGCCGACCCGCTCGCCGAACGGCAGGAAGACCTGCGCCATCCGGGTCGCCTCACGCAGCCGGCCGGCGAGCAGCCGGGCGAAGGCGGTGGTGCCGCGTAGCCAGGCCCGCCCGTACGGGTCCTTCAGCTCGGCGAAGAGCCGGGCGGCCCGGCCGAGCACGGCGTCGGTGCCGGCGAAGTCGCCCCGGGTCGTGGTCACCCAGGCCAGGTTCTGCAACGACCACGCCTGCCCCCGGCGGTCCTGCGACTGGAGGCTGACCTGGTACGACGCGGCGAGCCGACTGCTGGCCTGCCCCAACCGCCCGGCGACGAAGTCGGCCATGCCGAGGCGGCGCATCGCCGAGGCGCGCAACGTCGGCAGCCCGCCGGCGGTGGCCACCTGCAACGCCTCCTGCCAGCAGCCCACCGCGCGCGCCTGGTCGCCCATGGTCTGGTGGGCCTGCCCGGCGAGCAGCAGCGCGCTGGTCCGGACGGCGGACTCGTCGCCGGCGTTGGCGGCGATCTTCTCGGCGAAGGCGAGCGCGTCGGCGGGGCGTCCGACCTGGAGCAGCGCCCGGGCGTGCACCACCCGGTCGGCCGCCGGCACCCCGTCCCGGGCCAGCTCGGCCGCGCGTTCGGCGTACTCCACGGCCAGCGCGGGCTCACCCGCCTGCAACGAGCGGCGCGCGGCCCCGCCGAGCGCGGCGACGCCCAGACCGACGACCGCCCGCGCCGGCGCGTCCGGCCGCAGCCCGACCGCGTCGGCCAGCGCGGCGGCCCGTTCCACGTGCTGGGCCACGAAGACGTCCCGGGCCGCCTCGGCGAAGCCGCCCGGCGCGCCCGCCCCCGCCGACGGGCCGGCCGCGGCCCACCGGGCCAGCGCCGCGTGCCGCTCGGCCAGTTCGGCCTTGCTCACCCCGGCATACGCGGCCTCCCGCATCAGCGGGGTCGCGAAGGCGTACCCGGCGCGGGTGCGGTGCAGCATCCGGCGTTGCAGCAGCTCCTCCACCGCCCGTTCCAGCTCGACGGCGACCACCGCCGCCGGTCGGCCGTCGCGGCCGGCCCGCTGCTCGCGCAGCGCCTCCAGCGCACCGTCCGGCACCGTGTCACCGACGACTGCCGCGTCCCGCAGCACGGAGCGGGCCTCCGCCGGCAGCGCGTCGATGCGCGCGGCGAGCACCGCGGCCAGGTCGCGGGAGAGCAGGCGGCTGCCGAGCGAGCCGGGCACCAGTCGCCAGCCGCCCGGATGCGGGGAGTTGCGCTCGGCGACGGTGGTCAGCGCGCCCCGCTCCATCAGCAGGGTGACCAGCTCGGCCAGGTAGAACGGGTTGCCCTGGGCGGTGGCGAGCAGCCGGTCGGCGTCGGCCTGCGGCAGCCGGCCGCCGCCGAGGTAGGTGGTGAGCAGCCGGGCCGCGTCGGCGCCGCGCAGCGGCGGCAGGGCGTGCACCTCGGCGTCGGCGACCCGGGTCAGCGCCCCGGCGGTACGCACCAGCTCGGGCCGGCCGAGCAGCAGCACCAGCACCGGGCCGGCGAGCCGGGACAGGGTGATCCCGAGCGCCTCGATGGTCTCGGCGGTGGCGTCGTGCAGGTCGTCGACGACCACCACCAGGGGCGCCTCCCCGGCGAGCCCGGTGAGCAGGTCCGCGACCGCGTTCGGCACGGCGTCGGCGTCGGCGGGCAGGGCGGTGCCCCACTCGCCCTGGTCGGCCGGGCCGCCGCCGGGCAGCTCGGCGTACCCGAGCAGGGCCAGCAGCTGATCGGTGGCGACCGGCGCCGGCTCGCCCGACCGGCTGAGTCGCTGGCCGAGCCGGCGCAGGCGTTCCTCGACGGCCGGGCGGGTGAGCGCGGTGGCGGCGTCGTTGGGCAGGCCGACCGCCGCCCGGACCAGGTCGGCCAGGGGCGCGAGCCGGCGTCGCTCGCCGAACGCGGCGCAGCGCACCGACAGCACCCGGGCGCCGGTGTGCGCGGCGTACCGGCCCGGGCCCACGTCGTAGCCGGCGGCGAGGCGTTCCACCTCGGCGGCGAACCGGGACTTGCCGATCCCGGCCTCGGCGGTCATCAGCAGCACCCGGGGTTCGGCGCGGTCGATCACCTCGGCGAGCCGGCCGGCGACCCGGCCGATCTCGGTCTCCCGGCCGACGAAGGGCGCCTCGTCGCCGAGGCCGGACCGGGTGCCCGGGGCGTCCAGGAGACCGAGCAGCTCGTACGCCTCGACCGGCTCCCGTTTGCCCTTGAGCCGCAGCGGGCGCAGCGCCCGCCAGGAGGCCACGTGCCGGGTGGCGGCGGAGGTCCGCGCCCCCGCGTAGACCGCGCCGACGGCGGCGGCGTCGGCCAGCCGGGCGGCGGTGTTGACGGTGTCGCCGATGACCGTGTACTCGATGGCGGCCTGGATGCCGGCGATCACGTCGCCGGTGTTCAGCCCGACCCGCAGGCCGAGCGGCGCGCCGCCGCCCCGCTCGTCGTCGAGCACCCGGCGGACCGCCCGCTGCATCGACAGCGCGGCCCGCACGGCCCGCTCGGCGTCGTCCTCGTGCGCGACCGGCGCCCCGAAGACCGCCATGATCCCGTCGCCGGTGAGCTTGTCGACGTGGCCGCCGAACGTCTTCACCGCGCCGGCCAGCGCGGCGAGCACCCGGTCGGTGACCGCGCCGACGCGTTCCGGGTCGAGGTCCTCCGACCAGGAGGTGAAGTCGGACAGGTCGCCGAAGAGCACCGTCACCACGCGGCGTTCGGCTGCGGGCAGCGTCGCGGCGGCCGGCAGCGCGGCGCCGCAGTTGTGGCAGAACCGCGCGCCGGGCACGGCGACGGTTCCGCACACCGGGCAGGTCACGCTTGCTCCAACCCCGCGGCACCTCCGCCGGATTCCCGGCCCAGGTACTCCAGCTGGGCCCGGACGGACCACTCGGCGGCCCACCACAGCGACCGGTCGACGTCGGCGTAGACCGTCGCGACCACCTCCGCGGCGGTGCTGGCGCCCCCGGCGACCGCCGCCCGGACCTGGTCGAGCCGGGCGCGGCGGTGGGCCAGGTAGAAGTCCGCGGCGACGCCGCAGTCGGCCAGCGCCGGGCCGTGCCCCGGCAGCGCCGGGATCCCCCGGTACGTCGAGAGCAGCTCCAGGCTGGCCAGGTAGTCCCCGAGGTGCCCGTCCGGGTGGGCGACCACGGTGGTCCCCCGGCCCAGGATCGTGTCGCCGGTCAGGACCACCCGCTCGTCGCCGTGCTCGACCAGGAAGCAGACCGAGTCGCCGGTGTGCCCGGGGGTCGGCACGAGCCGGACGCCCAGCCCGTGGCCGTCCAGCTCCCCGCCCGGCCCGGTCAGCGGCTCCCCGGCGATGGTGTGCGCCGGGTCGGCGGCGCGTACGGGCACTCCGTCGAGCAGCTCGTGCAGGCGGCGCGAGCCGTCGGTGTGGTCGGGGTGGCCGTGGGTGATCAGCACCAGGCCGATCGGCCCCCGCGCGGCGATCGCCGCCAGGTGCCCCTCGTCGGCCGGGCCCGGGTCGACGACGACGGCGTGCTCCCGGCCGGGGGCGCGCAGCACCCAGGTGTTGGTGCCGTCGAGCGTCATCGGCCCAGGGTTCGGGGCACGCAGCAGCGTCACCCAACCCGGCAACCCGTCGGCGAGCGCCGCCGCCGGCGCGGTGAAGTGCCCGGTCATGGCTGCGATCGTACGGCCCCGCCGGCCACTCCCCGCGATCTTGCAAGCTCCGCCTCTGATACGTCCCGGTTCACGGCTTTTGCCGGGCGTAAGATGCAGGATCGCGGGGAGGCGGCGCGGGTCAGGAGACCTCGACGACGACCTCGACCTCGACGGGGGCGTCCAGGGGCAGCTCGGCCACGCCGACGGCGCTGCGCGCGTGCCGGCCGGCCTCACCGAAGACGGCGCCGAACAGGTCGGACGCGCCGTTGATCACGCCCGGGACGGCGGTGAACCCGGAGGCGGCCGCGACGAAGCCGGTCAGCTTGACGACCTTGACGACGTTCTCCAGGCCGACCAGCGAGTCGATCGCGGCCAGGGCGTTGAGCGCGCACTGCTGGGCCAGGTCCTTGGCCTGCTCGGCGGAGACGCCGGCGCCGACCTTGCCGGTGGCGAGCAGCTTCCCCTCGACCATCGGCAGCTGCCCGGAGACGTAGACGTGCTGCCCGGACTGGACGGCCGGCACGTAGCTGGCCAACGGCGGGGTCACCTCGGGCAGCGTGTGCCCGAGTTCGGCAAGCTTCGCGTGCGGACCGTTGCTCATGCCGCCACCTCGCTGCGCTCGGCGGTGTCATGAGCCCCCGACGCGCCGTTCAGGATGATTCGCTCGCTCCGCTCGCTCATGCCTTCGGCCGCTTCAGGTAGGCGACGAGCTGCTCCGGGTTGGGACCGGGAACCACGGAGACGAGTTCCCACCCGTCCTCACCCCAGTTGTCGAGGATCTGCTTGGTCGCGTGGACCAGCAGCGGGACCGTGGAGTATTCCCACTTCTGCATAGGTGGAGGGCTCCCTTGGCTGGAGTTCGACTTCTCGACGCACAGCCTACGGTCCGGCGGACGGGCGGGGCGCGGGGCGCTGCTCCGGGGGCGCCGGCACCTCCCCGCAGGGGCCGCCGTGCTCGTACGGCTGGGGGCAGCGGGAGCGGTCCGGCAGCAGCAGGTCGCAGAAGACCCGGTGCCGGTTGTTCTGGTCGTCGGTGCTGGAGACGGTGGTCTCGCCGGCGTCCAGCTCGCTGAGGAAGCTCAGCGAGGTGGCGACCGTTCCGGCCAGCGCGGTGGCCGCCCTCAGGTCGGCGACCCGGATCGGCAGGTGGATGACGAAGCCGGGCTCCTCCTCCTCCCGGGCTCCCAGCCGGGCGGGCACGCGCACCACCTCGACGGGTTCGGCGAGCCGCCGGTACGACCGTTCGTTGATGGGCAGGCCGACGCCGCCCTCGACCTCCCCCGGGGAGCCGGGCCGCCGCGCCCGGTCGCCCGCCGGGAACTGGGCCCGAGGATTGTTTTCCACGTCGCGCATGCCTTGCCTCCGGACGTCGTACCTGGTCAGGTCATCGCTCGCGGGTCCGGATCCTCCGCCCGGCCCGCCCCCCGCACCGCTGAGAACGTAGGTCGGCGGCGACAGACACGCCAACCGGACGCGCACGGTCGATCACCCAAAGTCACATATGCGACACGCCATCGGTAAGGAACCTGACGGCACCCGCCGCCCCCCGGAGCGGGGAACCGACCGTTACCCTTCCGGTCGGACGGGCGCTCCGCCGGCTCGCCGCCAGCTCGATCACGCTCGCCGCCCGGTCAGGCGGCGACGCCGCAACCCGGGGGATGAGATGACCCAACCACCCAGCGGTGGCCCCGTCGGACCGCCGGCCGACCAGCCCGGCTCCCCGGCGGCTCCCGGCCCGGCCGCCGCCCCGGACCCGGCCGCCCCGTCGGGCCCGGCAGTCCCGTCGGGCCCGGCCTCCGCTCCTCCGCCCGGCACCGCCACCCCACCCGGCCTGGCTGCCGCCCCTCCGCCCGGTCCGGCCGCCGCATTTCCGCCCGGCCCCGCCGCCGCCCCGGACCCGTCGATCCCGCCGGCCCCGGCCGGGTACCCGCCCTACCAGCCGCCCGCCGCGCCGAAGAAGAAGCGCGGCGTGCTGATCGCCTCCATCGCCCTGGCCGTGATCCTGCTGCTCTGCGCCGGCGGCGGCGTCGTCGCGTTCCTGACGCTGCGCGACGCCGACAGCGGCACGGGGGCCAAGGAGCCGACGGTCGCGGTCGACGAGTTCCTCAAGGCCGTCTACCAGGAGCGCGACGCGGACCGGGCGGCCGGGCTGGTCTGCTCCTCGTCACGGGACGAGAAGAAGATCGCCGCCAAGGTGGCCGAGGTCGAGAAGCACGTCTCGGCCCACCAGAACCCCCGGTTCCGGTGGAGCACCCCGAAGGTGGACAACCAGACCGGCGACCGCGCCACGGTCACCACCAAGGTCACCATGACCACCGCGGACGAGAAGGTGGCCGACCAGGACCTGCGGTTCACCGTGGTGAAGAAGACGGGTTGGTGGGTCTGCGAGGTCGCCTGAGCCCACGGCCTGGATAGGCTCGACGGGTGCGCGCAGCAGAGTCGCCGGCCGACCCGGCCGGCACCCAGTGGCCGGCCCGCCTCCACGTCGTGACCGGCAAGGGGGGCACCGGCAAGACCAGCGTCGCGGCGGCGCTGGCCCTCGCGCTGGCCGCCGGCGGCCGGCGCACGCTGCTGGTGGAGGTCGAGGGGCGGCAGGGCATCGCCCAGCTCTTCGGCACCGATCCGCTGCCGTACGAGGAGCGGCACCTGACCGACGCGCCGGGCGGCGGGGAGGTGCGGGCCCTGGCGGTGGACGCCGAGGAGGCCCTGCTGGAGTACCTCGACATGTTCTACAAGCTCGGCGCGGCCGGCCGCGCGCTGCGCAAGCTCGGGGCCATCGACTTCGCCACCACCATCGCACCTGGCCTGCGGGACGTCCTGCTCACCGGCAAGGTGAAGGAGGCGACCACCCGCACCGCCGGCCAGCGGCGCGCGTACGACGCGGTGGTGCTGGACGCGCCGCCCACCGGGCGGATCGGCCGGTTCCTCAACGTCACCGCCGAGACGGCCCGGCTGGCCAAGGTGGGCCCGATCAAGACCCAGAGCGAGGGGGTCGCGGCACTGCTGCGCTCCCCGATCACCGCCGTGCACGTCGTCACCCTGCTGGAGGAGATGCCAGTCCAGGAGACGGTCGACGCGATCGCCGAGCTGGCCCAGCTCGGCTTCCCGGTGGGACGGGTGATCGTCAACGGCGCCCGACCCCCGCTGCCCGCGGGCCGGGTGGTGGCCGCCCCCGAACTGGAGCGGGGGCTGCGCGCCGCCGGGCTGCCGACCGACCGGGACACCGTGGCCGGGCTCGTCGCCGAGGCGCGCGACCAGGCCATCCGCCGCGAGCTGGAGGATTCGCTGCGCGCCGACCTGGTGGAGCTGGGGCTGCCGATGACCGAGCTGCCGCTGCTGCCCGACGGGGTGGACCGGGCCGGCCTGGACCAGCTCGCCGCGACCCTCGTCCGGGCGGATTGACTCACACCTGCGACCGGCCCGGGCGCACGGACCGACCCGGCCCGATACGCTCGATTGGTGCCTTCCGAAGACGCGGCGCCGCAGCTGGACGTCGACCAGATCCTCGCCGATCCGGGCGTCCGGATCGTGGTGTGCTGCGGGGCGGGCGGGGTGGGGAAGACGACCACGGCCGCCGCGCTCGCGCTGCGCGCCGCGGAGCAGCACGGCCGGCGGACGGTGGTGCTCACCATCGATCCGGCCCGCCGGCTGGCCCAGTCGCTCGGGCTGACCGAGCTGGACAACACCCCCCGCCAGGTCAAGGGGATCGACGTCGAGGCCAGCGGCGGCGAGCTGCACGCCATGATGCTCGACATGAAGCGCACGTTCGACGACGTGGTGCTCCAGCACACCGACCCGGCGAAGGCGGCGGAGATCTTCGCCAACCCCTTCTACCAGGCCATGAGCTCGACCTTCGCCGGCACGCAGGAATACATGGCGATGGAGAAGCTGGGCCAGTTGCACGCCCGGGGCGAGTGGGACCTGATCGTGGTGGACACCCCGCCGTCCCGCTCGGCGCTCGACTTCCTGGACGCACCGGCCCGCCTGTCCCGCTTCCTCGACGGGCGGATGCTGCGGCTGCTGCTGGCCCCGGCGCGGACCGGCGGGCGGAGCATGTTCAGCCTGGTCACGGCCTCGTTCGGGATGTTCTCCAAGGTCGTGCAGAAGGTGCTCGGGGCCCAGTTGCTGACCGACCTCTCCGGTTTCGTCGCCGCGTTGGATTCGATGTTCGGCGGCTTCCGGCAGCGCGCCGAGCAGACGTACCGCATCCTCCAGGCGCGGGAGACGGCGTTCCTGCTGGTCGCGGCGCCGGAGCCGGACGCGGTCCGGGAGGCCGCCTACTTCGCGGGCCGGCTGCGTGAGGAGAAGATGCCGCTGGCGGGCCTGGTGCTCAACCGGGTGCACCGCTCGGCGGTGCCCGGGCTCGACGCGGCGGAGAGCCTGGCCGCCGCGGAGCGGCTGGCCGGCCTCGGCGGGCACGAGGGCACCGTCGACGTGCTGCGGGCCCACGCGGCGCTGGCCCAGCAGGCGGTACGCGAGCGGCAGGTGGCGGCCCGCTTCACCGAGGCGTTCCCGGCGGTGCCGGCGGTGTCGGTGACGGCGCAGCCCGCCGACGTGCACGACGTCGACGGGCTGCGGACGATCGGCGCGGCGATCAGCCGGCCGTGACGGTGCTCAGCCGGCGGTGGTGACCAGGATCTTGTCCTTGCCGGTCTTGTCCTTGGCGTTCTTCTTCATCGCGGCCTCGAACATCTTGCGCCAGCTCGCCACCTGTGGGTGGCGGCGCAACAGCGCGCGGCGTTCGCGTTCGGTCATGCCGCCCCACACTCCGAACTCGATCCGGTTGTCCAGCGCGTCGGCCAGGCACTCGTACCGAACTGGGCAGCTCCGGCAGATCCGCTTCGCCACGTTCTGTTCGGCGCCCTGTACGAACAACGCGTCCGGGTCCCCGTTCTGACACGCCGCCAGCGACGGCCAGTCAGTGATCATGCCCATCTGTACACGTCCCCCCTTGCAGTACCTACCGACCCCGTCGCGGACCAGCCGGCAATCCCCCCGATCGCCCTGCACGCCTTCCCCAAGGCGGCACGGACGACATGTGGCGCTGTCGCCGCCACCATCATGCTCTGTAGTCGCCTGATTACGCAACGTTGTCGGCGAAATCCATCATTCCGGACACTCCCGGCTTCCCGGGCTTCGCGACCGCCGGTTACCCCGCCGGGGTCCGTGAAAACGCTGCGGGCCCCCTCCGTCAGGAGGGAGACTCGGCGGCGGATTCACGCAACCACGTACCGGGGGTCGTGCGTTTAGCACAACGAGGTCGGCGCGCGCAGGAAATGGGGAAAGAACGCCCCGGCGCCCCTCGTTCCCTACTCGCGTACCCTGTCGAGGTGACCTGGATGCGGAAACGTGACCACAATGTGCTGACCAACGCCGCATCGCTACTCATCTGTGGCCTGCTGGCCGGCGTGGTGGTCGCGGCGGCGGCCTTCCCCGCAGTGGCGATGTCCGGACTGGCCGCGAAGGCCGGCGCCGAGACCTTCGGCGCACTGCCCAAGGAGCTGACCGTGGCCCGCGCGCCGCAGATCAGCTACCTCCTCGCCTCCGACGGCAAGACCCCGCTGGCGACCATGTACGACGAGAACCGTCGCGACGTGAAGCTGGCCGACGTCGCGCCCGTCATGCAGAAGGCGATCATCGCCGCCGAGGACCACGACTTCTACAAGCACAACGGCGTCGACCTCAACGGCATCGCCCGGGCCTTCGTCAACAACCAGTCCAACGCGTCCAGCCAGCAGGGCGCCTCGACGCTGACCATGCAGTACGTCCGGCTCGCCATCGCCTACTCGGCGAGCCACCCGGCGGACGTGGTCGCGGCCACCGAGGACACCAGCGCCCGCAAGCTGCGCGAGATGCGCTACGCCCTCCAGATCGACAAGGAGCTCTCCAAGGACGAGATCCTGGAGCGCTACCTCAACATCGCCGCGTTCGGCAACGGCGCGTACGGCATCTACGCCGCCAGCCAGGTCTA
Organism: Micromonospora sp. CNZ303; assembly: GCF_004345505.1. Taxonomy (NCBI): domain Bacteria; kingdom Bacillati; phylum Actinomycetota; class Actinomycetes; order Micromonosporales; family Micromonosporaceae; genus Micromonospora; species Micromonospora sp. CNZ303. The sequence goes on along the minus strand of NZ_SLVT01000015.1, from coordinate 97,378 downwards.
CTTCAACAAGCCGCCGAGCAAGCTGAAGCTCGAGGAGGCGGCCATGCTCGCCGGCATGGTGAAGGCGCCGAGCACCAACGACCCGACCACCAAGAGCGGCCACGCGGCGGCCCTCGCCCGGCGCGACTACGTCATCCAGAACATGGTCGAGACCGCCGCCATCACCCAGCAGGAGGCGGACGCGGCGAAGGCCACCAAGCTCGTGGTCACCGGCAAGCGGGCCCCCAACGGCTGCGTCTCGACCAACGAGAAGGGCTGGGGCTTCTTCTGCGACTACTTTTACCGCTGGTGGATGCAGCAGGAGACGTTCGGCTCGACCTCGTACGACCGGGAGCGGCGGCTGAAGAGCGGCGGCTACACGGTCACCACCACCCTCGACCCGCAGGCCCAGCGGGGCGCCGACAAGGCCGTCCGTAAGGCCAAGTCGGAGAAGAGCAAGGAAGCCGCCATGGTGGCGGTGGTCGAGCCGGGCACCGGCCGGGTGCGGGCGCTGGCGGTGAACCGCAACTTCAAGCTCGACGACCCGAACAAGCCGGCCAACAAGGCGCACAGCGACCCCAAGCAGCGCAAGAGGGGCAAGCTCGGCAACTACCCGAACACCGTCAACCCGCTGCTCACCGGCGGCGACGGCATCACGGGCTACCAGGCCGGCTCGACCTTCAAGATCTTCACCATCGTGGCGGCGCTGGAGAAGGGCATCCCGCTCGGCTACACGATCAACGCCCCGCAGGCCTTCAAGTCGCAATACATCGTCGAGGCGGGCAGCCCGGCGGCCTGCCCGGGCACCAACAAGTACTGCCCGACCAACTCCGGCAAGAAGGCCGGCGGCGTGCAGAACATGTGGAGTGCCTTCGCCTCCTCAATCAACACGTACTTCGTGCCGCTCCAGCAGCAGGTCGGCGCGGAGAACGTGGTCGACGTGGCCAAGCGGCTCGGCATCCAGTTCCGGGTCAGCAGGGAGAACGAGTGGGCCAACAAGAAGGAGTACGCGCACGACTGGGGCGCGTTCACCCTGGGCGTCTCGAACACCACCCCGCTTGAGCTGGCCAACGCCTACGCCACCCTCGCCGCCGACGGCAAGTACTGCGAGCCCATCCCGGTGCAGGAGATCAAGGACCCGGAGGGCAAGAAGCTCGACATCGCCAACCCGCGCTGCGAGAAGCGGGTCAGCACCGAGGTGGCCCGCGCCGCCGTCGACGCCGCCCGCTGCCCGGTCGGCGACAACTCCTCCACCAGCAAGTGCGGCGGCAGCCGTACGGCGGCCGAGGTCAAGCAGGTCGTCAACGCGCCGGTGGCCGGCAAGTCCGGCACCACCGACTCGGAGAAGAGCGCGGCCCTGGTCGCGATGACCAAGCAGTACGCGGTCGCCGGCATCATGGCCGACCCGGACTGGCCGCAGACCAACGTCAAGATGAAGCACAAGCAGAAGGACGGCATCAACCCGCCGGTCTACGAGACGCTGCGCGACGCCATGAAGGGCAAGGACCGGAAGAACTTCGAGCCCCCGGGCAAGAAGATCTCCGAGGGTGACCAGCGCCGGATCCCCGACGTGAAGTGCCTCGACCCGGAGCAGGCGAAGTCCCGGATCAAGGCGGAGGGCTTCGACGCGGTCATCTCCGACATCAAGGTCCCGTCGAGCTGCCCGGCCGGCAAGGCCGCGGGCACCAGCCCCGACGGCCGGACCATCAAGGGCGGCGTGGTCACCATCCAGATCAGCTCCGGCGGCGGCACCGCCCCGGGCACGACGCCCGACAACAACCGGCCGCCGAACACTCCTGGCCGACCGCCGGGTCGCTCCGGCGGCTGAGCCGGCCGGACCAACGCCACGGGCGGGCACCCTTCGCGGGGTGCCCGCCCGTTTCGCGTACGGTTCTTAGGCTTCTCGTCAGAACCCCGTTAGAAACTCGATTCAGCCCAGTCGTGACTTTATGGAGCCAGCAGCGCTCTGACCAGCCGCGAATTGCAGCAGCGGAAGGGAGGGTATCCCTCGCGGGATACCCTCCCTTCATCGCGACACGATTTCCAGGCCAGTGCAGCGTTGTACGACTAGACGACCGTAATCGGGTGTCCCGCCTCGTCACAGTAACCGTCCAGGTACCACCTGAGCGCATCACGCGTCTGCGGACCGTACACGCCATCCGCCGTAATGCCCTCAGTTTGCTGTGCGGCGATCAGCGCGGACTTAGTTGCCGGACCAAAGTCTTGGTCGGTTGCGATGTTCTTGCCGTAGCAGTACTTCAGGCTGCGCTGAAGCAGCAGGACAGCACTGCTGTTGGCGCCCTGCGCCATGCCGCAACTGGTGCTCGATGCAGTGCTGCCGGTGGAAGGCAACGCCACCGGGCCCGCACTCCACAGGTTATCGCCCGCCACTCGTACCGTCCGGCTACACGTCGCTTGAATGCCGATGTCAGCCGAAGCCGCCGAAGGGGCTACGAACACAGTCCCCAGAGTCCCGGCAGCGACTAGAGCTGCAGCAAATACTCGCCTCACTAGGAAACCCTTCCTAAATGCAATGAGGCAACGGGAACGCAATTGTCAGCGGCTCGGTTGCGCCCCCGTTGCGCATTTCCCGCCGACAGGGGATACCCTCCCACAGAAACAGGCATCACGCAATGGATACCAGCAGGCACTCTGCGTCATCGTGGCGGGAAATGGGCCTCCCACCCGAACAATTGGCAGGCTTTTGCAGGTCACCGACTACGGGTCCCGACCTGCAGCCAACTGTCAGAGGCCGAGCTGGCGGCGTACCTCGGCGGCGACGCGACCACCCTCGGCCCGGCCGGCCACCGCCGCCTGGGCCGCCTTCATGGCCGGGCCCATCTGCGACTTTCCGGTGAAGCCGCCCGCGGCGAGCGCCCCCGCGACCAGCTCGGTCAGTTCGGCGTCGGGGAGCTGCTTCGGCAGGTAGCGCTCCAGCACCTCGCCCTCGGCGATCTCCTTCGTGGCCTGCTCGGTGCGGCCGGCGTCACCGAAGGCGGTGGCGGCCTCCCGGCGCTTCTTCGCCTCCTTGGTCAGCACCGCGAGCACCTCGTCGTCGGTGAGCTCGCGCTTGGCCTTGCCGGCGACCTCGGCGGTGCCGACGGCGGCCAGCGCCATCCGCAGCGTGGAGGTGGTCAGCTCGTCGCGCGCCTTCAGGGCGGCGCGCATGTCGGCGGTCAGACGGTCCTTCAGCGTGCTCATGGTCGGTGAAACTACCCTGAACGGCATGCGAAAGCGCACACTATTCCGGCTCGCGACCGGGACCGCCGCGCTCGGCGCGGCGACCCTGGCCTACGCGTCACTCGTCGAGCGCAACATGTTCACCCTGCGGCGGTACGACGTGCCGGTCCTGCCGGCCGACGCGGAGCCCCTGCGGGTCCTGCACCTGTCGGACCTGCACATGATGCCCGACCAGGGGCGTAAGCAGCGCTGGGTGGCGTCGCTGGCCGCGCTCGACCCCGACCTGGTCGTGGTCACCGGGGACAACATGGCGCACCCCGGCGCCGTGCCCGGCGTGCTGCACGCCCTCCAGCCGCTGCTCGACTTCCCGGGTGCCTTCGTCTTCGGTTCGAACGACTACACCGGGCCGGTCTGGAAGAACCCGTTCACCTACTTCCTGCCCGACCGGGAGTACACCGAGGGCGTCGAACTGCCGCACGAGGAGCTGCGGGACGTCTTCGTCGGCGCCGGCTGGGCGGACCTGAACAACGCCCGCACCACCCTGAAGGCCGGCGGCCGGGTCGTCGAGCTGCTCGGCGTGGACGACCCGCACGTCGAACGGGACGACTACGACTCGGTCGCCGGGCCGGTGTCGCCCACCGCCGACCTGTCGATCGCGCTCACCCACTCCCCCGAACCGGCCGTCCTCGACCGGATGGCCGCCGACGGCTTCGGACTGATGCTCGCCGGGCACACCCACGGTGGTCAGGTCTGCGTGCCCGGAGTGGGTGCGCTGGTGACCAACTGCGGCCTGCCCCGCTCCATGGCACGCGGCCTGCACCGCTGGCCCGGCTCCGATTCGTGGCTGCACGTCTCCGCCGGACTCGGCACCCACCCGACCGCGCCGGTCCGGTTCGCCTGCCCGCCGGAGGCGAGCGTGCTGACCCTGATCCCCCGCTGACCGTACGCCCGGGTTTCCGCCGGGCCGCCGCCTACGGCCCGGCGGCTCGGCGGCTCGGCCGGTTGGCGAGCGAGGCGGGAACCGGCTGCCGGCGGGCAGTCGTGCAGGGTGAGCATCGGACCGCCCCGGGGGACCTGGCTGTGTTCGCCCTGTCGAGCTGAGTCGTTCACAACATCAGGCGCCAGGTGGGGTCGGCGCCCGGCAGGTACCGCACGGTCCGGGAGGACCCGCAGGGCGGTGGGGGTACCGAGTTGGACCACCGACGGGGGTGGGCTACTATTTGTCGGCACGCCTCGGGGTGTGGCGCAGCTTGGTAGCGCGCTTCGTTCGGGACGAAGAGGTCGTCGGTTCGAATCCGGCCACCCCGACCAGAGGTAAGAGCAGGTCAAGGCCCCTCCAGCGAGGGGCCTTGATTCGTTTCCGGCGATCACTACTCTCCCGGAGGCAGCGAGAAGGCAGCAAACGACGCGAGCACCCTGCGATCTCGATCACGCGTCGAGTGCGTGTAGCGGTCCAAGGTGGTCGACGTCTGCTCGTGGCCCATCACCTTCGCCACGTCGTTGATCGGGACACCGTCGGAAACGAGCCATGTCGCGTACGAGTGCCGGAGATCGTGGAACCGCAGCCCGAGCGGTAGACCCGCCCGTTGCAGCGACGGCTTCCAGATGCGCGCCCGGAACGTGCCGCGCTTGAGCGGTTCGCCGGTCCGGGCAACGAAGATCAGATCTTCCACGCCCGTCTCGAAGGACTGCCGATGGCCGGTCAGCGCCTGGACGACGAACGGCGGCAGCGGCACGGTCCGGCGACCAGCTCGTGACTTGGGGTACGGCTTCAGAGTGACGTGCCCAGAAACTTCCTCCGCTACCCGCACGACCCGGAGAACGGCCGCCTCCAGGTCGACGGCATCCCAGCGAAGCCCAGCGCATTCGCCCCAGCGCAGGCCGGTACCGGCGGCGACGGCAACCAGGGCGCGGTATCGATCCGGGACAGCAGGCAACAGCTTGGCGAACAGCTCCGAGCGTGAGATGACCAGTTCGTCGGTGTCCATCCGTCGCCGCGGTGGCAGACGCACTCCCTCGCACGGGTTGAACCCGATGAGGCGATCTCGGACAGCCGAGCCCATGACGCCCGAGGTGAGGCGGTAGCACTCACGGACGGTGGCAGGCGACAGCCGCTCTCCCAACCGGGTCACCCACTCCTGAACGGCCGAGTGCTCGATCTTCGCCAGCGGTACCGCGCCCCACCGCGGCAGGACGTGGTTACGCATGATGGACGAGTCGCGAGCAACGGTAGCTTTCTCGTCGTTGCGGTTACTCAGCCAGCGCTCCCCGTATTCCGCGAATCGGAGCCGGCCGGCGTCTGGAGCGACGTACGTGCCCCGGTTCAGGGCCGACTCCACCTCCGCCAAGAACGCGTTGGCCTCCCGCTTCGTTCGGAAGGTCTTCGACTTCTGCTGGCCCGCCGGATCACGCCAGCACGCCCGGTGGCGCCCAGCCGGAGTCTTGCGGACAAAGCCCATCAGGCCCACCCTTCCGAGTCCTCGGTCGGCGCGACAGTGCACTCATCGAGCCAGGCGTGGAATCGCTTCTTCGGGATGACCCAGCGTCCGCCGAGCTTGCGGGCGGGTATCTCACCCCCGCGGACCAAGGCGTAGGTGCTGCCGAGGGAGAACGAGAGCAGCCGGGCGACCTCGCGGACGGAGTAGACGGCGCGGCTGTCGGCCATGCGGAGTAGGCGGCCGGGGGCGTCGGGTTCGGTGGTGGAGGGACGGGGACGGTCGGTGAGGGAGACGACGGAGCGTTGCATCATTCCTCCGGTTCAGCGGGTGGCGGGATGGACGGCGTGTTGGTGTCGGTGGTGGCGGCACGGTCTCTGGCGGCGAGGAGTGCGGCTTTCCACTGCGCTCGCTGTGAGAGGGCGCGCAGGAGCCGGTGTTGCAGGGGTGGGATGTCGGGGTCGTCCGGGCGTGCCATTTCCCAGGCGTAGGCGGGTGCGTTGTCCTGGTGGACGGAGTCGGCGTCGTCGGCGCCGGTGCTGACGCCGAGGAGTTTGCGGACCCAGGCGCGGGCGTCGGCGCGGTGGTCGGCGAGGGTCTTTCCGGACCAGTCGCGGGAGACGAGGATGCGTCGTCCGCCGATGCCGAGGGTGGCGCGTTGGTGGACTTTGCCTTTGCAGCGTCCGGCTTGCAGGCGGCCGTGTGCCTTCTTGGGTTGGATGCCGTAGAGGAGCCAGTTGGCGCACCGTTCGTTACAGGGGGTGACCCGGAGTTGGTGCCAGAGCCGGTCGAGGTGGTCACGTTGCCGGTCCGTGTCGGTCTTGTGGCAGTCGGCGGCGCTCTTGGTGATGTACTTGGTGATGTAACCGATGGTGCGTTCGGCGTGGACTGTGCCGGGGGTGACGCCTTCGGCGTGGACTTGGCGGCCGAAGCGGACGACGTGCACGGGTTGCGCGTCGGGGTCGGCGTCGAGCAGGTCCAGGGCGTCAGCCCACGTCGTCAGTGGCTCTCGGGTGTCGGGGTCTACCCAGGCGTTGGCGTCGTTGTCCCACACCGGCAGCTGATCGAGGGAGTAGACGAGTTCGTCGGCGGGGGGCCACCAGACTTGGTGGTAGGTGGCGGCGGCGACTTGGCGCAGCATGGCGCGGGGGATGGTGCCGCGGATGGCGAAGTGTGCGTGCGGCGCCAACCGGCGTTGGGGCTCGACGCAGCCGGCGTATTGGACGTTCCAGCCGACGCACCGCCTGAGGTTCTGCCAGAACCGGTCCAGGAGCCGGGCGAAGTGCACCGCATCCCAGGCGGCGCGCCGGTAGTCGTACGAGCTGGGGTCGGCGGGTGTGCCGTCGGGTAGGACGCGGCCGTAGGAGTCGAGGGTGAGCGACAGCCACATGGACGGCTGGTGTTGGGTGCCGTCGGGGGCGGTGTAGACCTTCCCGACGGTGCGCGGTTCGATCTTCTTACGGGGAAGGTCGGGGGCGTCCTGACGCCGTTTGGTGGACCGCTTGCGCCGGCTGCTGTCGGAGTCGTCGTCGTGGGGTGGGGCGACCTGCCCGCGCATCCCTTCGGCGGCGATGGCTTCCTCTACCTCCGCGATCGCGGCATCAATGCCGGGTACCTGGTCGAACTGGGCGGAGCGCTGTGCCTCATCGCGGGCGAATTCCAGGTGTGCCCGCAGGAGGATAAGTTCGCGTTGGGCGTCGGTGGCGGGGTTGGCGCCGGTCGGGTTGGGTTCGTCGGTGCGGTGCCAGCCCTCGCGGATTTGGGTCTGGCGCAGTCGGCGGGCACGCTTCGCGCACGGGGAGCACTTGTCTTCGCGGGTGCTGCCGCAGGGCAGGTCGATGACTTCGGTCTGACCGGTGTGCAGGTCGGTGCGGCGCAGGGTGACCGGACGCAGGCACACGCCGTACTCAGCGGCCATCTCCTTCAACACCTGACGGGACATGGGCAGGGCGAGTCGGGCAGCACGGGAGCCAGGCGCCGGCGGGGCAGCCGCGGCCGGGGTCGGTTCGGTGGGGGCGGGGGTGAGGCCGGGCAGGGTCGGGGCGGTCAACGGGTCACCTCCGGTAGCTCGAACAGGGCGGGTTGGGGGTCACCGATCGGGGTGGAGCGGGTCGGACCGAGGCGGCCGGCCCAGCGGTGGGCCGCTTGCTCATGGCGGTGGCAGGCGGTCTCGGCGCGGTAGTGGCCGGTGCCGGGTCGGCCGGATTCGATGAGGGCGGTGGCCCACCTACGGCAGCGCGCGCAGTAGGTGGGCCAACCAGCAGTCATCGGGGGTCAGTGGTCGCAGCCGGGGCAGTGCAGTCCGGGGCAGCAGCGACCGGAGCCCCGCAGCAGTAGGGCGATGACGATGAGGACCAGGACGACGCCCGCGATGAGCGGCACCGCGGAGCGGACGGCGTCGACGAGCTGCGCGGCGAGGTAGCCGGCAGCGGCGAGAGCGCCCACGGCGGGGACGGCGACGGCGGCGGCGACGTGTCCTCGGCGTAGCCGGCGGACCGGAGCGGGGGCGGGGCTGTTGTTGTCGAGGAACCGGACGGTGACGGTGACGCGCGGGTCGCCGGACATCTGGCGGGGCTTGGTCATGGAGACGAGGCGGCCGGAGTCGCGGACGAGGGCGACGGTGGCGGCGACTTCGGCGGGGGTGCCGACGACGCGGCGGGCGATGACGGTGGGGTGGGCGAGGTTGCGGCGGGCGAGTTGGGTGCGGGTCATCGGACGACCTCCGAGGCGAAGACCTGGCCGTTGCGGGGGGCCTGGACGACGGACGAGATGAGCGCGGAGCGGACCGGAGGCGGAGCCGGAGGCGGAGTCAGCGGGGTCGGCGCAGTGACCGGTGCTGGCGGGACGTATACGGGTGCGGGGTCGGTGGGCAGGTCGACCGGTTCCAGGTCGGCGGGTTCCTCGACGGCCACCGGCACCGGTTCGGGCTTGGGCTTCGCTGGGGCCGACTTCCGAGCCGGGCGAGCGGCGGGGGCGGTGAGGACGAGCTTGGACAGGGCGAGGAACGCCAGCGCCGGCACCGAGGACAGCAGCCGAGACGAGAAGCTGTCGTTGGCCACGGCGATCTGCGCGGCCAGGGACAGGGCGACCGCGCCGACGAGGATCGACAGCGGGTAGAACACCGAGGCGTTCGGGTCGAGACGGCGTCGGCGGCGGATGACCAGCAGGGCGGCGGCGGGGGTGAGTTCGGAGATGACGGCGTTGGACCAGCCGAACCACTCATGGCTTCCGGCGGGGGCGTGGATCATCGTCCAGTCCTTGACGTGGGTGAACGACGCGGCGCCCGCCATGCCGCCGACGGCGAGGAGGATCACGACCAGGGCGACGCCTTCCAAGCGGTCGGAGTTGAAGAAGCGGCGCATCAGCGGACCTCCCCCGTGACGCGCGGGGCGGGGTTCATGTCGCGGTGCAGGTAGTAGGCGGCGAAGTCCGCCGACGAGCCGGGGACCGGGTTGAAGCCGTTGCGGCCCTCTTCCTCGATGGCGTTCCAGGCGCAGGGTTCGCACCGGGGGGCGCCGTCGTGCCAGTGGGTTGCCGGCCGGGTGCAGTACGAGGTGAGGCAGCGCACTGGCCCCGAGTGCTCCCGCAGCGGCGACTCCCGGACCACTGGCGGCCGGTCGACCCGGGCAGGGGCAACGGTCGGCGAGGGATTGTCGGCAGCCTTGTCGACCGTCATGGGGGCAGGGACCGGGCGGAGCCAGGCGCGCAGGTTGCGGATGTAGACGGCGCCGTAGACGAAGCAGGAGGCCAGGAAGCCCCACTGCTCAGTCACGAGCGAGTACGCCAGCCACAGCACCTGCCCGGCGAGGCCGACAGCCCGGCCAGTCCACGAGCGTTTGCCGGCGAGGTAGAGGCCGGTGACGCCGACGGTCATGAGCAGCCAGGACCAGAGTTGGTAGCTCATTGCGGGGCCTCCCAGGTGGCGAAGTCGGCGGGTCGGCAGACGGGGCAGGGGATCTTCCACATGCGGTGTGCGGGTGGGGTGCGTTCGTGGGTGAGGGGGTCGCGGATCTCGGGGTTCCAGATCTGCACCTCGCCGCGCTGGCGGCAGAGGGAGCAGTCCTCGGGGTTGATGACCAGGTGCAGCAGGCCGGCGGAGGTGACGGCGAAGACGGCGACGGACTGGCCGAACGGGTGCAGGCGCCGGGCGGTCATGCGGCCCATCCCCAGGCTTCGGCATCTTCGGCGGCGATCTCGACGTGCCGGGCGAGAGCGGCGTCGAGGATCGCGTCGGCGTGCGTGTCGGTGCAGTAGGGGCATTCCTGGTCGGGGTCGGTGTGGTGGAGGTCGAGGCAGGTACGGCGGATCGGGCGCAGGGTGAGGCGACGGGCAGCCATCACAGGACTCCTCGTTTCGGGACGTGCGGGGGAAGGTCAGCGGTGGGTGGGAGTGACGTGCACGCGGATCCACTCCGGCGGCTCACCCGTCGACGCCACCGCTTCCGAGAGGCAGCGCCACAGCGCCCACGCCTCCGACGGCGTCAGGTACATGCGGCGCCGGCCGGCACCAACAGCCACGTAGAGGTCAGCGCCGGGGGTGACGCGGACGGTGACCGGCACCGAGGCCTTGTCGACGTGGGGAGCGCGCAGCCGGTAGAAGCGTCGCGGCTCCTGGTCGTCGGGTTGGTCGGCGTAGGGCATCCGGGCGGGCGTGCTCTCAGGCAGCTCGGTCATCGGGGGTCGCCTCCGTTCGGGGTGGCGTCGAGGTCCAGGGCGTGCAGCAGCGACGGCGGCAGCAGCGGCGCAGCCTGCTTCGGCGGGGTGGGCCGGTAGGTGTGCCGGCCATTGCCGTTGCCGTTCGACCGGGCCGCCTTGACCGCAGCCGGAGCCGGGACGGGGGTGTCGACCGGTTCGGGTTGGACCTCGGCAGGTGCGGGGAAGGTCGCGGCCATCTCCCGGATCACGTCATCGGAGATGTACGAGAAGCGGACCCGAGCCGGTTCCGGCTGCCCGTCAAGCAGGACGTACGCGACACCCTTCGCCGACAGCGGGATCTGATCGGCCAGTGCTCCCCGATCCCGAGCTCCGTCGCCAAGGAGCAGGTCGACGTGGCCGCGTTCGGTCACGCCCAGGGCGATACGGGTAGGGAAGAAGTCCCGGACGGAGACGACTTCCTTGCGGGGATCCTGGGTGGCAGCGACGACCAACACGCCCAACCCGGCGCCCTGGGTGAGCAGCAGGCCCAGGGCTTGGGTGATGCGCTGGCGGATGTCGCTGTCAGGCAGGAACGCCAGCAGAGCGGCGATCTCGTCGATGACGATGACGATCAGCGGCTCATCGACCGTCGGGGTGTGCACCCGCACCTTGCCCCGCAGCACCCGTTGACGCGCCCGCATCCGGGTTACGGCCTCATCGAGCATGTCGGCCATGCGGGTCCAGTCGTCATCGACGTAGCGGGAGAACAGCGGCCGACCGATCGACAGCTCCATGCCGCCCTTCGGGTCGATGGCCCACACCCGCACCAGCCCCGAGCGGATACCGGCAGCGAGAGCGCGGAGCAGGGACCAGATGACCGAGCCCTTGCCCATCCGCGTTGCCCCGCCGATGAGTACGTGCGTGGCGAGTAGGCGCAGGCAGTACACGGCCAGGTCTTCGCGTAGGCCGAGGGGTAGGGCGGTGAAGTCCGGGCGTGCCGGCACCGGCAGGGGCTTGACGATGCGGGTGAGCGGGTCGCGGCGGATCAGCACCATCCACACGTGCCGAGGTCGGTCACGGAACCGGATCGCGTCGACCCTGCGGAGTAGCCAAGCCAGTCGACCTGAGCGGGTCGGGGGTGCCTGGCGGCGGCCGGAGAAGACCCGGCAGTGCCGGGTACCAAACGAGTACGCCAGATCCCGCGCCGCCTTGTGGTACGCCTCCGGGTTCTGCCCCCGAGGCATCCGCACCACGACCTCATCCGTGGCATACGAGCAGCGCACCGACAGCAGCTCGGGCAGCTTCTCGCCACCGTCGTACTTCTTCACCAGCCCACACAGCGACATGACCTCGTGCCACTGACGCCGATACACCCACAGCCGACGCCACCACGACAGCCCCCGCAGCACCACCAGGCGTTCGAAGGACTCCCGCCACCGCCACCACCAGAGGCCAGCCGAGCCGGCGACGACGATGAGGACCAGGAGGTGAGACCACCAGCCGTGCGAGCGGTGCACGTCGACGGCGAGCAGAACCAGGGCGACAGCCGGCCAGGCCCGCCAATGCCGCACCACCGCAACAGCAGCACGCACCACCAGCACGACGAGGCGAGCGAGGAGGATGAAGAACGTGACCGTCCAGACCAGGGGCCACGGCGCGGCGACCTGGAGGCGACGGAAGTTGACCAGCGGAGCGCGCATCACGCCACCGCCTTCGACGTGGTGTGCCAGTCCAGAGAAGTTGGCATGATGAACCTGCCCTTCCAGGCCGAGAGGGTTGAGAGGGGCAGCGGGGCGGCCGGCTTTCCTAGGGCATGGGCCGCCCCGCGCCACATCTAGTAGCCGTGCCTCCTGAGCGCGTCGATCGCCGCCTGACGTTCCGCCCAGGTCGACTCACGAAGCGCCGCCTCGAACGCACCCTTGGCCTGGTCGAACTCCGGGCCGTCAATGTCCCTGTCGGCAGCGTCGGTCTCCCGCATCCCGAGGGTGATCAGGCGCATCACGCGGTCCTTGCGCACCGGCTGCGCATCGCGCTTCTTCCGGCCGAACATCAGGCGGCCTTCCCGCGCGTCTCCGCCAGGGTCTTCGGCGCCACCATCCCCGTCGCCCGGAACGAGTACGCCAGCCGGCCGTTGGAGCCGACGTACGGAGTCACGGTCAGGTTCTCGAACTCCACCTGCTGGAACGGACCCACCGGCGACACCGGCTGCACGTTCGACAGGATCTTGATCGACACCTCACGCGAGCGCGAGCCCAACTCCGGGTCCATGTCCATCACCCGGCACTGCCACACCCGCTCACCGGTCACCTTGTCCTTCGCCGGCGTCCGCTGCCGAGTCGCCTCGTTGAAGTCCTGCGCCTCCGCGATCGAGTCCGGCACGAACACCGCGCCGTGCGACCGATGGGAACGTGCACGAGGTACGCGACGACCGGTTACGGGACGCGGCACGGCATCAGCGCGAACGCCTCCGAGTCGCTACTGCCGAGCAGCACCACGAACTGTGGCGGTCATTGGTGGCTGCCGAGCGCAGCCGACGTAACCAGCCGGGCGGCTACTGGATAGCGGAAGCCGACCCAACCGCCGCGTGGAACGCCTACGCGTATCGCTGGCACCGACAGGAGCTGCGAGCAATCCTCGCCGTCACGGACGGAGTCTCAGCCGGAATCGACCGGTACGGCATCCCGCCGGACTGGCCGTCCGCCTTCTCCCTCGCCTTGGAGAACCCTCAGACACTCGTCGACGCGGTGCACGAGGCCGAAGAACGCGACCGCGAGTGCCGGCAGTGGCCACGCAGCAAGCGGCACGACGACAAGGCCGCAGCGATCATCGGATTCGGATGCGAGGAGGAAGGGCGGAGAGGGGACGGGGGAGGGGCCTGACGGCCGGAGTATTGGTCTCAGGTGTTGCAGGCGTTGACTTGTCCGGCCGAGCTGCCGGGGATTGCGGTGCGGGTTTGCTCGCCCAGGGCAGCCCTGTGCGGTCCGGGCGGCGGTGTCAGGTCGCTGTGGGTGGAAGTGCGGGGCGGTGGGTGGTGTCGTGTTGGCCTTGGTCGGCTCGGAGCTGCCTGTGATCTGTTGCCGAATTGGCCTGTACTAGAGATCAAGGCGCTCCGCGCGGCGCGGGCCGGGGCGCGGCAACCGGCTCCTACGGAGCCGCCGCCCCGGCCGCCTACGGCGCCGGGGCGGAAAGTCAGCCGGCCCGCAAACCACGCCCCGCCCCGCGCGTCACCCCTGGGTCCGTGAAGGGACCCGGTGACGAGTCCCGGGACTGACCGGGACCATCCGACAGCTCTACCTTCCGTGGCTTCCAGCCCGGGTGACGTCTCACCGCGGACCGGTCGACGGTCGGCCGGTCGAGTTGCCGAACGGAATTCGTCAGGCCGCTCACGGGGCCGAGGTGGGGAAGGGGTGGAGGTAGGAGGGGGCGGAAGGGTGGGGGCGGGGTTGGGGTTAGAGCTGCCTCCGGCGGGGGCGCAACGACTCCAGGATGGAGTTGCCGAACGGTTGCGGTCGTGGGTGGTTGGGGTGGGATGCCATCCCGCCAGCCACCGACCCAGGCAAGCCGAGCAGACCAGGGCCAGGGCGACAAGGTCGTACGTCCGGTAGGGCGCTCCACCTTGTCACCCTGGCCCTGGCCCGCTCCACGGTGTGTGGGTCGGCGGCAGACGGGATGGCATCCAAGTCCGTGCCTGTGAGGGTCCGAAGCAGCAGCTACGCAGGGGGTTCTGACGACGGCTTACGCCGTTCCCGTTGACGAACAGTTGCTAATGGCTCACCGTTAGCAGTGATAGTCCAGAACCTCCAGCCATTCCGATCCCCATGCACGTACGGGTTTTGAGCATGGACAACGGCGGTGCCGGCCCCGCTTGGCGACTTGAAAGTCTGACCTGCGAGCGGGCCGTTTTTGATCTTCACCGTGGCGGTGTCCATCTCGAACACAGCGTCGGTCCGGACACCGCGGTATGTTGCATGGATCGCTAGCCTTCTGCGTCTTGCGGTCTCTTGCGTGGTCACTGGACCTCCCAGGCGCCTACCGGGGTCACAATCGTCTCCGATCGCGGGCGGCCGAAGTCTCTCCAAGTATGGGCTCTCGTACTCAGCCCAGCGACCCCTTGACCGCTCGTAGCACCGCGCGTCACAACGCTTCCCCTGCCCACAGCCGGCTCATTCCTGAGCTCCGCCGCTTGCCGCACGGTTCCGATCGATCCGGCGCCGCTGCAACGTGAGTCGGGCATCGGCAAGCGATGCCAGCAAGGAGTCGGTAAGCCCTTCCGTGGATTTCGCCAAGCGACGGTCTGTCTCTTCCACGAGGGCTTCATCCTTCTGTGGGTCCGAGGACCGTGAGATGGCGTCAAGCTTGCCGAGGTCCTGGGCCAACTCGTCAGCCACAAATACCCGAACCCGGGCTACCTCGCTCGGGACCAGCTCGAGGACCCCGCCGCCGAAGCTGCGTCCTTCGATTTCAGCGCTCAAAAGCGTAAGCGAGTTATGGAAGGAGGCCGTCAATGCCGCGCCGCAAGTTGAGAAGGGTTCAAGCAGTTTGCCCTGATAGATTGTGTCTGTCGTTATGGCGCCCACTTCATTCATAACCACCCGGGGATAAAAGTGTGATCGCTTCGAGAGGAGCAGTTCCGCAGGGCGGACGACTGGCACCCGATACCACGGATCCCTGATTCTGCACTTGTATCGCTCGTGCAGACGGTCCGATTCGCCGAGAGAGATGTATTTTCCTGCCCCGGCATATCGTGTTGGATCAGGGGTGCGCTCAGAGAAATCAAGAAGAGAGCCCTTCGCCCCCGACTCGACTACTACCTGGTAGTCGTCCTGCGTGAATACTAGGCCTGGAGCGTTTCGGATACGCGGCAGAAGCGGCTTCGTCCACCGCTTGAGGTCGTATTGCTCGATCGTATCTGCGTCGACAGAGAAAAATTCGTTCGCTCCAGTGACAGTCGCCACGGTAAAGCGAGCCACCTGACCGAGAGGAAGACAGCCGGGCAAGTTCGATGCTTCTTCCAATGCAGAAACTTGCCCCGGCGTAAGAAGGAGCCTTGTCCAAGTGTGCTCGCTTGGATTGCCGTGATGACTCCACGTTCTGGTCGAGCCGTGATGATCTGTCACGGAAATCGGATCATTCTGCCGCTCCGCGAAGCTCCGCAGACCGCTCAGAACGACGACTTCTTGCAGCACGTCCGGAAAGGCACCCGGCGGAAACAGGTCGATTTGCAATTGAGTGGTATTCGAGAGTATCCAGCGTCGAACTACCGATGCCGAGATCCCCGTTAGGAACTCTGCAGGAACAATGAAGGCGAAGGCTCCATTGTCTCGCAGGCAGGCCAGAGCCCTAAGAAGAATGGGAATCCAGAGATTAGAAACTCCCTTTAGTGCAATGCCGAGCCTCTCAGCCAAGTGTTCCGCACGCCGCCGCTCCACCGCGTCAACGAATTGAAATCGCACAAATGGCGGATTGCCAACGGCAGCGTCGTAGGTAGGCAGCATATCCACTGTGTCGCTCAAAAAGCTTGCGTGGTGAACGTCAACAGGAAAGGGCGCCACCCTAGCGGCTGATTCGCACAGGACGGCCTCCGAGTCAAGGATCTCGACCGCAGACATGTGCGTGATGATCGACCCGACAGGATGCCTGGAGAGACCTCGGATGAAGGCACCATCACCCGCGCTTGGCTCAAGCACGCGGACTTCTGTAGTGTCCTTGAGGAGCTGAGTGACTCGATCAAGGCACACCGTGACGAGGTCGTCCGGTGAGTAGAACCCACCACGCAACTTCTCGGGGGTCACCTGGCTAGCTAGCTTCACTCGTGCTCCCCTGGGCAGTGCAGTGGACGGGCTGGTGGCCAGTCTAGGGGTCGAGTCCGACCCTCTGTCGACCACACGCTCACTTGCTTGTGGGGCTTGCGCCCAACTCGGGTCTTACGCCACCCTTCACGCTCATGCGGGTACGTACGGTAGGGCAGCCGTTTAGGGAAGCCTTGAGCCTCCATGACTTCTTCCGAGAGGTTTGCGCCGAGCCGGACCTTACTAGGCTCCGAATCTCGGTGGCGTGGGCAAAGCGCAGCGGTCTTGTAAGAATTGAAAGCGCACTCCGAGACTTCAAGAGCCATGGTGGCACCGTCATGGCCATCGTTGGGATTAGCGAAGGCGGGGCTACTCAGCAAGGTCTCGAACTCATTCGAGAACTGTCCGACGAGGCGTTCGTTTTCCATGACCCCAGAAGAACCTTCCATCCTAAGCTCTACCTCGCAGAGGGCGAGAGCCGTGCGGAGGTGTTTGTCGGCTCGAATAATTTGACTGCCGGCGGCGTCTACTGGAATTACGAGTTCGGTGTGTGGTTGTCGCTAAATTTGCAGGAAGAGCAAGACCGTTCGCTTCACGAGGAAATACTAGCGTGGTTTGAGTCTTTGGTGGTTGACGAGGACTCATGTGCAGCCCTTGATGAACAACTGCTTTCCGCGATCTTGCTGTCGGACCTGTACGAGGTCGGCGATGAGGATGCAAAAGCTGCGCGCGGTTCGATCAAAGAAACCCAGCCAGCGGCGTCCGGATCGCCAGAGGGGACCAGTAACCTTTTTCGGGAGTCGAGACGAGGTAAGCGGCCCGACCCGCTAGCTCGGACAGCGTCGGCGCGTGAGCGCAGCGCCAGTCGTGACGAAGGAACACCTATCCCTGACCTTGAGTCGGATGGCGTTGTCGTACGCAGGTGGTTTAAGAAGCTCAGCTTTTCGGACGCGCAGCAAATGAAGACGGCTAATAGTAATCCAACCAACCACCTTAAGCTTGGTCAGGCGCGTCATCCCATCGACCAGAAAGTCTATTTTCGGCACGTATACTTCGCAGACCGCCATTGGGCATCTAGCATGAAGGCTCGCGGGACCATGGAGGAATCTCTTGTTCCTTTCCATGTACATATCAACGGCCGCTTCGACAGCATCCAAGAGATGAAGGTTGACTACGCGGAATTCCGCGTAGCCGACCAGAACAACACTCCAACATGGCTTCATTGGAATGAATACATGGGACGCTACCTGCGTGAGAACAACCATGTCGGCGACTACATCACCTTGGAAGTGACTGACACTGGCATCCATCGCCTCATTCTGTCCATGGAGCCTTTCGGCGAATTCCTAGACGACGTGCAGACAAGCTAGAAGCCAATGTGGGGAGCAGCCAACGACGGCGGCCCATAGGCAGCGCAGTAGCCGACACCAGCCGACGAGGGCGTTAATCCTTGCACGGCAGAGGCAGCACAAGGGCAGCGAAACGGCCGCCAGCCGCTGACGACGTCCAGCGCTGCCCGGCATGAAGGTCACGCAGCAGCAGCAGACGGCAACGGCTGACAACCGATGGTGCGCCGTGTCGGCGTTCGGGACGAAGAGGTCGTCGGTTCGAATCCGGCCACCCCGACCGAGGTCAGGGGCCACTCTCCATCGATGAGAGTGGCCCCTGATGCATTCGTACAGCAGTCAAGTACAGCAGCGGCCTATCGCAGGCTCTCCCCCAGGCGCTTGAGGGCGTCGCGGGTGGCGTCCGAGGACGCCTGCGAGTAGATCTCCATCGTCACCGAGACCTCCGCGTGCCGCAGCACCTGCATGATGACGCGCGGGTGCACGTCCAGGTCGACGAGCAGGGTCGCGCAGGTACGCCGGGCGTCGTGCACGGTGATCTTCCGGACCCCGGCGCGGGCGCAGCGGGCGTCCCAGGAGCGGTTGAAGTTGCGCGGCTCGACCGGCGTTCCGTAGCGGGTGGTGAACAGCAGCCGGGAGCCCTGCCAGGCGATGCCCGCCTGGTCGCGATCGTTCTTCCTCGCCTGCTGGCGAAGGCCGAGTGCCGCCGCGCAGATGTCCGGCAGCGGGAGCGTGGCGTCCGAGGTCTGCGTCTTGGTCTCGCGGTGCAGCAGTTGGCCGCCGACCCGCTGCAACTGCCAGCCGACCGACAGCTCCCCCGCCGCCAGGTCAACAGCGTCCTCGGTGAGGCCGAGCACCTCGCCCTTGCGCAGGCCGAGGACCAGGATCAGCACGTACGCGGCGTACAGCGGATCGCAGTGGGCCCGCGCGGACTCCAGGAAGCGACGCGCCTCGTCGCTGGTCCACGCCCTGTCCCTGCGGCGGCGGACGGGTGGAAGCTTGACCAGGGCGGCGGCGTTGCGGGTGACCAGTTCCTCGGTCGCGGCGTGGTTGAGCGCCGAGCGCAGTACGCCCCGGATGTCCTTGACGGTGCGGGCGGACGGCGTGCCACCGCAGCACCGCCCGAGCGCGCAGCATCGCCGCCTGAGTTCCGGGCGGCGGGCGTCCTTGCCCTGGGCACAGCATTGGCAGGTGCGGGCCACCTCGTTGATCCAAGTCTGCACGTCGCGCACCTGGAGGCGGTCGAGCCGCTTCCCACCGAGGCCGGGGATCACGTACAGCCGAAGGATCGTCTCGTACGTGGCGCAGGTCAGCGGCGCGAGATTGGGCCGCACCACCTCCCGGTGCCAGTACGTCAGGTAGTCGCCGAGAGTGGGCACGCGGGTGGCGACCGGCCCGGCCTTGGCCTGCTGGTGCAGTTTGATCCACTTGTCGTGGACGGCTTCGCGGGTCTGTCCGTAGACGTACTTGCGGGTGCGCTTGCCGTCGGGCCTGGTGACCCAGACGTAGGCGGCGAAGCCGTTGCGGTACGGGAAGATCGAGCCTTCGCCGTTGGCGCGTGCGCGTGCGGGCATCAGGCCGCCTCCTGCCGCTCGACCTGATCGCGGACGTACTCGTCGACCCACTCGGGGAGGATGCGGCGGTACTTGCCGTCCTTGATGGAGCGCAGCTCACCGGTGGCGATCTTCATCTTGGCCTTGGACAGGCCGAAGCCGAGCAGGACGGCGACCTCGGCGGGTGAGTACCAGCGCGGGGTGAGGTTTCTGGTCATGCCGCCACCCCCGACCACGCCTCGTGGGCGAGTTCTTCCCGACCGACGCGGCTGCGTTCCCGGTGTTGGGCGGCGGCGGTGTTGGCAAGCAGGGCGTCACCGTTGGTCAGCCAGCCGGAGCCGACGAAGGCCAGGGTGCCCACGGTGATGGTGTCGGCGGTGTCGTCTTCGGTGCGGCGGTAGGTGGCGCGGGTGTCGCGGAGCAGGCCAAAGGTGACCGAGTAGCGGCGGGCCTTGGTGAGAAAGTGGCCGCCGTAGCCGAGCATGTGCGCCCAGCGGCGCAACCCGGCGTAGGGGTTCGGTTTGCTGTCAAGGTCGCCTTGACGGTCGCCCGGCTGGGCGGCGGTGCGGCTGGTGTGGTCGTGGGTGGGGCGGCCGAGTCGCCAGCAGGCGTCGATGAGCCGGGCGAGGTGGTCGCCTTCCGGGTCGGCGTAGGCGTTGACGGTGTCTGGCGTGAGCCGGGTGGAGCAGTGACCGGTGGCCTCGGTGGACTTGGTGGCGTACTTGGCCAGGTAGGCGGCCACCTTCCCGTCGGTCACGTCTCCGTCGCCGGTGCCGATGCGGCGAACGTCAACCTGTTCACCCCAGGCGATCGGCCAGCCGTGCGGCCGGTCAGCGTGCGGCGGGGTGGTGACGGTGATCTGCCGGGCGGCGGCTTGGACGGCGGCGTCAAGGTCGTCGGCGGTGATGCCGGCCGGTGGCGGGACCAGGGCGTGCCGGTCGTGGGGGTCGACGCCGTCGAGGCGCAGCAGGACGTGGAAGTGCACCGCGCCCCGGCGCTGCATCTCGGCGACCTTCCCGTGCGACACCCGCACCGGCGGCACCCGGCGGACCTTGCCGGAGTCGGTGACGACCTGGACGTGACCGATGCCGCGTCGGCGGCACAGGGCGGTGAGGTGGCGTTCGATGGCCTGCTTGGTGCGCCGCCACAGCTCCCCGGAGAAGGCGTTCCAGACGACCTGGTGATCGTGGTCGTAGCAGTCCAGGCACAGCGGCCGACTGAGCTGCGGATCATCATCGTCGTGGCGGGCGAAGCAAGCCGCGGGATGCCCGTGCGGGCAGGTGCCCGCGGTGCGGCGGGCGCGGCAGGGCGCCGGTCGGCAGTCACAGCGCCGCCGGTCGGCGCAGGTGTGGCGGGGGATGTGCCGTTGGTGGACCGGGCCGAAGGACGGTGCGGTGAAGGTGGCGAAGACGACCGGGTGCCGGGCGACGGTGGTGGGGACGGTCTTGCCACCGGTCAGGCCGCAGCGGACGACCTGGAAGGCGTCGCCGGCGTAGACCCAGGCGCAGTCGGGGCACTGGGCGGCACGGCGGTTGCCGCATGCCTTGTACAGCGTCCGGTCGGGCAACTCGTCGGTGTGCCGCTGTTCCACGATGCGGCCGGTGCCGGTCTCGACGGCGGTGAGTGCGCCGGTCAGGCGGATCGGGCGGGCGCAGCCACCAGCGGCGCGGGTGTGCTCCAGCCAGCCGAAGAAGTCCGGCGTGGCGGCACGGTGCAGGGCTTGAGCTTTACGGCCGTCGGCGAGGCCAGGGCGGTGCAGGGTGAGCAGGGCAGACACGGATCTCTCCTCGGGCGGTGGCAGGGACAGCGGACGAACTGCCACCGGACGCCGGAGCGGTATCCGTCGGTGGTGTTCGTGGTGTCTCCTGGCACCGCCTGGGGAGGGCGGCTAACGCCGGAGGGCGGATGTGTGGCCGAGCCACTGACCGCCGTTGGGGTAGGTCGTTCCGGTTTGCGGAACGTAAATGTGATGCCGGGACGGGTGGGGTGCCTGGTCGTCGGCTTCCGGAGAGTTGCCGCAGGCAGTCCCCACCCGTCGAGGTACGCGAATCCGGGCCACCGTGGACGGCAGGAAAGGCCGTGCTGGACCGCTTAGCGGATTCCGGGACCGGCACAACGGCCGGTGCGATGGAGAGCCGGCGGGACGTGACTCGCATCAGCGGCAGGAAGGCCGCTCGGCAATTCCGAAGTCGAGTTCAGCGATACGGCAGGAAGGCCGCGCTGGCGTGCTCGACGGAGACCACGGTAGCACCGAGCACCGACACGTCAACCCACCGTGAGTCAGTCGCTAGAAAACTGATCTTGTAGCGAGCTGGTTGATGCCACCCATATCGAGGGTGATGCGGTGGACGACCGATCCTCTCGAAACGTCAGGTGTACTCGGTGAGGACAAAGCTGTGACCCTCGTCGGTAGGGTCCACGACGACATCGATCGTGCTTCTGTCCGCGAACCGCAGCGTGAAGACGGGGTCCAGGTCGCAAAGCAGTGCGAAGCCGGCTCGATTCTCGTCGTCGTTGAGGACGGCGTGGCCGCTTGCCTCCCAGGTACCGTCGTCAGCAGTGGTAACCACGATGTCCACCTCGACGCTGCCGAGCAGGGTTACGGGATTAGCCCACCAGTCCAGCCAGCAGCGACCCTCGAAACGGTCCACTCCGCCATCTTGCCAAGGTAGGTCGGCCCGGCCACCGGCCGTGGGAGGACTTTCCTTACATCTATCAAGGCGGCCCTGAACGGGCCGCACGCGCCGCCGCCTGGGCGCGCGTCCGTCGCTTCGCTGGCGCTCCGACTCCGGCCACGCAACACGCCCAGCGGCTGGCGCGGAGAGCGGAAAGCCCGGAGGGGCCGCCGCAGACGGGGGTAGCTGAGAGTGGTGGCGGTCCGTCGCCGGCAGCTGGCCGCGCCGCGCCCGAGCAGCGCGGCGTAGGGAGGGCGCGTGCCGGGTCCGCGCGGCAAGCCCCAAGCATGGGGGCGGTGTCCGCGCGGCGGCATGCCGGTCGCCCAGGAGCCGGCTCCGCAGCCGCTCAGGGGCAGGTCAACTGCTCGCCTGGGAAGGGAAGGGGTTGCCGCCGGTGGCCAGCTTCGACCCCGGGAGCCGGGTCCGTGCCGGGCAAGGTTAGGTCAACTGCGCCACTGTGGCGGTGTCCGCCGAGGGCGCGGTCCGTGACACGAGAGCCGACACCGACGCAGGCTGTTTCGGCAGCGTACGTACGTGCGTCAAGGTCCGCTTGACGTGACGGACCGGGCGGCGGCCCGTTCCTAATGGGCGGGTCGGCGGCAGGCGGGATGGCACAACCGTTGACTCAGCGTGCGACCGTGTTTGCAAGCGCCTGGGAACGGAATGGAAAGCCCCTTGGACGGCCCCGGTATGTCCAGAATCGTGGAGTCGTATCGATACCGTCTGTACGTAAGAGGGATGCGCCTCGCTCTGCTCTTTCCAGTAACGCTCGTGTTGATGGTGCTCGCTCGGCTCGGCGTTGCGCCGAATGTTCTTGTGCCGCTCGTGATGATGCTCTCTGTCGCCATGGCGCTGGGGATCATGGTGGGCTGGATTGGCGAGGTTCTCCTGGTGCGGGATACCTCTCGCTATTCCGGCGCAGCGAGAGGCAGCGTCGACACCCGGAAGGTCGGAGCGCTCATCCGGCAGGCGGCTCGGGATATCTGCAATCTCCGCAGGTGGTGACCAGTCCTCGCCTGGGTGACCAGATGAGTGACGACGGGTGCGGACTGTGGCGGACGAGCGGGGACGTACCTGCACTGTTCCCGCAGGTCACGCTTGCTGTCAGTGCAGGCTAGTGAGCCGTGGTGGTTCTTTCGGGACGAAGAAGTCGCCGCCGCAGCGGCAGGCGTCGCAGCCGCCCCCTACACTCTGAGGTCGTGGATTTTGCCGCAGGACCGCCAAGTCGCTGGGTCGTCACCCTTCGGTCTGGGGCGACGGTCGAGCTGGCTGCCGACGGCTTCACCGAGCATGACGGCCATGCCCTCTTCTCCGTCCTTGCCAACGCCACCAGCGAGGAACAAGAGCAGGTCCAGGTCCTCGGCTGGCCCGTCGCGGCTCCGACCGTCCTGGTCCTGGTGGCGAAGGTGCCCATGGCCGAAGTGGCGAAGATCGAGGGCGGCGAACCATGGCCGAGCACCCCGAGCTGACGCAGAGCCGTGGGGCACATAGGGGGCACAAGACAACGTGAAACGTCGTCAACCAGCGTCCAACCATGGCAGACCGAGACGCCCTGTGTGCAGATGTCGCCTGCGGTCACCGCTGGTAGGCGCGCCGGGGCTCTAAGTTCCGCTTCAACTAACCCACTTCTGGCTCTACGTCCTGAAGGTGGGCCAGGCAGTAGCGGCCAAAGGAGGTGATGCTCCAGGTCTGATCGTAGGCGTGGTTGGCGCGCGACACCTCTGCAAGTCCATGTCGAACGAGCGTGGCGATGATGGGCGTTAGCCCCGCTACGAGGTGCGGGAAGCCTTGCTCAAGCTGGGATTGGGAGACGTCCCCTGGCTGGGGTCTCACGTCATCGCGTTGCGGCAGTGGCATCCCTCCAAGGAAGGCGTGAAGCACGCGCACGTGAACGGGTTCAAGATCAGCGAGCGCACTAACGGCGAGGTTCCCGAGGTCGAGCTGAGCGTCATCATCAAGGTTCTCTGACAGGACGGCGGCCAACGCGGCGACCTTTCGGTCATACACAGTGTTGTAGGCCGCCTGGATCGCACTCGACGCCAGCATCAGTCGGCCATCCGTGCTCTTGGACCACGCCGCGAACTCTTCTTGAGAGAGCCCGGTTGCCTCAGTAACCGCTTCTAACAGCTGCTCGATGTTGCGCATGCCGCGGCTCTCTCGCACGGCGATCAGCTCAAGGGCAGGCTTGACTGCTGCCGCTACCAGAGCGCCCACTGGCCCAGCGACAGCAAGCCCCAGACTGGCAGTCCCTACTTCGACGGCCGTGCCTGCAACGAGCCGTCGAGCCTCATCCCGCTCTGCCATACCCCAGGCCTAGTTGATGGAAGCAAACAGATGATCCAGGCCGTCAGCGACCGCCTCGCCGGCGATCCATCGAATCAGGGCCGGGCACAGATCCGGCACAACTGAACGCGAGTAGCGGCGGAAGACGCCGGAAACCGACGGAAGACGTTTCAGCAGGTCAGAGGCCGGGTCAGAGATCGCGTGGGAGGTCGGGCGGCCGGGGGTCTTACTTCCAGCGGAAATGCACGAACTGACCCTGGTCAGGCGGGCGCCGGCCGCAGGCGCAACGCCTTGCTTGCGAGGCATCAGGCAGCGCAGCTTGAGCCCGCATCCCCGCAGCCAAGGTCAGGTTGGCCTGCGTGCTGCTCTTTCGACTTCTTGTAGGACTAGTCCAAGGGTTTGTGAGCGGCGGTCTGCTGGCAGTGTTGCCCAGGCCCGTCGGGCGTAGGCGAGTCCGCCGGAGCGGTCTCCGGACTTGGCCATCATGAGGGCGCGGTGCAACTCGATGTGGGTGGCGAACCGGGTCAGTGGCGGCGGTCGGAGTCGGTCGGCGTCGGTCTGGGCCTGTTCGCCGGGGCCGACGATGCCGAGTCGGGCGTAGAGCATCGACCGGAAGGTGGCCATCCGCCAGGCGGGCACGGCGGCGTCGGAGATCTCCCCGTCGGGTGAGGCAGCATGGTCGAAGACTCGTCGTGCGTCCTCGTCGGCCGTGATGGCTCCGGCGATGTCGCCTCGTCCGGCGGCGACGTGTGCGCGGGCCATGAGCGCCTGGAGGCGTCCGAGCGATGGCCGGTCGGACAGAGCGATGGCTTCGTCGGCGTACCGCTTGGCGACGGGTAGCGCAGCGCCTTCGTAGGCCAGGGCGATGGCGGCCCGGCCGCGTACCCAGACCCGGACGGCAAGGTCGTCGGAGCGGTCGGCGGCGATGCGGGCGGTGTCGTACCAGCCGATCGCCTCGGTCGGGTCCTTGGTCGTCTTGCCGTAGGTGGTGAGGGCACGGGCGGCGGTCGCCCACATGGCCGGGGAGTCGAGCTGCTGTTGCAGGACGACGAGGTCACCGGCGAGCCGGGTCTGGAGGCTGTCGGCACCGATCTCCATGTAGTCGCGGCCGTACTGGTCGACCCGGTCGCGCCAGCGGTCCTCGCTGTCGCGGCGGCCGGCGAGGGCGGCGGTGAAGCCGGATCGGATCAGCTCGTTGGCAGCGATCGGGCCGATGGTGGCGGCTTTCAGCAGGTGCCTGCGTCTCACGTCCGGGTCTCCCAACGCTCGCGCGTAGGCGAGCACGATGTCCGGCGTCGCGGTCCGGCGTCCCGCCTCGACGTTGCTCAGGTGCGATGCCGAGTAGCAGGTACGGGCCGCGATGGAGGCCAGCGTCACGCCGGCCACGGTACGAGCCTGCCTCAGTTCTGCGCCGAGGTCATCCATCGGATCCCCCCGTGAAAGGTCCTGCAAGCATCGAGGCGCTTCCGTGCGTAGCCGTGCGGTCACAAGAGTAGTTCCCAGGACGCGGCCGGTGCGGTTGGTGTGGGAATCGGGGCCTGGTCGCGTCGCCAGCCGGGCGCGGCGGCACCAGGTCCTTCCAAAAGCAGTGCCGCCGCGCCCCTCTTCACAGCGGAGGCGGGAATGAGCGACGACGCTCCAGCCGGGAGCCGAGGCGAGCAGATCCAGCAGGCGGAACGCGAGGCGGCGCGACGGCGGATCCTCGCCCAGGCCGAGGCGGATCGGATACCGGCTGAGGAGACGACCCAGGCGGTGCCTGATCGGCGGTGGCGTCGTGGACAGTAGTGAGTTGTTGCCGGTGGGTCGGCGGGTGGCGTACTGGCGGGGGCGGCGCAAGCTGTCGCAGCAGGTGTTGGCCGACCGCTTGGGTAAGTCGAAGAGTTGGGTGGACAAGGTCGAGCGGGGCGTCCGCTCGCTGGACAAGGTGTCGACCCTTCAGGACATCGCCGCCGTGCTGCGCATCAACACGGCCGCGCTGCTCGGCCGGGACGCCAAGCCTGCCGGAATGACCGAGCGCGTCGAGGGTGTCGAGCGGATCCGGGCGGCTCTGTCGACGTACGAGATCGCCTTGGAGCGCTCGACGGCCCGTGACGTGCTGCCGGTCGACCGGCTGGTGCGGCAGGCCGCGCATGTGTGGACGACCTTTCAGTACGCCCGCTATCCGCAGGTGGTCGATCTGGTGCCGGGACTGCTGGCCGAGGCGCAGCGCGCCCATGCCCGCGATCCGGGGGCGGGGCGGGTGGCGTTGGTGGAGGCGTACCGGGTGACCGGGTCGGTGCTGGTAAAGCTCGGCGCCCCGGACGTGGCGTGGCTGGCCGTCGACCGGGCGATGCTCGCCGCCACCGGTGACCGGGTGCTGGTGGCGGCGGCTGCGGTGCAGCTCGGGCAGGTGTTGCGTGCCTCGGGGCGGGCGCGGGTGGCGAAGTCGGTGATGCTGAGCGCCGCGTACCGCATCGCGCCGCCAGCGAGCGGGCCCGGCGACCCGGCGGAGCTGTCGCTGTGCGGGACGCTGCTGGTGCAGGCCGCCTTGGCCGCTGCCCGTGACGGGAACGATCGGGCCGCCGTCGACCTGGTGGACGAGGCCGGCGAGATGGCGGCGCGGGTGGGCGACGGGCACGACCACTATCGGACCGGCTTCGGGCCGACGGCGGTGGAGCTGGCCCGCATCGCCGTGGCGGTAGAACAGGGTGACGCCGAGGATGCCATGGCCCGGCACGAGAGGGTGACCGCGCGGGACGGCTGGCGTTGGCTGAGCGCCGAACACCGCGCCGCGTACCTCGTGGATGTCGCCCGCGCCTACCTGCACGCCGACGACCCGGTCGGCGCTGGGCGGGTCCTGGTGGAGGCCGATCGGATCGCGCCGGCCGAGATCCGCCACCGACCAGCCGGCCGAGACATGCTCGCTCAGATCGTCCGGGAGTGCGCTGCCCCGACGACGCTCACCCACCTCGCCGCCACGCTCGGGGTGGGCTGAGCGGTGACCGCACCGTTGCTGTCCCTGGACCAGATCCGTGACCGGCTGATCCTCGCCGCCCGAGCCATCCTCCGCCAGCACGACCCGGCGATGGCCGTACGTGGGAGACGGAGCGGCCGGCCGGGATCGGCCGGCCGCTCCGTCTCACCGGTTCACCAGGTGACCGGCAATTCGTGAACGCCGAAGAAGGCGCTCTCGTGTTTGTACGACAGCTCCTCGATCGGCACGGTGCAGCGCAGGTCGGGGAACCGCCGGAACAGGGTCTCGAAGACGATCTCCAGCTCCGCATTGGCCATGTTCTGGCCGATGCACTGGTGGATGCCGTAGCCGTACGCCATGTGCCCGCGCGTCGAGCGATGAATGTCGAAGGTGTCCGGGTCCTCGAAGAAGTCCTTGTCGTGGTTGGCCGAGGCGGCGAGGAGATACAGACCCTCACCGGCCGCGATCCGTTGTCCCCCGATCTCGACGTCCTCCTTGGCGATCCGGGGCAGAACCAGATCGCCGACGCTGAGGTAGCGGAGCAACTCCTCGACAGCCTTGGGCCACAGGGCCGGGTCGGCTTTCAGTTCGGCGAGCGTACCGGGGTGTTCCAGCAGGACCAGCGTGCCGAGGGCGATCATGCTGGCGGTCGACTCGTGCGATGCGTTCAGCACGCTCTGGGCCGCGCCGGCGAGCTCGGAATCCGCCAGCTCGAGTTCGGCCGGTGCGTGCGCGAGTTTGGTGAGGATGTCGTCGCCCGGGTTACGGCGTTTCTCGTCCAACAGGGCGAGCATGTGGGTGCGCATCTCCATCACGGCGGTCCGGAGTTCGTTCATCGGGACGCTGCGCTCGAGCAGGACATTCGCGCGGGTCTGGAAGAAGTGGTGCTCGGACTCCGGCACGCCGAGAAGTTCGCAGGTGAGCACCGACGGCACCCGTAGCGCCACCAGCTTCACGAGGTCGGCGGGCTGGCCACTGTCCCGCATGACGTCCAGCGCATCGTCCACCGTCCGCTGGATCCGCGGGCGCAGGGTGCGGATCTTGCGCATCGTGAAGTCGGGCATCAGCAGTTTGCGGAATACGCCGTGCTCGGGCGGGTCCATCCGGACGAACGACGAACGCCGTCCTTGCGGGTCCACCCCGGCACCGCCGGCCAGGGGAATCTTCGGGATGGTGCTGTCGCTGCTGATCCGGGGGTCGGTGAGCGCGGCCTGGACGTCGGCGTACCGCGAGACCAGCCAGACGGCGCTGCCGTCGCGAAGCATGGCCCGGGACACCGGTTCCGTCGAGCGCAGCGTCTCGTACTCCGGGGGCGGGTTGAAGGGGCACCCGGAGCGGCGCATCGGGAATGACGGCGGACTGTCGGCCTTGCCGGCCGGCACGGTGGGGCCCAACGTTGCCATGCTGACTCCTGTTCGCAGGTGACCGCGATGTGGGGGTGATCTCGTCTGTTGCCGCGCTGGCGAAACATACGATCCGCCGTGGAACAGGCCGGTAATCACCGGGTAAGCAACGGGGATCGGCGAATGCGGCCGCCACCGGCTTTCCCGATATGGGCCCGTGAGGAGCGGGGCCCGTTCCCCCTATTGATTACCGTCGAATGGCGGGGGATCGAGGTCCTGTTTCCGGACGTCATTCGCGCCAGAACTGTCGAGAAGGGGCATGGCGATGGGGCATCTCGCAGGCGACAACTTCGTGGATGTTGTCCTAGAGGGCGGTCCGGCGGACCTTCCGCCCGAACGTCGCCTGCTCAAAGCCGTGGTTGCCGGCGAGAGGGTGAAGATCGAGCACTACGGCGGCTACGAGCATTTCGAACGCCAGACGGGCGCCGATCCCGCGGACGACGGCCCGATCGCCTTCCGTTAAGCGATGCGTACCCGGATCGCCGGATAGCGGCAGCGAGCATTTCCGACATCGAGGTGAGGGACGAAGTCATCGTGCGGTCGGACGAGTCCGGGGGAAAACCGGCTGGCGGTCGGCCGTGGACCGGACCCGGTATACCGGGTCGAGCATGTGCGAAAGTGTCGCGGCCGGGCACTTCGCCGTCAGGAACACCCCACGGCCTTTCGCAACCGGCCCCCGATGTGGCACTCGTTGCGGAGATCCAGCGTGCCGGAGCGGGTGAGCACCGCGCCCTTCCCATCGGCCGGCGTGGCGGTCAACGTCCACCTGTACGCGCCGTCGGGTACCAGCCGGCGCAGGCGGTCCTGCCCGTTCCAGGACGTGGTCACGAGGCCGCGGGCCAGGCCGCCGGAGATGGTGCTGACGGTGGCGCCGGTGGCCGGGTTCGTGATCACGAGCGTCCAGGAGGCGGCCGGCTTGGACAGCCACCACTTCGGCTTCCAGTGCCCGGTGCTCCCCTTGATCCGGGCCGACGGGGCGACCACGGCGTCGAGTTGAACGAGGGGCGAGACCGGAACGCCGCTGGGCACCAGGTGGATGCCGTTGTCGGCCCCGAGGTGGGCGATGGTCCCGGTGTACGGGTCCACGTCCCAGGGACGCCACGACCGGAATTCCCCGAGGGTGTGCGGCACGGGCGTGCCGCTGCGAACGTCGGTGACCCGGAGCTGGCCGTCCACCTCGGACGCTACGAAGCCGTCACCGAGCTTCGCCCGCGACAAGCCGGATCCTGAGAAGAGTGGCAGCTTCGTCTTCGTGACGGTGTCGTACACGCCCTGGCTCTCCAGCTGCCCCACACAGGTCCAGAGCAGCCACCGGCCGACGGCCTGGAAGTCGTCCAGGAGGCAGCCGCGGCCGAACCACACCTCGGCGCCCCGCTGCCCGGTCAGGACGTCGATGGGGGCCACGGCCTCGTTGCCGTTCCGCACCCACAGGGTGGTGCCCCACATCGCCGCGACGCCGGCAGTCGTGGTGTACACCGTCTGCCGGGTGTCCAGGTCGACGACCCGGGTCTCCAGCGCGCCCCCGCCCGGCCCGGTGGGCGCGGGCTCCGGCGTCCCCGTTCCGGTGTCGGCGTACGTCACCAGGGCGACGAACCGGCCGCTGGCGGCGGCCACCGTCTCGTAGGTGCGGGAGCTGTCGATCGGGGTGCCCGGCAGGGACTGGGTCGGCTCCAGGAGGTGCGGTTGCGGGGTTCCGGTGACGCCCGAGACGACGGTCCGGCCGTCACCGGTGGGGTGTCGCCTGACGCACACCGGAAAGGCGCAGCCGTCGTACACGGCACCGCGGGCGAGGCGTGCCCCCACGGTGAGGGATCCGCTCACGCCGACGTCGCGGGTGAAGACGTGTCGCCTGTCGATCGAGGGGTCGTACTCCAGGGTGTCCAGCCGTCCCTGGGTCAGGGTCAGCTCGTCCACCGTCTTCTGGAGCTGCTGCGGGGACGCCTCGGCGATCCTGCGGACGGTCACCTCGCCACCGTCGGTGGCCTCGATGAGGGAGACCCCCCACTGGTCCCAGTCGGGGCCGGGGCCGCCCGGCACCAGGAGCCCGCCGTCCGGGGTCGGCACGCCCCGGCCGGCGGACCGGGCCAGCAGCGTCTTCACGGTGCTGCCGTCGGGCGCGAGCGCCTCGACCCGCCACACCGGCAGGTCGTAGGCGTGGCGGCCCAGGGAGGGGTCGTACCGGGCCACGACGAGTGTCCCGCCGACCATGCCGAGCAGTTGGGCGTCGCCGACCAGCGGCACCGTTCGCGGAGCCGCGGTCAGGTCGTCGCGCGAGTGGATGACGACGGCCCGGTCCTCCCACCGCCAGAACAGCAGGTGGGTGGCGGTGAGCACGACCTGGCCGTCGGTCTGGCTGCCGCGGTGCGGCAGCGGGACCAACCGGCCCTGGTCGACGTCGAGCCAGCCGGTGTGTCCGCCGTCGGCCGTCCGGTACCGGACGACCTGCCCGTGCGCGTCACCCAGCGGATCGTTGGATTCGAACGTGACGATGATTCCGTCGGGGACGTCCTGGACGGTGCGCTGCGTGACGGAGCCGCCGTCCTGGGAGTCGAGCAGGTGCCACGTGATGTCGGCGCCGCCGGAGCTTCCCGTCGTCGTCACGACCGTCCAGCCGAGCGTGCTGAAGTACTGGTGACCCGCGGGCAGCACGACCGTACGGGACGCACCGGCCGACATGTCCCGCAGCCGCACGGTCCTGGCGGTGTCGTCGTACCGCGCGACGACGTCGGAGCCCGCGCCGAAGTCCGGCATGGCGTGAACGTCCGTGGCGGACGCGTCGACGATCGTGTCCGCGCCTGCGTAGCTCGTCCACAGGTGACCGCGCGCATGCTCGTAGCGGAGGAATCCCGAGGGCCCCGCGCTCAGCAGGGCTGTCCGGGGTCGGAGGACGGTGGGGGCGGGGATGACCGCCTCTGCCGTGGCTGCCTCCGCTACGGCGGTTGTCGGCGGAACCAGCCCCATGGCGAGTGTGAACGACATGGTGGCGGCGATGCCGCCGCGTAGGAGCGCACGTCTGGCCACGCTGGTCCTCCTGCGTCGCGGAAGATGAGGGCTTGGAGGGCTTCTGCGGTGGGACCGTGCGGCGCGGGCGGACCGCCGTCGTGCCGACGTTCGAGAGCTCACAGCGAAGCGGCGGGAGCTTAACAGTTTCCGCCCCGCTTGTGGTGCCGGGCATCCTGGACGACCAGCCGGCTCGTCGTGGCGGCCGTCAGTCCTGCTGTTCGGTGCGGGCGATCTCGGTGAACGCGGCGGTCAGGTAGCCCTCGACGGGCCGGCCGGTGACGGCGAGCAGGTCGGCGACGAGCAGCGGCGCGTGCCGCGCCACGGCGGGCGGGTCCGGCGGCGACTCGTCGCCGTCGGGGTCGTAGACGCCGAGGGCGCCCGCCAACAGGACGAGGACCACGTGCGGGTCGACGTCGGGCCGCCACTGCGCGGCGTCGCGGACGCAGCCTTCGAGCACCTGACGGACGTCGTCGCCGTCGAGGCCGTCGGGGTGGGTCTCCTCCAGCAGCAGCCGGACCACCGCGCCGAGCACCAGGCCCGACCGTTCGGCCGCCGCGAGCCGGGCCACCGCGACGTCGTACGCCTCGGGGGCGCGCTCGCGGGCGGCGGCGACCGCGTCGGTGGTGGCGGCGGCGATCTCGCGGGCCGGTGCGGGCAGGTGTCGCCAGGCTGTGGTCATCCCGACCAGGATCGCAGAGAGGTACGACGACCCGCCCGACGCGCCTGCGGTGTGACCCCGCGCACACGGCGAACGGGAAACTCGGCGCGAAAAGGTCTCGCGCTGTGTCACACCCAGCACACAGAATCGGGGGATGCTCAGTCGCGCCCTGCCCCGCCGTTCCGAAGCCCGGCGGATGCTCATCGGCACGCTGTTGTCGGCGATCGGGCGCGGCCTCACCCTGCCGTTCCTGTTCATCTACCTGACCGACGTCCGGGGTCTCACCGACACCCGCGCCGGCCTGGTGATCGGTTGGTACGGCGTGATCACCCTGGCGCTCTCGCCGATCGGCGGCGCGCTCATCGACCGGTTCGGCGCCCGCCGGATCCTGCTGTCGGGCCTGCTGATCGAGGCGGTCGGCACCGGGTCGCTGGCGCTGGTCGACTCGAGCGCCTCGGCGTTCGGGGTGATGACGCTGGTGGCGATGGGCAGCTCGGTCATCTGGCCGGGGCAGAACACGATCCTCGCCTCGCTCACCGACGCCGACGAGCGGCAGCGCGTCTTCGGGCTGAACTTCGCCCTGCTCAACCTCGGCATCGGCGTCGGCGGCCTGACCTCCGGCGCGATCGTCGACACCGCCCGCGAGGTCACCTTCCAGGCGATCTACGTGCTCGACGCGATCAGCTACCTGATGCCCGCGCTGATCCTGCTGACCCTGCCGCACGTGGGCCACCGGCTCGCCGCCGGACCGGCCGGGGAGCGGACGTCGGCCGGCGGCTACCTCACCGTGCTGCGCGACCGCCCGTTCCGGCGGCTCGTCATCTTCGGCCTCGTCCTGACCACCTGCGGCTACGCGCAGATCGAGGTCGGCTTCACCGCCTACGCCGTGCGGGTGGCCGAGGTGACGCCGCGCGTGGTCGCCTGGGCGCTGGCCGGCAACACGGTGATGATCGTGCTCTCCCAACTGCTGGTCCTGCGGCGGATGGAGGGGCGCAGCCGCACGGGCGGGCTGGCGGTCGTGGGCGCGGTCTTCGCGATCGCCTGGCTGGTCCTGGGGGCCGGGGGCGTGGTCGGGCCGAGCAACGCGCTGGTCGCCGCCCTCTGCGTCGTCGCCTGCTCGGCGATCTTCGGCTTCGGCGAGACGCTGCTGTCGCCGGTGATGCCGGCGCTGACGAACGCGCTCGCCACGGACGCGCTGCGCGGCCGGTACAACGCCATGAGCTCGATGATCTTCGGCATCAGCGGCGTGATCGGCCCCGTCACGGCGGGCCCGCTGCTCGGTGCGGCCGACGGCCGGATCTGGGTCGCGGTGGTCGTCAGCGGCTGCCTGGTGGCCTCGCTCATCGCGCTCTCCCTGCGCCGGCTGCTCACGCCGGCCCAGGACGGTCGCGCGCCGGCCGCCCCGCCGGCCGCCGAACCGGCCCCCGCCAAGGCCTGACCGCACCACTCCGCCGACACGCGGCCCGTTGACGGCGGTCGCCTGGACGGCGGTCGCACGAGCCGTGGACGGCGGTCGCACGAGCCGTGGACGGCGGTCGCGGAGCGTCCGGCCTCCGGCGCCGCTGACGGCGACGGGCCCCGGAGCATCCGCTCCGAGGCCCGTCGCCCGTGCGTCCGCCGTCAGGCGGTGGGAACCTCCGCGGTGGTGCGGATGCGGTCCAGAGCCGGCGCCGAGACCGGGGACTCGGCGGTCAGGTAGGCCACGAACGCGTCCAGGTCGATCATGCCGGTGACCGCGTTGGTGCCGCCGGTGAGGACGGTGAAGCCGTCGCCGCCGCCGGAGAGGAAGTTGTTCACCGTGACCCGGTACGTGGCGTCGGCGGTGACCGCCACCCCGCCGAGGGTCAGGCTGCCCCGGACGACCCGGGTGCCCGTGCAGGCGTCGGCGACGGTGCCGGTGGTGCCGGCCGGGTCGACGACGTAGCGGACGGTCGACGACGGGTAGAGCGTCCGGCCGGTGACGAACTGCTGCTCCAGCATGCAGTAGAGCTGCGCGCCGGTGAGGTCGAGCGTCACGAGGTTGTTGCCGAACGGCTGCACCGTGAACGCCTCCTCGTAGGTGACCGGGCCGGCGTCGAGGTCGGCGCGTACGCCACCGGGGTTCATGAAGGCGGCGACGGCGCCCTGCTCGTCGTCGGTGGCGGCGAGCTGCGCGTCGGCGATCACGTTGCCCAGCGGGGACTCGCCCAGGGTCGTACCGAAGAGGGTCTCCTGGGTCTTCTTGATCTCCTGGGTGGTCCGGCCGACCTCGCGGCCGGCCACCGGGCCGAGCACGGTCTTGTAGCGGTTGATCAGGTCGGTCTGCGCCCGGTCCGGGGCGACGTCCCGGGTGACCACCACGTTCTCGGCCTTGGCGCTGATCACGTCGCCGGTACGCCGGTCGATGGAGAGGTCGATGTCGGTGACCAGGCGACCGAAGGAGCTGGCGCTGGTGACCAGCTTGCCGGCGATGTCGCAGTTGTACGCCTGGTGGGTGTGGCCGCTGACGACCACGTCGATGGACGGGTCCATCCGGTTGGCGATGTCCACGATGGGGCCGGAGATGCCCTTGCAGTCGTTGATGCCGCCGGTCGCGTCCTGGGTGCCGCCCTCGTGCAGCAGCACGACGATGGTCTCGACGCCCTGGCGGCGCAGCTCGCGGGCGTACCGGTTGGCGGTCTGCGCCTCGTCGGCGAAGGTCAGGCCGGCGACGCCCTGCTGGCTGACGATCCGCGGGGTGCCCTCCAGCGTCATGCCGATGAAGCCGACCTTGACGCCCTGCACCTTGTGGATGGCGTACGGAGCCAGCAGCGGCTGGCCGGTCGCGGTCTTGAACGCGTTCGCGGAGAGGTACTGGAAGCCGGCGCCCTCGTACGGGGTGCCATCGACGCAGCCGTCGACCGGGTGGCAGCCGCCGTTCTGGATGCGCAGCAGCTCGTCCGCGCCCTCGTCGAACTCGTGGTTGCCGACGCTGGCGTAGTCGAGCCCGGCCAGCGAGAGCGCCTCGATGGTCGGCTCGTCGTGGAACGCGGCGGAGAGCAGCGGGGAGGCGCCGATCAGGTCGCCGGCCGCCACGGTGATGGTGTTCTGCTTCTTGGCGTGCTTGCGCAGCTCGGCGAGCTGGGTGGCGAGGTATTCGGCCCCGCCGGCGGGCTGCCCGGCGATGGTGCCGTTGGTGGTGCCGGACGGCGGTTCGAGGTTGCCGTGGAAGTCGTTGAGGGCGAGCAGCTTGACGGCGACCGGCTTCGGGCCGGCGTCCGCCTGGTCGGGGGTGGTCGTGACCGCGCCGAAGGCGGTCACGGCGAGCGCGGTCAGGCCGATGGCGGCCCGGCGCATCCCGGGGATGGACATGGAACTCCTCGTGGGAAGCCGGCGCGGGCACCCGGGTGACGGTCCACCCCGGGGGTGGGCCGCGCCGTCGACAGGTTCGGTCGCGGTGGCGACGGTGGCCGAGCGCCGCCGCGTCGCGGACAGCCTCTCATCGTCGCCCGCCCCGGTCGACCGGGGCGGGAGTGCAGACCTGCGCAAACTCGCGGCCGGCGACCGTCCGGACGGGCGTTTCCGACATGCCCGGCAGCGTGGGCGCCGGCCTACGGAGGGATGCGGCCGGCCCCGGCTGCCCGGGGCCGGCCGCCCGCCTCAGCAGTACGTGTAGCTGCCCTTGCTCCCCCACGAGCAGGAGTCGATCAGGGTGCCGGACGAGTTGCGCAGGGACGCCTTGTCCCCGGTGTTGTTCCAGATGTAGGCGCCCGAGCCCCAGTAGCGGTGGGTCGAGCTGTTGGTGCCCTTTCCGGTGTGCACGACGACGCTGGCGCCCGGGGCCAGCCGGAAGTCGCCGGAGAACTTGTAGACGTGGTTGGACTGGTCGCGCAGCGTCCAGTACTTCAGGTTGACGGTGGTGGAGCGCCGGTTGGTCAGCCGGACGTACTCGGCGTTCAGGCTGGAGTTCGAGCGGTTGTCGGCGCCCGGCGAGTTGTAGTAGGCCTTGGTGATCTGGACGGCCGGGGTGGCGGCCTGGGCCGGGCCGGCGGTGGTCAGCGACACGCCCACCGTGACGGCGAGCGCCACCGCGAGACCGATCAGCCTTCTCCTCATGCGATTCCCCCACACACAGACGGCCGGTCGTGGAGCCGGCGGATGAGCCGTGCCCGCGCACGGCCGGCCGAGGTTATCGATCTCCGGTGGTGATTGTGGACGGTTGAACGACCGCCACGGCGATTGCGTCCGCCCGGTCGATCCGCTGCCGGCCGGCGGGACGTGCACCGCTCGTCCGACCGACCGCCGGGGTCTCCGTGCGGCGCGACGACGGCCACCGAGCGTCCCGCCCCCGCCCGGCGTTCGGCGTCGGAGGCCGTACGGTACGGCGGTCAGCCCGGCACCTGGCGCCGGTCCGTGGTCAGCGCGGCACCTCGGGCCGGTCCGTGGTCAGCCCGGCACCCTCGCGCCGGTCCGTCCCGGTGATCAGCGCCGCGACGGCCGCGGCGTCCCAGGCGCCGGCGACCCCGGGCCGGGCCAGCAGGTAGCGGGCGATCCGGTCGGCGTTCCAGCCGTGCGACTCGCGCAGGCCACGGGCGATCATGTCGAGGTAGGCCGGGGCCGGGGCCCGCCACGGCACCTCGGACGCCGCCCACGGAGCGGTGAAGGTCAGCAGCGGGAGCCCGTCGAGCCGGCCTGGGCAGAGCAGGGTCTCGTACCGGCCGGGGCCGAGGGTGGCCCTCCCGGTGGCGACGGCCTCGGCGATCAGGCCGGCGTCGGCGCCGGGTTCCCGGTACATCTCCTGGGCGGCCACGTCGGCGAACTGCCCGACGTCGAGCAGGTAGGCCCGGGCCGCCGCCTCGCCGGGGAGCGCCGGGTCGTAGAACGCCATCCCGCCGGTCCACGCCCGCGACTCGCCGGCGAAGTAGACGCCGCCGGGTAGCGACACCGGCACCGTACGCCTGGGGGGTCGCGGGTCCCGGCAGCCCGGATACGTCCGCCGCCCGCCGGGCGGGCAGCCTCCCGCCAGGTAGAAGCCGAGCCGGGCGGCGTGCATGTTCGACCCGTACGCGACGTACCAGACCTCGCCCACCACGGCCGACCGGTCCCGGCGGTCAGAAGCCGCAGGTCATGCCGGCGGCGTGGCTGGCCTGCACCAGGTGTGTGACGCAACCGCTCCCGGTGACCTTGTGCAGCAGGAAGCCGGTCGGCTCGACGACCCAGCCGAACTGGTCGTCGGCGCTGGTGGTGAGGGAGCTCTGCCGCCAGGTGCTCGGCGCGGTGGTGAGCACCGTGCCGGCGAAGGTCACGGTGACCGGGCGGTGGACGTGCCCGGCGACCACCCGGACCACGTGCGGGTGGCGGGCGACCACCTCGGCCAGTTCGTCGCCGTCGGTCAGCCGGATGTCGTCGAGGAACGGGATGCCGACCGGTGCCGGCGGGTGGTGCAGGCAGACCACGGCCGGCACCTCGGGTCGACCGGCCAGCACCCCGTCCAGCCAGCCGAGCTGGTCCTCGCCGAGGCAGCCGGCGTCGCCCCCGCCCGGCATCAGGGAGTCCAGCACCACGACCGTCGCCTCCGGGTGGTCCACGTGGTAGTGCGCCGAGAAGCCGCCGCCGAGCCACGGCGTGCCCCCGAACGCGTCCAGCAGCGACTCCCGGTCGTCGTGGTTGCCGGCGACCAGGTGCACCGGCAGCGGGAACCGGCCGATGACCTCGCGCAGCGTCGCGTACTCGTCGGGGCGGCCACGGTCGACCAGGTCGCCGGTGATCACCACGCAGTCGGGTCGCGGGTTCAGCGCCAGCACCCGGCCCAAGGCGCGGTGCAGGCCGGCGGCCGGCTCGGCGGCGAGCACGCCGGTGGTCAGGTGCGAATCACTGAGCTGGGCGATGAGCATCGGTGCCTCCACTCGACCGGGACCCTCACGCTATCGCCGCAGGCCCCGGCGCGCGGCCCGCCCGTACCCACAGGCCCTGTCCACAGCCTGTGGATGGCACATGTGTACGAAAGCGTCGACGATCTTGATTTCCGCTGGTCCCGCGCCTGCCTGAGTACGCTTGATCGCGGGCCCGTCCGCCGGTCGCGGCCCTCCCTACCTGGAACGACGTGCCGAGTGGATCACGAGCGAGTCATCCGTGACGTCACGGTCCGCCTCCCCATGGCGTCGACCGTCGTCGAGGCGTGCCGGTGGACCGTCACCGCGCTCGCCCGCCACGCGCCGGCCACCATCTCCGTCCTGCTGCACGTCCACGACCGGCTCCGCTGCGTCGCGGCCACCGGCTCGTGGCAGGTCTTCTCCACCGTGCCGCCGAAGACCGGGATCGTGGGCCGGGTGTACGCCTCCGGCGAGACCGCCGTCGTGCCCGACGTCGCCGCCGACCCCGACTACATCCCGGTACGCCCCGACGTCACGGCCGAGGTGTGCGTACCGGTGCTGGACCCGGCGGGCCGGGCCATCGGGGTGCTGGACCTCCAGTGGTGCGGCCCGGCCGACCTCGGCCCGTGGCGCGACACCGCCGAGCGGCTGGCGGCCCGCCTCGGGGCCCGGATCGTGGCGCTCGGCGGGCCACCGCCGGAGAGCCGCAGCGAGAAGCTCCTGCGGCACGCCGCCGCGCTGACCTCCGCGTCGACGGAGTGGGACCTGTTCGCCGCCGCGATCGCCGCCGCCCGGGACGTGTCCACGCTCTCCGCGGCGGTACTGGTGCTCGTGGGCCCGGACGGGCCCCGCCTGGGTACGCCGCCGGCCACCCCCGGTGAGCTGGAGGCCCGGATCCGGGCGGAGCTGACCGAGGCGGACCCCGCCGCGCTGGACGGGCTGGTGGCTCGCGCCCACCGCCACGGCGTGGGCTACACGCTCGGCGAGGCGGGACACCCGCCCGTGCCCGACCACCGGCCGCTGACCCGGGCCGGGGTGCGCACGCTGGTCGCCGTGCCCGTCGGTCGGCCCGACGACGGCGGGGTGCTGCTGGTGGCCGACGAACGGCTGCTGCGCCCCGACCCGACCACGGTCAACCTGCTGGAGCTGCTCGCCGGCCAGGCGTGGAGCTGCCTCGACCGGCTGCGTACCCTGGCCCGCCTGCGCGAGCAGGCCAACTCGGACCCGTTGACCGGGCTGCGGCACACGGGGCCGTTCGGCCAGCGGATCGCCGTGGCCACCCCGGGGCGTACGGCCCTGCTGGCGATCGACGTGGACGGCTTCAAGGCCGTCAACGACACGTACGGCCACCAGGCCGGCGACCGGGTGCTCGTCCGGCTGGCCCGGGCCCTGGAGGGGGCGCTTCGGCACGGCGACGAGCTCTACCGGATCGGCGGCGACGAGTTCGTGGCGGTGATCGAGGTGGGGCGCCCCGAGGAGGCGGTCCGGATCGCCGAGCGCCTGGCCGAGGCGGCGCGGCAGATCGGCCGCACGATCAGCGTCGGGGTGGCCCTTCCCCGCCCGGGCGAGTCACCCGAGGCCACACTGCGCCGCGCCGACCAGGCGCTCTACGCGGTGAAACGCCACGGCCGCGACGGCGTACGCCTGGCCCCCGCCTGACCGTCCCGCTGGCGCCGCGCCGCCCCTTCCTGCGGCGATCATGCAGTTGTGGTGCCCCCCGCGAACGCCACAGAAGAGCATCAATCGCCCACCACAAGTCCATGATCGACGCGGGTGGGGGGGTGGGGGTGGGTTAGCGGGGGGTTAGTTCCTTGGCCAGGAGTTCGGCTATCTGGGCCGTGTTGAGGGCGGCGCCCTTGCGGAGGTTGTCGCCGGTGACGAAGAAGTCCAGGGCGCGGGGGTCGTCGACGGCGCGGCGGATCCGGCCCACCCAGGAGGGGTCGGTGCCGACCGCGTCGATCGGCATCGGGAACTCGCCCGAAGCCGGGTCGTCGACCAGGATCACCCCGGGCGCGTTCCGCAGCACCTCGCGGGCGCCCTCGGCGTCGACCTCGGTGGCGAAGACCGCGTGCACCGCGACGGAGTGGCCGGTCACCACCGGCACCCGTACGCAGGTGGCGGAGACCTTCAGGTCGGGCAGCCCGAGGATCTTGCGCGACTCGTTGCGCAGCTTCATCTCCTCGGACGACCATCCCGCGTCGACCAGGGAACCCGCCCAGGGCACCACGTTGAGCGCCAGCGGCGCGGGGAACGGGCCCACGTCGTCGCCGACCGCCTGGCGTACGTCGCCGGGGCGGGAGCCGAGCACCCGGTCTCCCGCGATCTTGGTGAGCTGGGCGTGCAGGGTGTCCACGCCGTTCTGGCCGGCGCCGGAGGCCGCCTGGTAGGAGGCGAGCACGAGTTCGCGCAGCCCGTACTCGCGGTGCAGCGGGGCGATCGCGATGATCATCGCCAGCGTGGTGCAGTTGGCGTTGGCGATGATCCCCTTCGGCCGGTTGCGTACCTGCTCGGGATTGATCTCCGGCACCACCAGCGGGACGTCGCGGTCCATCCGGAAGGCGCCGGAGTTGTCCACCGCGACGGCCCCGCAGCCGACCGCGATCGGGGCCCACCGCGCGGAGACCTCGTCCGGGACGTCGAACATGGCCACGTCGACGCCGTCGAACGCCTCCGGGGTCAGCGCCTGGACGGTCAACTCCTCGCCCCGGCACCGCACCCGCCGCCCGACCGAGCGCTCGGAGGCGAGCAGCCGGATCTCGCCCCAGACGTTCTTGCGGCCGCTGAGCAGCTCGCACATCACCGTGCCGACGGCACCGGTCGCCCCGACCACGGCCAGGGTGGGCAGCGGCGACACGGGGGCTACCGTCCCGTCCCCGCGTAGACGACGGCCTCGGTGTCGCCGCCGAGGTCGAAGGCCTCGTGGATGGCGCGTACGGCGGCGTCCAGGTCGGTGTCGCGGCAGACCACGGAGACCCGGATCTCCGAGGTGGAGATCATCTCGATGTTCACCCCGGCCGCGCCGAGCGCGGCGAAGAAGCCGGCCGCGACGCCGGGGTGCGAGCGCATTCCCGCCCCGATCAGCGAGACCTTGCCGACGTGGTCGTCGTAGAGCAGGCCCTTGAACTTGACCGACTCCTGGATCTTGCTGAGGGCGGCCATGGCCGTCGGGCCGTCGGCCTTGGGCAGCGTGAAGGAGATGTCCGTGCGGCCCGTGCCCTCGGTGGAGACGTTCTGCACGATCATGTCGAGGTTGATCTCGGCGCCGGCCACGGTGTCGAAGATCCGCGCGGCGGCGCCCGGCTCGTCGGGCACCCCCACGATCGTGATCTTGGCTTCGCTGCGGTCGTGCGCGACCCCGGTGATCAGTGCCTGCTCCACGGGAAGGTCCTCCATCGATCCGGTGACCATCGTGCCGGTGTTGGTCGAGTATGACGAACGGACGTGGATCGGCAACCCCGCCCGGCGGGCGTACTCCACGCTGCGCAGATGCAGGATCTTGGCGCCACAGGCGGCCAGCTCCAGCATCTCCTCGTAGGTGATCTGGGTGATGTGCCGCGCGTTCGGCACGATCCTCGGGTCGGCGGTGAAGACGCCGTCCACGTCGGTGTAGATCTCGCAGACGTCCGCGTGCAGCGCGGCGGCGAGCGCCACTGCGGTGGTGTCGGAGCCACCCCGGCCCAGCGTGGTGACGTCCTTGGTGTCCTGCGAGACGCCCTGGAAGCCGGCGACGATGACCACCGCGCCCTCGTCGAGCGCGCCCTTGAGCCGCCCCGGCGTGACGTCGATGATCCGCGCCCGGCCGTGCACCGACGTGGTGATCACGCCCGCCTGCGAGCCGGTGAACGAGCGGGCCTCGTACCCCAGGTTGTGGATGGCCATGGCGAGCAGCGCCATGGAGATCCGCTCCCCGGCGGTGAGTAGCATGTCCAGCTCGCGGCCAGGCGGCAGCGGGCTGACCTGGTTGGCCAGGTCGAGCAGCTCGTCGGTCGTGTCCCCCATGGCGGAGACGACCACGACGACGTCGTCGCCGGCCTTGCGGGCGGCGACGATGCGCTCGGCCACCCGCTTGATCCGCTCCGCGTTGGCGACGGAGGACCCGCCGTACTTCTGCACCACGAGTGCCACGACGGTGCACTCCCTCCCAGCGACGACCCTGAGCGTGCCGACGCCGCCGGATTTCAGCCGGCGGCGCGTGTCAGACGCACCCAGGGTATCGGTCGGGCGACTCGGCCGGGTCAGGTGATCCCACGATCCGGCCCGGCGGCCCGGGGCGGAGTGGTGCGCGACACGCCGGGGGCGCCGCGCGTGGCAGGGCCCCGCGCGTCGTTTCCGGGCCGCAGAATGGCCCCGTGCACGCCCATCTCCGCCCGGCCGGTCCCCCCGCGAAGCCCGCGCGCCCGCCGGTGCGCCCGGCCCGACGCCTGGCCGGTCCGCTCGCGCTCGCCCTGCCCGCGCTCCTCGTCGCCTGCACCGCCGACGAACCGGTCACCCGGCCGACGCCCACCTCGACACCGGTGCCGGCGGGGGTGGACGCGGCGCGCGACGAGCTGGCGGCGCTCGCAGCCGCCGCGCAGGACCGGCACCTGGTCGCCAGCTACACGCTGCGCGCCCCGGAGTCCCCCGACCGGACGATCCTGGTGACCAGCGCGAACGACGGGAGCTGGCGGGTCGACGTGCCGGGCGGCGCGCTCGGCGGGACCGCCGACGTCTCGTTCGCCGCCACCGCCGACGGGCTGTTCCAGTGCGCCCTGCCGTCCGCCGCCCGGCCCGAGCCGGCGGTCTGCGTACGCCTCGGCGACCGGGACGAGGCCGTGCCCCGCCGGCTCGACCCCCGGGTGCAGCACCCGTTCACCGACTGGCTGGACGTGCTGACCGACCGGCGGGCCCCGCTCGCCGTCTCCCCCGCCGAGCCGCCACCCGGCGCGTCCGGCGCCTGCTACTCGGTCGAGACCACCTCGGCGTCGATCAACGCGCCGCTGGACGTCGGAATCTACTGCTACGGCCCCGACGGCACGCCCACGGCGGTACGCACCGCGTCCGGCACGCTGATCCTCGCCGGGACACCCGCGCCCGCCCCGGCCACCGTGCAGCTGGCCGGGCCGGTGGTCGACGCCGAGCCGCTCGGCACGGCGGCTCCTGACCCGACCGCGGAGGCGACCACGAGCCCGAGCGCGGAAACGCCGTGACCGCCCGTGACGTTACGGTGCCGTTCGCCACATTCGGACATCCCGCCCTTAAGCACTGAATCGCCCTTACGGGATACTTGTCCCATGGCCGACCTCACCCCGCTGCTCGCGTTCCGCTGGAGCCCCCGGTCCTTCGACCCGGTGGCGGAGCTGTCCCGCGAGGACGCGTCCGCGCTGCTGGAGGCGGCCCGCTGGGCCCCCTCGGCCGGCAACGCCCAACCGTGGCGGTTCGCGCTCGGACACCGCGACGACGAGACGTTCAAGCGGATCCTGGTCAACCTGCCGGAGGCCGACCAGCGGTGGGCGCAGCGCGCCGCCGCCCTGCTGCTCGGCGCGCACCGGACCGGATCCGCCGGGCACGCGTACGACCTGGGCCAGGCCGTCGCCCACCTCACCGTGCAGGCCACCGCGCTCGGCCTGCACGTACGCCAACTGCACGACCTCGACCACGCCGGCCTGGCCGCCGACCTCGACCTGCCGGCGGACGTACGACCGCACGTGGTGGCGGCCGTCGGGCAGCTCGGCGACCCGCTCAGCCTCCCCGCCGACCTGCTGCGCTCCGAGACCGGCCTGCGTCGCCGGCTCCCCCTGGCCGAACTCCTGCTGACCAGCCAGGCTGCGAAGTGCGTCTCATAGTCCGGACCCGCCTTCCCGCACCCCGGCCCGCCACGTAGGGTTACCTGGTCATGTGGCGGGCGTACCTTCTCCTTGGTCGCCGCGACGAGGCCTGAAGGCCGGCACCTCGTCGCGGAGTCGAACCGCGCCGTCCAGCACATCCGAAACTTCCCATCGGCAACCGCCCGGGCACCGTCGCCCGGCACCTGGCCGACACCTTCCGATTGCTGACGCCACATGTTCCAGGGAGCACTCCGTCATGGCTCAACCCATCGCCGACGCTGAGACCGACCCGATCGCCCGGCAGCGCCCCAGCCGGATGCCGTACCACCGCTACCAGCCGTACCACCAGCAGTTCCGGCTCGACCTGCCCGACCGCACCTGGCCGACCCGGCACGTCGAGGCCGCGCCGCGCTGGTGCGCGGTGGACCTGCGCGACGGCAACCAGGCGCTGATCGACCCGATGTCGCCGGAGCGCAAGCGCCGGATGTTCCAGCTGCTCGTGCAGATGGGCTACAAGGAGATCGAGGTCGGCTTCCCCTCGGCCAGCCAGACGGACTACGACTTCGTACGCCAGCTCATCGAGCAGGACCTGATCCCGGAGGACGTCACGATCCAGGTGCTCACCCAGTGCCGGGAGCACCTGATCGACCGGACCTTCGAGTCGCTGCGCGGCGCGCGGCGGGCGATCGTGCACTTCTACAACTCGACCTCCACGCTCCAGCGGCGGGTGGTCTTCGGGCTGGACCGCGACGGCATCGCCGACATCGCCACCCAGGGCGCGCGCCTCTGCCGCAAGTACGCGGAGATCCACACCCCGGACACGGACATCCACTACGAGTACTCGCCCGAG
Organism: Micromonospora sp. CNZ303; assembly: GCF_004345505.1. NCBI lineage: Bacteria > Bacillati > Actinomycetota > Actinomycetes > Micromonosporales > Micromonosporaceae > Micromonospora > Micromonospora sp. CNZ303. The sequence goes on along the minus strand of NZ_SLVT01000015.1, from coordinate 53,002 downwards.
TCCTACACGGGCACGGAGCTGGAGTACGCGCTGGAGGTCTGCGCCAAGGTCATCGAGGTCATCGACCCGACCCCGGACCGCAAGCTGATCGTCAACCTGCCGGCGACCGTCGAGATGGCCATGCCGAACGTCTACGCCGACTCGATCGAGTGGATGCACCGGCACCTGCCCCGCCGCGACAGCCTGGTGCTGAGCCTGCACCCGCACAACGACCGGGGCACGGGCGTCGCCGCCGCCGAGCTGGGGCTGCTGGCCGGCGCGGACCGGGTCGAGGGCTGCCTGTTCGGCAACGGCGAGCGCACCGGCAACGTCGACCTGGTGACGCTGGGGCTGAACCTCTTCTCCCAGGGCGTCGACCCGATGATCGACTTCTCGAACATCGACGAGGTGCGGCGCGCCGTCGAGTACTGCAACCAGCTCCCGGTGCACGAGCGCCACCCGTACGCGGGCGACCTCGTCTACACCGCCTTCTCCGGCTCCCACCAGGACGCGATCAAGAAGGGCTTCGACGCGCTCGCCAAGGACGCGGCGGCGGCCGGCGTGCCGATCGACAAGCACACCTGGGCGGTGCCCTACCTGCCGGTCGACCCGAAGGACCTGGGCCGCACCTACGAGGCGGTCATCCGCGTCAACTCGCAGTCCGGCAAGGGCGGCGTCGCGTACATCATGAAGAGCGAGCACCAGCTCGACCTGCCGCGCCGGCTCCAGATCGAGTTCTCCGGCGTGGTCCAGCAGGTCACCGACCACGACGGCGGCGAGGTCGACCCGGGCACCATGTGGGAGATCTTCGCCACCCACTACCTGATCGACCACCAGGTCGACCCGGCGCTCGCCCTGGACGGCTACGCCATCGGCACCGCCGAGGGCAAGGTCGAGATCGAGGCCCGCGTCGGCCTGGGCGGGGAGCCCCGCTCGCTGACCGCCGTCGGCAACGGCCCGATCGACGCGTACGTCAACGCGCTCCAGTCGGTGGGCGTGGCGGTACGCGTGCTCGACTACCACGAGCACGCGCTCTCCTCCGGCGGGGACGCGCAGGCCGCCGCGTACGTGGAGTGCGAGGTCGACGGTCGTACGGTCTGGGGCGTCGGCACCGACGCCAACATCGTCACCGCCTCCGTGAAGGCCGTGACGAGCGCCGTCAACCGCGCCCGCGCCTGACTTCCGGGTAAGGAAGGGCAGCCAGCCCGCTGAGGCAGGTTGCCCTTCCTACCGCTTCGGTGGGCGGTGGATGAGCAGGGCGGCCATCGCCGCCCCGGCCAGCAGCAGGCCGGCGCACCAGAGCATCGCGCCCCGGTACGCGCCGGTCAGCGCGGCCGGCTGCGCGTAGCCGGAGCCGGAGAGGCCGACCAGCAGCGGGAGCGCGGCCACCGCCAGCAGACCACCCGCCCGGGACGCCGCGTTGTTGAAGCCGCTCGCCACGCCGGCGAACCGGTCGTCGACAGCGGCCAGTACGGAGGCGGTCAGCGGCGCCACCACCAGCGTCAGCCCGATCCCGAAGAGCACCACCCCGGGCAGCACGTCCCGCCAGTACGACGCGCCGGGGCCGACGCCGCGCAGCAGCACCAGCCCCGCGGCGGCGACCACCGGCCCGACGGCCAGCGGCAGCCGCGGCCCGATCCGCGCCGACAGCGCGCCCGCCCGCGCCGAGCCGACCAGCAGCAGCACCGTCATCGGCAGCAGCGCGACCCCGGTGAGCAGCGCCGACCAGCCGACCACGTTCTGCAGGTAGACGGCGAGAAAGAACGTGAAGCCGCCGAGCGCCGCGTAGACGAGCACGGTGAAGACGTTCAGCACCGAGAAGAGCCGGCTGCCGAACAGGCCGGTGGGCAGCATCGCGCCGTCCCCCCGGCGCCGCTCGACCAGCACGAAGGCCACCGCGCCGACCACGCCCGCCAGCACGGCGACGAGCACCGGCACCGAGTCGAGGCCCCGGACGGGGGCGTCGATCAGCGCGTACGTGACGCCGGCCAGGGCGAGCGCGCCGAGCAGCGCGCCGGCCACGTCGAACCGGCGGCGGTGTCGTCCCGGCCCCCCGGTGCGGGACGCGGCCTCGTCCCGGCTCTCCGGCACCCAGCGCAGCGCCGCCAGCACCACGAGCACGGCCAGCGGCAGGTTGAGGAAGAAGATCCACCGCCAGGAGAGCGCGTCGACCAGCCAGCCGCCGAGGAAGGGGCCGAGCGCGGTGGAGACGCCGGAGAGCCCCGACCAGGCGCCGATGGCGCGGCCCCGGTCGTCCGGGTGGAAGCTGGCCTGGAGCACCGACAGCGAGCCGGGGGTGAGCAGCGCGCCCCCGGCGCCCTGGAGGAACCGGGCCGCGATCAGCCACTCGGTGCCCTGGGCCAGGCCGCAGAGCAGCGACGCGAGGGTGAACCAGACCACCCCGAGCAGGAAGACCCGCCGCCGCCCGAAGCGGTCGCCGAGCGCGCCGCCGAGCAGGACGAAGGCGGCCAGCATGAGCAGGTACCCGTTGACCGTCCACTGGAGACCGGCGACGGTCGCGTCCAGGTCCGCACCGAGGCGGGGCAGCGCCACGTTGACCACGGTGGTGTCGAGGAAGACCATGCCGGAGGCGAGGACGGCGGCGAGCAGGGTGCCCCGCCCGTGCGCGGTGCCCAGCCGGAGCGCGGGCGTGGTTTCGGTCATGGCGTCCAATCTGCCCCGCACGATATGAGAGACGCCACGAATCGCCGAAAGCGGGCCCGGGTACTGTGCGGGATCGCCGGGAGCCCGCAAGCTGGAGAGGTGTCGTCTGTGCGTACCAGATCAGGACCGCGCGCCGCAGTGACGGCCGCGCTCGCCGCGGCGCTGGCGCTCGGCGCGGCCGGTTGTGTCGCCGTCGACGAGCCGGACGTCGCGCCGAGCAGCGGGGGTAGCGGCGGCAACGCCGCGCAGAAGCTGACCCAACTCACCGTGGCCACCGCCGGGTCGATGAAGGGCTACAGCCGCAGCCGCTTCCCGCACTGGCGGGACACCGGCAAGAACTGCGACGTACGCGACAGCGTGCTGAAACGCGACGGGGAGGACATCAAGCTCTCCGGCTGCAACGTGGTCGGCGGCCACTGGGAGAGCGTCTACGACGGCCGCGCGTTCACCGACCCGTCCGACGTGGACATCGACCACACGGTGCCGCTGGCGAACGCTTGGCGCTCGGGCGCCGACGAGTGGGACGACGCGAAGCGTGGCGAGTTCGCCAACGACCTGGACCGGCCGCAGCTCATCGCGGTTTCCGCGTCCTCCAACCGGGCAAAGGGTGACCAGGACCCGTCCCAGTGGAAGCCGGCGAACCGGTCGTTCTGGTGCCAGTACGCCGACAACTGGGTGACGGTCAAGCACCACTGGCGGCTGACGGTGACCAGTGCCGAGAAGGCCGCCCTGACCGACATGCTGGAGGGCTGCACATGGGCGAGCAAGCCGTGACCGGAGCCGGGGCGACCCCCGCCCCGGAGCAGACGCCGGACGCCACCGGGGAGGACGCGGCGGCGGCCACCGGCAGCGCGCCGCCCGGGCCGACCACGGCCGGCATGACGGCGGACGGCGCGGCCGGCACGACCAGCGGCGTGCCGGGGGCCGGGATGGCCGCCGACGCCGAGGGCACGTCGACCGCCGCGCGGGAGCGTACGGCCGACGTCGTGCCCGGCCCGGGCGGGGTGATGACTGACGAGGTCGGGGTGGTCACCGGCGAGCTGACCCTGCGCACCGCGTACGCCGACGGCCAGGTGACGCTGACGGTGCAGTACCGGGAGGCCGACGAGTGGTACAGGGTCACCGGCGGCACGGTCGCGCTGGCCGACCCGGCCGGGCTGGACGCGGTGCACGGCATCGCGGTCGCGCTCCTGCACCGCCCGGAGGGCTGACCGCCGACCGCCCGGACGCGGCCCCTCGACCGGGGCCGCGTCCGCGACGCGGATCAGACGTACGAGCCGGGCTCGTTGGGGGCGGAGACGGTGTGCGGCTCCTCGCCCTCGCCGACCGGCCGGGTGAGCTGCACGCTGACCTTGTGCGGGCGCAGTTCCCCGCTGGCGATCCGCTCGGCGAAGTGGCAGGCGACCCGGCTGCCGCCGACGTCCCGCAGCGCGGGCCGCTCGTCGGCGCAGCGGGTCGGCTGCGCCCACGGGCAGCGGGTGTGGAACCGGCAGCCCGCCGGCGGGTTGGCCGGCGAGGGCAGGTCGCCGGCGAGCAGGATGCGCTCGCGGCGGTCCTCCACGTCCGGGTCCGGCACCGGCACCGCCGACATCAGCGCCCGCGTGTACGGGTGCATCGGCTCCGTGTAGAGCCGGTCGCTCGGCGCCTCCTCGACCAGCGCGCCCAGGTACATCACGCCGACGGTGTCGGAGATGTGCCGGACCACCGCGAGGTCGTGCGCGATCACCAGATAGGTCAGGCCGAGGGTGTCCTGGAGGTCGTCGAGGAGGTTCACCACCTGGGCCTGGATCGACACGTCGAGCGCGGAGACCGGCTCGTCGGCGACGATCAGGTCGGGCCCGAGCACCAGCGCCCGGGCGATGCCGATGCGCTGCCGCTGGCCGCCGGAGAACTCGTGCGGGTAGCGGGAGAGCGCCCAGCGGGGCAGGCCGACCTTGTCCAGGGTCTCGCCGATGACCCGGCGCCGCTCGTCCCGGTTGCCGCCGATGCCGTGGGCCTGGAGGCCCTCGGTGAGGATCGACTCGACGTTCTGCCGGGGGTCCAGGCTCGACATCGGGTCCTGGAAGATCATCTGCATCCGGCGGCGCATCGACCGCAGCCTGCCCGCCGGCAGCTTCGTCAGCTCGACACCGTCGAACCGGACCTCGCCGCCGGTGGGCGGGGTGAGCTGGAGCAGCGCCCGCCCCAGCGTCGACTTGCCGCAGCCGGACTCGCCGACCAGGCCGTACGTCTTGCCGCGCGGGATGCTGAGGTCGACGCCGTCGACCGCCTTCACGTGGCCGATCGTCCGGTCGAAGATCACCCCCCGGCGGATCGGGAAGTGCACCTTCAGGTCGCGGACCTCGACGAGGAATTCGCTCTCGGTCACGGCTTCTCCTCCTCGCGCGGGGCGGGCACCTGGCCCGCGGTCGCCTCCGCCGCCGGAGCGGTGGCGGCCGGCGCCTCCGCCGGGGCGGCGCTGGTGGCGGCCGGCGCCCCCGCAGGCGCGGTGCTGCTGGTGGCCAGCCGGGGCGCGGTGCCGGGCACCGGCGCCGGGTTGACGCAACGGTAGCTGCGGCCGTCGTGGGCGAGCACCAGCGCGGGCGGCTCCCCCACGCACTCGTCGACCCGGCGGGTGCAGCGCGGCGCGAAGGCGCAGCCGTCCGGCCAGGGCAGCAGGTCGCGGACCGAACCCGGGATCGGGTTCAGCCGCTCGCCGCGCCCGGCGTCCAGGCGCGGCACCGAGGCGAGCAGCCCCACGGTGTACGGGTGCCGGGGCTCGCGGAACAGCGGGCGCCGGCGGGCCGTCTCCACCACCCGGCCGCCGTAGAGCACGTTGATGGAGTCGCACATGCCGGCGACCACGCCCAGATCGTGCGTGATCATCACGAGGGCGGTGCCGGACTCCCGGACCAGCTCCTTGAGCAGCTCCAGGATCTGCGCCTGGATGGTGACGTCCAGCGCCGTGGTCGGCTCGTCGGCGATCAGCAGCCGGGGCTGGCAGGCCACCGCCATCGCGATCAGGGCGCGCTGGCGCATGCCGCCGGAGAGCTGGTGCGGGTACTCCTTCAGCCGCCGCTTCGGGTCGGGGATGCCGACCCGGTCGAGCAGCGACGCGGCCTCCTTCTCGGCCGCCGCGCCCTTCATCCCCCGGTGCCGGGTGAGCACCTCGGTCACCTGCAACCCGATCGGGATCACCGGGTTCAGCGACGAGAGCGGGTCCTGGAAGATCATCGCGACGTCGCGGCCCCGGATGTCCCGCCGGGAGCGGTCGTCGAGCTGGAGCAGGTCCGTGCCGTCGAAGACCGCCTTGCCGCCGACGCGCAGGCCCGGCTGCTTGGGCAGCAGGCCCATGATCGCCAGCGAGGTGACGCTCTTGCCGCAGCCGGACTCGCCGACCAGGCCGACCACCTCGCCCGCGTCGACGGAGAAGGAGACCCCGTCGACGGCGTGCACGGCGCGCTGACCGCGCCGGGCGAAGGTGACGGAGAGATCTTCGACATCAAGCAGAGCCATGTCGGGCCCGCCTTTCGTTCGCGACTGCGGGGCTCGCAAGCTCACTCCTCGCGCTCACCGGGCCCTACTTCCGCAGCTTCGGGTCGAGTGCCTCGCGCATCGCCTCGCCGAGCAGGGTGAAGCCCAGCGCGGTGACGATGATGGCGAGGGCGGGCAGGATCGCCAGCCGGGGCGCGGAGTCGAGGTACTGCTGCGCGTCGGCGAGCATCACACCCCACTCGGGGATGGAGGCGTCGTTGTTGCCGAGCCCGAGGAAGGAGAGCGCCGCGGCCTCGATGATCGCGGTGGCCAGGGTGAGGGTGGCCTGCACGATGACCGGGGCGAGCGAGTTCGGCACCACGTGGGTCAGCGCGATCTTCGGCTTCTTCACGCCCAGCGAGACGGCGGCCAGGACGTAGTCGCTGTTGGCCTGGGAGATCATCGAGCCGCGCAGCAGCCGGGCGAAGACCGGCACCGACACCACGCCGACCGCGATCATGACCGTGGTCAGCCCGGCGCCGAGCAGGGCGGCGATGCTGATCGCCAGCAGCAGGCTCGGCATGGCCAGCAGCATGTCGACGAAGCGCATCAGCACGTTGTCGACCGCCCGGCCCCACCGGCCGCCGAGGCCGGCGGCCGCGCCGGCGATCCCGCCGATCAGCGAGCCGACCGCGAGGCCGATCAGGGTGGAGACCACGCCGACCAGCAGGGTCTGCCGGGCGCCGACGATCATGCGGCTGAACTCGTCGCGACCGATGTGGTCGACGCCGAACCAGTTCTCGGCCCGGAAGCCGGGGAAGTCGCCGAGACGGATCTCGCTCTTCCAGAGCTGGGCGTCGGGGGCGTGCGGGACGAAGAACGGCCCGAGGATGGCGACCAGCAGGAACAGGCTCAGGATCACCGCGCCGACGATCGCCGCCGGGTTGCGCCGCAGCCGGCGGAACGCCTCCTTCCAGAGGCTGACGCCGCGCTCGTCCTCCCGGGCCGCCAGCTCGGCGAGCCGGTCGATCTTTTCCTTCTTGGTGCCGCCGGTGATCGTCATCGGACCCTCACCCTCGGGTCGATCAGGCTGTAGGAGAGGTCGACCAGGAGGTTCACCAGCACGTACACCACCGCGATGATCAGGATGAAGCCCATCAGCACGGGATAGTCACGTTGGCTGATCGCCTCGTAGATGAAGGCTCCGATGCCGCTGAAGGCGAAGACGGTCTCGGTCAGCACCGCGCCGGAGAGCAGGCCGCCGGTGAGCAGGCCGATCGAGGTGACCACCGGCAGCATGGAGTTGCGCAGCACGTGCCGGCGCCGGACCGTGCTCTCGGTCAGGCCCTTCGCCTCGGCGGTGCGGACGAAGTCCTCGTTGAGCACCTCCAGCACGCTGGCACGGGTGATCCGGACGATGATCGCCAGCGGGATGCTGGCCAGCGCGACGGCCGGCAGCACCAGGTGCCAGAGCGCGTCGGCGGCGGCATCCCACTCCCGCGTCATGATCCCGTCGAGGACGAAGAAGTTGGTGACCCGCGTCGCCCCGAGCGTCGGGTCCTGCCGGCCGCTCGCCGGGAACCAGCCGAGGTTCTCCGCGAAGATCGCCTTGAGCACGTACGCGAGGAAGAAGACGGGGATGCAGATGCCGATCAGGGAGCCGCCGACCGAGAGGTGGTCCAGCATCCGGCCGCGGCGCCGGGCCGCCAGGTAGCCCAGCGGGATGCCGACGCCGACCGCGATCAGCATCGCCGTGACGGAGAGCTCCACCGTGCCGGGGAAGCGCTCGACGAACTCGGTGACCACCGTCCGCTTGGTGGAGGTCGACGTGCCCAGGTCGAGGCGGATCAGCCGCCGCACGAACCGGCCGTACTGCACCAGGATCGGCTCGTCGAGGCCCATGTTGCGCCGGATCGCGGCGCGCATCTCGGGCGTCCCGCGCTCACCGAGGATGGCGGTCTCGGGACCGCCGGGCAGTCGGCGGAGCCAGATGAACAGCAGGAGGGAGAGCCCGAACAGCGTGGGTATCAGCTGAAGCAGGCGTCTGACGATGAACCGGAACACGGCGGCCTCGAAAGGGGTACGGAGGGTCGTGGGCGGGCGCTGCCGAAACAGCGCCCGCCCACGACTCGGAGCGTCAGATCAGGACTTGAACTCGGCGGTGGAGAACCGCTCGTCGGTGAGCGGGCTCGCCTTGACCCCGGTCACGTCCTTGCCGAACACGATCGCCGGCGGCGAGTGCGACACCGGGACGCCGGGCAGGAAGTCCATGATGGCCTTGTTCAGGGCCTTGTACTTCTCGGTCCGGGCCGCCACGTCGGCGGTGCTGTCCGCGTCCTTGAACTGGTCGAACAGGGCCTTGTTGGTGAAGCCCCACTCGGCCTTCGGCCGGTCGAACATGGTGCCGATGAAGTTGTAGCCGTCGCCGTAGTCACCGGTCCAGCCGAGGAAGTGCAGGTCGTGCTTGTTGCCCGAGGTGGTGGCGTTCAGGTAGTCCGGGCTCCACTTGAGCGGGATGGCCTGGACGTTGATGCCGACCGCCTTGAGGTCCGCCGAGAGCAGCTCGAAGATGTCCTTCGGGTTCGGCATGTACGGCCGGGTGACCTCGGTCGGGTAGTGGAACCGCAGGGTCAGGTTCGTCGCGCCGGCCTCGGCCAGCAGCGCCTTCGCCTTCGCCGGGTCGTAGTTGTACTTGGTGACGTCGCCGTTCCAACCCTCGACGGTGTCCGGCATGAAGTTGTCGGCGACCTTGGCGCCCGGGGGCAGCTTCGAGTCGACGAGAGCCTGCCGGTTCAGCGCGTGCGCGATGGCCTGGCGGACCTTCACGTCGGCGAGCTTCGGGTTCCCCTTCTGGTTCATGGCCAGGTAGAGGATGTTGAACGCCGGGCGGGTCAGGACGTTGAAGCCCTCACCCTTCAGCGGCTCGACGTCGGCCGGGCCGACCAGGTCGTACCCCTGGATGTCGCCGGAGCGCAGCGCCTGCTTGCGCGCGTTCTCGTCCGAGATCGTCTTGTAGATGAGGGTCTTCAGCTTCGCCTTGGTGCCGGCGTAGTCCTCGTTGCGCTCGATGGTGAGCGTCTTGTTGGCGACGTCCCAGGACTTGAACTTGAACGGGCCGGTGCCGGTCGGGTGCGCCGTGGCGTAGGCCGGGTACTTGATGTCCTCGGCGGTGCCGCCCACGTTGCTGGCGTCGTACTTCTCCAGCGCGGTCGGGCTGTGCATCGAGAACGAGGGCAGCATCAGCGCGGCCGGGATCTTGCTGGAGACCCGGGTGAAGGCCAGGTCGACGGTCGTGGCGTCCTTGGCGGTGCAGGACTTGAAGAGGCTCGGCGGCAGGTCCGCGCTCTCGTTCTTGGCGAAGCCGCCCATGACGTCCTGCCAGTACGGGGTCACGTCCGGGCTCTGCATGAGGCCCTTGGCGTTGTACCAGCGGTCGAAGTTCTTGCAGACCGCCTCGGCGTTGAATTCGGTGCCGTCGTGGAACTTCACGCCGGAGCGCAGCTTGAAGGTCCACGTGGTGCCGGCGGCGTCCGGGGTCCAGGTCTCGGCCAGACCGGGGGTGACCTTGGTGCCACCCTCCTCCGGACGGACCAGCGTCTCGAAGACCTGACGCGCCACGCGCAGCGACTCACCGTCGCTGGCGAAGCTCGGGTCGAGCACCTTCGGATCTCCGGCTACGCCGAAGACGAGGGTGTCCTTCTTGCTACCGCCGGAACTGTCATCGCGGTTGCTCTCGGCGCAGCCTGCTACCGCGAGGGCCGCGACCGCGACGGCCGCGAGGGCGACCTTCGGCCTGGATGCACGCATGGGTGCTTCACCTCGTCCTTGGGGTTACGGACAATCGTGGTGACAGGGGTCACCGATCGCCGTGACATTAGCCGCCGTTCGGACCGGCGGGAAACCGTCGCGGAACCGGTTGGTACCGGATCGTGTCTTAACCGATGCGCACCGCCTCAGCGGCTGTTCCGGACCGCCGACAAAGGGGCGCTATGTCCGGGTTGGGCGATGCCGATTTGTTACATCGATCGTCGCCTGCATCGCTGCGATGTCAGACCCCACAGTGGATCCGACAGTGCCCGTACGACGATGGTCGGCACCCGAATCGGGTGCCGACCATAGCGGAAACGTCAGACGGCGCGACGGCCCTCGAAGGCGCGGCCGAGGGTGATCTCGTCGGCGTACTCCAGGTCGCCGCCGACCGGCAGACCGCTCGCCAACCGGGTCACCGAGATGCCCATCGGCTTGACCATCAACGCCAGGTACGTCGCGGTCGCCTCGCCCTCGGTGTTCGGGTCCGTGGCCAGGATCAGCTCCCGCACGGTGCCGTCGCTGAGCCGGGCCATCAGCTCGCGGATGCGCAGATTGTCCGGCCCGATCCCCTCCAGCGGATTGATCGCCCCGCCGAGCACGTGGTAGCGGCCCCGGAACTCCCCGGTCCGCTCGATCGCGACCACGTCCTTCGGCTCCTCGACCACGCAGAGCACCTCGTCCGTGCGGCGCGGATCGCGGCAGATCCGGCACCGGTCGGACTCGGCCACGTTGTAGCAACTGGTGCAGAACCGCACCAGCTCCTTGACCTTGCGCAACGCCCCGGCCAGCCGGTTGACGTCGGCCGGGTCGGCGGACAGGACGTGGAAGGCGATCCGCTGTGCGCTCTTCGGGCCCACGCCCGGCAGCCGCCCCAGCTCGTCGATCAGGTCCTGGATGGCGCCCTCGTACATCTGCCGCTCAGAAACCGGGCAGGCCGAGGCCGCCCATGCCGCCGGTGACCGGGCCCATCTTCTTCTCGGTCAGCTCCCGCGCCGCCTCGGCGGCGTTGTGCATGGCCGCGACGACGAGGTCCTCCAGGGTCTCCACGTCCTCCGGGTCCACCGCCTTCGGGTCGATCTTGATCGACTTCAGCTCGCCGGTGCCCGCGACGGTCGCGGTGACCAGGCCCCCGCCGGCGGTGCCGGTCAGCTCCGCCTCGGCGAGCTCGGCCTGCGCCTTGGCGATCTGCTGCTGCATCTTCTGCGCCTGCTTCAGCATCTGCTGCATGTTCGGCTGTCCACCTGGGCGCACGGATGGCTCCTTCTCGCACTCGTCTGCTCGGCCGCCGCTCAGCCTATCGGCTGTGAGCAGCCTCGCCCCGCCCGGTGCTTCCCTCGCGCCGGGTCCGGGCGCACGATCACGGGACCGACCGGACGGAGGTGGCGGATGTCCCGGGAACAGGCCGCGGCGGCCATGGAACGACAGGCCCGAGCCTGCGCCGACATGGACGCCGCCCTCTACGCCCACCTGCTGGCGCGCGCCGCCGGTGACGTGCGGGCAGGCGGCCCGTGCGCCACCGTCATCAAGGGGTACGAGGACAGCGACGCCGACGCCCTCGTGTCGCTACGCCTGCTCGGCGGGGTGCACGCGCTGGTGCTGTCCGGCCGGGCACCCGGGCTGGCCCGGTTCTACCCGAGCGCGGGTGGGGCGTACCGGGCGGCGGACGCCCCCGCCTGCTGGGCCGCGTTCCGGGCGGTCGTCGAGGCCGAGCACGACACGCTGCGCGGCTGGCTGCGCCGACCGCCCCAGACCAACGAGGTCGGCCGGGCCAACCTGCTGCTCGCCGGCCTGCTGCACGCCGTCCACGAGGTGGGCGGGCTGCCGGTGCGCCTCGTCGAGCTGGGCGCGAGCGCCGGGCTGAACCTGCGAGCCGACCGGTTCCGCGTCGAGGCCGCCGGCTTCGCCTGGGGACCGGCCGACTCCCCGGTACGCCTGCCGGACGGCTGGCGGGGCGGGGTGCCCGACTGGCTACGGTCGGCGGCCGAGGCGTACCCCGAGCTGACCGTGGTGGAGCGGCTCGGCTGCGACGTCAGCCCGCTCGAGCCGGGCGACTCCGACGGCGCGCTGGCGCTGCGGGCGTACCTCTGGCCGGAGCACACCGCCCGCGCGGCCCGGCTGGCCGGCGCGCTGGAGCTGGCCGCGCGGCTGCCGGCCCGGGTCGTCGCGGCGGGGGCGGCGGACTTCCTCGCCGGGATCACCCCGCGCCCCGGCACGCTGACCGTGGTGTGGCACTCGGTGATGCGCCAGTACGTCCCGGCCGAGGAGTGGGCACGGGTCACCGCCGAGCTGGACCGGCTGGCCGCCGCCGACGGCACCGACGCGCCGGTCGCCCATGTCTCCTTCGAGCCGCACCCGCGGGAGGCCCGCAACGACTTCCAGCTCCGCGCCCGGCTCGGCACCGGCCCGGAACGCCTGCTGGCCGAGGCACACCCCCACGGCCTCCCGGCCTGGCCCGTCTAACCCCGCCCCGACCCGCCCGGCTGCCTGCCCCTGACCGACCCGACCCGCCTGACCGCCTGCCTCGACCGCCGCACCCGCGCCCTTGCCCTGCGCCACCGCTCCCACCGCCACCGCGCCCGCCGCGTCATCGCTGTCGCCGTCGCCGTCTCCAGAGATCTTGGTACCGGAGCGCCCCCAGAGGGGCCGATTCCTGCCAAGATCTGCGCGGGTCGCGTTGGCGTTGGCGTTGGGGGGCTATCGGGCGTCGATCTCGTCGATCTTCTCTGCGCCGAACGCCTCGCGGAGCAGTCGTACCGCCTGCTCCTCGCTGGACTCCCGCGCGGTCTGCTCGTCGATGACCTCGTCCAGCGGCTCGTCACCCGGGTCGAAGCCCTCGAAGTTCGGGGCCGCCGGCCGGGCACCGCCGGGGCGTCCGCCGCCGCCGCGCACCGGGCCGTCGAAGTCCGGGTCGTACGGCGGCTCGCCGGCCCAGTCGGCGTCCGCGGTCTTCCGCACCGGCTGGCCGGTACGCGGACCACCACGTCCCGCCGCAGCCGCCCGCGCCGCCGCGATCGCGCTGCTCACCGGAGGGCTGGCGGGCGCGGCCTGCTGCGGCGCACCCGAGGGACCGGCCGGCTTGGGTACGGCGGTCGTGGCGGTCGCCGACGCCGTGGCGGCGCTCGCCGGCCGGGTGGTCGCCGGCGAGGTGGTCGCCGCCGCGCCGGGCAGGCCGGTCGCCGCCGGGGCAGCGGCTGCCGTGCCGCTGGTCGACGTGGCGGCCGACGCGCCACCCGGCCGAGCCGGTTCCGGCCAGTCGTCGCCACCCCCGGCCGCGCCACCCGGGCGGGCGGGCTCGGGCCAGTCGTCGCCGCCTCCGGCCGCGCCACCCGGGCGGGCAGGCTCGGGCCAGTCCTCGGCGACGTCGGCAGCGGCGGCAGCACCACCGCTGCCCGACGCACCAGCGTCGAAGGTGGGCCGGGCCGCCCCGCCCTGGCCGCCCGCAGCACCCCCCGCGCCACCAGGCCCGCCGGCCGCACCACTGAGTCCATTCGGGCCGCCCGGGCCGCTCGCGCCGGTCGGGCCACTCGGACCGCCTGAGGCGGCCGGGACACTCGCACTGCCTGGGCCGGTCAGGCCGCTCGCACTGCCTGAGCCGGCCAGGCCGCTCGCACCGCCTGAGCCGGCCAGGCCGCCTGAGCCGGCCAGGCCGCCTGAGCCGGCCAGGCCGCCTGGTCCGGTCGGGCCACCGGACATGCCACCGGACATGCCACCGCCCGCACCGCCACCGGACGGGCCGCCACCCAACGGGCCGCCGCCGCCCTCGCCACCACCAGACGGGCCGGTGCCGGACGGGCCAGCGTCGGTCCGGTCCTGGTGGGCGGGGGCGGCCGACGGCGGGGATGCCGGGCGGGCCGCAGCGGCGGGACGGGACGAGCCACCGAGTGACGTGCCACCCCGCTCGCCGGCCACCTCGCAGCGGATCTGCCAGCGGCCACCGAACTCCTCGTAGAGCACGTCGGCCAGTACCGACGTGTGGTTGCCCATCATCTGCGCGAGCACCGGCGACTTGACGGTCAGCACCAGGGTGTCGCCGTCCACGTCACGGACCACCGCGTCGCGCATCAGCGCGGCGGCCGGCTTCTTGATCCGGTTGACCTTCGCGACGATGTCCGGCCAGACCCGGCGCACCGCGACGGCGTCCAGGGGGCCCGCCGCAGCCGCGCCGGGGCGGGGCGGGGCGGGGGTGGCCGGGTCGGGCAGCACCGCCGAGGCCGGCACCTGACGGCGGGCGGAAGCATCGGCGGGCGGCCCACTGGCGGGCGCGCCCACCGGCTCCGTGGCGCCCGGGGCTGCCTGCGCCGTACGGGAACCGGTGGCGGCAAGAGCCGCCGCGCGGGCAGCCGCAGCGCCGGACTGGGCGCCGGCAGCCGCCGGCGGGCCGGCGGGCGACGGGTCGGGCGCGGCGGCAGCCGCGGTCGGGGCGGGAGCTTCGGGGCGTACGGGAGGAGGGGCGGCGACCGGCTCGGGGCCGGCGGCGGCCGGCGGCGCGTCGGTGCCGGCGAGGGTGAGCCGGCGCTCCATGCGTTCGAGGCGCTGGAGCAGGCCGCCGGTGCTGTCGTCGGCGCCGGGCAGCAGCATCCGGGCGCAGATCAGCTCCAGCAGCAGCCGGGGCGCGGTCGTGCCGCGCATCTCCACCAGGCCGTTGTGCACGATGTCGGCGCAGCGGGACAGCGTGGCCGGGCCGAGCCGCTGGGCCTGGGCGGCCATCCGCTCGATCTGGTCGGCCGGGCCGTCGATGAGGCCCTTGGCGGCGGCGTCGGGCACCTGCTGGAGCACGATGAGATCGCGCAGCCGCTCCAGCAGGTCGGAGGCGAACCGGCGCGCGTCGTGCCCGGCCTCGGCGACCCGGTCAACGGTCGCGTACGCCGTCGCGCCGTCCCCGGCCGCCAGCGCGTCGCACATCTCGTCGATGAGGGCGGCGTCGGTCACGCCGAGCAGGGCGGCAGCCCGGGCGTAGGTGACGCCCTCCGGCCCGGCCCCGGCGATGAGCTGGTCGAGCACGGAGAGGCTGTCCCGGGCGCTGCCACCGCCGGCGCGCACCACCAGCGGGAAGACCGCCGGCTCGACGGCGACGTTCTCGGCCTCGCAGAGCTGCTCCAGGTAGGGCCGGAGCACCTTCGGCGGGATCAGCCGGAACGGGTAGTGGTGGGTCCGCGACTTGATCGTGCCGAGGACCTTCTCCGGCTCGGTGGTCGCGAAGATGAACTTGACGTACTCCGGCGGCTCCTCGACCAGCTTGAGCAGGGCGTTGAAGCCGGCCGACGAGACCATGTGGGCCTCGTCGATGACGTAGATCTTGAAGCGGCTCTTGGCCGGCGCGAAGATCGCCTTCTCGCGCAGCTCGCGGGCGTCGTCGACGCCGCCGTGGCTGGCCGCGTCGATCTCCAGTACGTCGATCGAGCCGCCGTCGGTGGCCAGCTCGCGGCAGGAGTCGCACTGCCCGCACGGCTCCGGGGTCGGGCCCTGCTCGCAGTTCAGCGAGCGGGCCAGGATCCGGGCGCTGGAGGTCTTGCCGCAGCCGCGTGGGCCGGAGAAGAGGTAGGCGTGGTTGAGCCGTCCGCTGCGCAGCGCCTGCGACAGCGGCTCGGTGACGTGCTCCTGCCCGATGACCTCGGCGAAGGTACGCGGCCGGTACTTGCGGTAGAGCGCCAGTGCCACTCGTCCCGCCTCCTCTCGACCGAGCCATTCTGCGCCGGTCGGGCGCGGGTGACCACCCACCACCCCGTGACCTGACCCGCAGGGACGTTACCGGGACCCGGAGACAAAAAGGCCTCCCGTGCACCCGGCAGAGCCCGCTTATCCTTGCTGCCTTCCGGCCCTGGGGAGGTTCACGAGATACCGCCGCACGGGAGGTACCGCCAACCCTACCCGACGCCGCGTCGATCTTCAGGGGGTGGTGGGGTGGCCCACCCGCCGGGGACCTGTATCCTCGTCTGCGGAGGATTCGCCTAGAGGCCTAGGGCGCACGCTTGGAAAGCGTGTTGGGTTAACACCCTCACGAGTTCGAATCTCGTATCCTCCGCTCGCTGAGCAGCACGAACGCGAGGGCCGACCCTATCGGGGACGGCCCTCGCATCGTTTCTGCCGTGCGCCACGGCGGCCCACTGGTTACGCTCCTCCGACCTGTGTCGATGCCTCGTCGACGTTCGGTCGGTGGCGGTTGCGCCTCTCGACAGGTGACGCCGGAAGGGGTGATCCGGATGGGCAGGATCCCGCGCTGGCTGCTCTGGACGCAACTGGTCGCGATGTCCGGCGTCGATGCCGGGTGAGCGAGCGGGCGACCGACCCGAAGTTCGACGAATGCGACTGCCCGGAGAAGGTCGACGCGGCCCTGGAGCGTACGGAGCCCGGGGCCGGGCCGGCGCTTCTCTGGCTGGTGCTGGACGAGTTCCACCCGCCTGCCGTCGTCCTTCCCAGGATCAAGCGCGGGCTCCGGTCGCGAGACGCGCAGACCAGGGCGAACGCGTTGCAGTCGCTGGGTCACTTCGGGCGCCTGCACCGCGACGTCGACGCCGAGTCGCTGGCGCTGCTCCGGGGCGCGCTGCGCGACCGCACCCCGCTCGGCGGCTGTCAGCTACGCGGCTACGCCGACAACGCGGCGGACGACATCGGCATGTTCGTGCCCCGGCATCGCCTGCCCCGCTGGCTGCGCCGCCGCCACGCCAGGCCCCGGCGACCGCGCCCACCGCAGAGATGAACGCCGCCGACGAAGCTACTGGTCACGGCGTGATCCCTGCCGCACGTCGATCAGGAAGCACCGCCCGCGTCCTACGCTGACAGCCGCATCCGACAGCGAGACAACCAGGCGGCGGCGACCTGCGGGCGTCGACCGGCCCGGGGAGAGCGCGGACACAGGTGAACGCAACGCTGAACGTCGTCGACGGGCTGGCCGTGCTGGCCGCCGGGGTCGCGGCGGGAGCCATCAACGCGGTGGTGGGCTCGGGCACGCTGGTGACCTTCCCGGTCCTGCTCTCCCTCGGCTATCCGCCCGTGGTGGCGAACGTGTCCAACACCGTCGGGCTGGTGCCGGGGTCGTTCACCGCGGCGTACGCCTATCGGCAGGAACTGGCCGGGCACGGCCGGCTGCTGGCTCGCCTGGGTCTCGCCGCCGTGCTCGGCGGTGTCACGGGCGGCGTACTGCTGCTGCTCCTGCCGCCCGGTGCGTTCCGGGCCATCGTGCCGGTGCTGATCGTCCTGGCGTTGGTGCTCGTGGTGGTGCAGCCGCGACTGGCGCGGGCGTTGGCCCACCGACGGCCGGTCGCGGACGACGCGGGCGCGTCGTCGGCGGGCGGTCAGGCGGTACGGCGGGCGGGGCCGCTGCTGCTGCTCGGCGTCTTCGGCACCGGGGTGTACGGCGGCTACTTCGGCGCCGCCCAGGGCGTGTTGCTGCTGGGGCTGCTCGGCGTGCTGCTCTCGGCCGACCTGCGCTGGGTCAACGGGGTGAAGAACCTGCTCGCCGGCCTCGTGAACGGGGTCGCGGCGATCATGTTCGTGATCGTGGGGAACGTGGCGTGGCAGCCGGCGCTGCTGATCGCGGTCGGCTCCGTGGTGGGCGGCCTGATCGGCGGCCGGTGGGGACGCCGCCTCCCGCCGGTGGCGCTGCGCGCCACGATCGTGGTCGTCGGGCTCGCCGCCCTGGTCAACCTGCTGCGCTGACCTTCGCCGGTCGGTCGTCCCCGCAGGCGGGCCGGGGTGCGGAAGCCGCCGGCGAGTGGAACAGGACGCCCGGGAAGGGGCCGGGAGCGCGGCATCGCGGGGCGGTGCCGGAAGGGGACGATTGGGTACGGTGCGGAGGGCGGCGGAGGCGACAGTCGTCGTACACATGTTCCATCCACAGGCTGTGGACGGCGGAGGGCTCCCATGGGTTACCAGCTCAGCGCGGTCGTCGCGGACGCCGAGCTGCTCCGCGAGCACACCGCCGACCTGGACCACGCGGTCCTCGGCGAGTTGCGCCAGGACTTCGCGCTGCTGCCGGTCACCCCGCAACTGGTCGAGGAGCTGACCGGGGCTCCGCCCGACTACTCGACGGCGGAGCGGTCCCCGGAGGAGCCGTTCCACCTGGTGCTCCCGGCGTCCCTCACCGAGGCCCTCGCCCGCTGGTCGCGGACGGGTCCGGTGGCGTACCTGGAGGCGGAGTTCCTCGGCGGCGCCGGCTACCAGTCGGCGCTGGTGTGGCTCGGCGGCCAGGTGAGCTGGGGGCCGGGGTTCGACCGCCTCTTCGACGGACCGCGCCCGGAGTGGCCGCTGAACGCGGCGCTCGCCCGGCTCGGGGCGGAGCCCGGCGCGTGGATCGACCCGTTCGCCGAGTTGGGCCTGCACGTCGAGCGGAGCACCGCCGGCTGGCTGGCGCACGGGCGCCGACGGCTGAGCGCCGACTACTGGGACGAGCTGGCCGAGGAATGGGAAAACCGGCAATCTGCGGGCGGGCAGCAACCTGAACGGCCCGGTCCCGTTGGGGACTGGGGGATTCCATGAAATTGCGACAATTTGGCTTTATCGCCGCGTTGACGACGGCTGCCTGGGTCTCGGGCAGCGGCGTGCACCCGCCGCTGCGCGAGTTGGACGGCCGGCCCGTCGGGGCCGTCGAGGTGGTCGACCTCAACGGCCTGCGCGACGTCGAGTTCGGCGACACCGAGGACGAGCTGACCCGGCGGGGCATCCTGCGCTCCGACATCGACGCCTGCGGCCCGGCGCTGGCCGGGTACGACACGACCAGTCCCATCTTCGTCGACGACCGGCTGGTGCTGCTCTGGCTCGGCGAGGCGACGCGCACCCCGCAGGGGGTCACCGCCGGCATGCCGGTCGACGAGGTCCGCACCCGCTACCCGTCCCTGCGGGAGCTGGACGCTCCACAGGGGACGTACCGGCTCGACGGGCTGCTCGCCCGGCAGGGCGACCGGGCGTACCTCTTCCTGCACGACGGGCGGGCGGTGAAGAAGATCATCGCCGGGTACGCAGACTGGGCCCAGCGCCTCTTCGACGAGGGCCACAGCCCCTGCTGAACGACACCGCCACAACCAGATCCCACCCAGCACGACGGCCCCGTGGGCCTGCCCACGTACGCGTTCACCCACCGGCGGTTCTGGCCGACCCTCGACGCTCGGCCCGCCGGGACGGCTTCGACAGGCGGCTCGCCGGCTGACCGGGCCCGACGGGAGTCGTGCGGCCGCAGGGTCGATACGGTGAGGTCGGCCCCGCGGCCTACCCGGTCAGCCGAGGACCGAGACCGACGAACCAGCGCCGACCGTGCCGGTGATCAGGCGCTGGAACGGCGTGGGCCGGCCCGCCCCGGTGACCAGCCGTACGGAGAGGAAGTCGACGCCGGGGGCCAGGTACAGGGCGCACCGCATGCCCGGATCCGTGCTCACGATCCACTTCGCGCCGCCGCTGGTCCGCTGAAACGCGCCACCGTCCAGGTTCACCGCGGACGCGGCCACGTAGAAGCCCGCAGACTCCGAGTCGACGCCGGTGCCGCCGCGCCCGGTCGAGTCGGCGGTGCAGCCGGAGAGCGTCGCGTTGGCGGCGCGGATCTCGAAGCCGTTGCCGATGGTGTCCTGGGCTTCGCAGCCGACGACGGTCGCCCGCGCGGAGTCGATCCGGAACGCGGGGGCAGAGGTGGCCGCGGTGCCGATGCCGTACGCCTTGCTGCCCCAGATCTTGATGTTGCCACCGCCGAGGAGGTAGCCGCCCCCGGCGCAACCCTGGGCCGAGCACCCGCTGATGAACCCGTCCGACGACTGGAAGTTGTACGCCCAGCCGCCCACCTTCTCGACCCGGCAGTCGGTGAGCTTGAACTCCCGCTGCCCACCCGCGTACGTGCCGCCGAGGAGAAACCCGTCGCCGGTGGTCCGGGTGACGAAGACCCGGGTCAGCCATGGCGCCGGATCCGGCCCGTACAGGTCCGGCTCGGTGTTCATCTGGAAGTTGACGCCGTTGGCCACCCGGTTCACGCCGTCGAGCCCGATGTCGGTCACGCACTGTCGAGTCCCGCCGGCGAGGGTGCCGGACCACGGGTTGACCACCAGGGCCGCCCCGCTGAAGCCCGCGGCTGCGGTCAGCAGTGTGACCAACGGGCCCGCGCCGATCAGTGCCTGCCGGTCACCGAGCACCACCGGGGCCTTCAGGTTGTAGCTGCCGGGGGCGACGTAGACGGCCCGCCGGCTGCTCGTGCCCAGCGCCGCGTTGATGGCGGCCTGCGCACCCAAGGTCTCGTTCACCTCGAACGGGGCACCGGAGCCGGCCGGGCCGACCCAGGGAATGGCGCCGGTGGTGGCGAGCGCGGCGGCCTGCGCGGGCGTGACGCCCCCCAGCAGCGGCGCGGCGACGGCGGTACCGGCGGTGACGGCAGCCGCCCGGAACAACTGGCGGCGGTGTGAGCGCTTTTCGTGCACGTTTCCTCCTGAGGGGCGACCCGCCCTGGCAGGGTGGGTCGAGGTGAGAACGGACACGAGGAAGCAGAGCAGCCGACGACCGGTCCGGCGCTCTGCTCCGGGCTGGTCGTGCTGTCTCCGTTGGACGATCCCCCGTGGAGACGCCATCTCTGGCGCCATCGGAGGACATCATTACATTCGACCGCCGGGCCGTGTGTCCTCCCGCGCACCGAATCGGCGTGCCCGGACGTGCTGGTTAGCGGTCACCACGGCGACCCGGATCGCCGTGGTGACCGCGCTGTGGGCCGACAACGAGGTCGAGGTGCGGCTGGGGACTCGAGCAGCACCCCGGCACCCCGGCACGCGGAAGCATGAGCCGCAGGTCGCCGGGTAACCGCCGGGCATGGCGCGGTACACGAAGCCCGAACTCAGGGAGCAGGTCAAGGAAGAGATCAAGGCCTCCGACAAGGGCGGCCGGCCGGGACAGTGGTCGGCGCGTAAGTCGCAGCTGGTCACCCAGGAGTACAAGAGGCGAGGCGGGGGCTTCGTCGGCCCGAAGGACGAGCGGCAGAAGTCCCTCCAGCGCTGGGGCGGCGAGCACTGGCAGACCAAGGAGGGCGACACCCGGGCGCGGCACGGCGACGAGACGAGTCGCTACCTGCCCGAACAGGCCTGGAAGGAACTCTCCGAGAAGGAGAGGCGGGCGACCGACGCCAAGAAGCGGAAGGAATCCAGGTCCGGCAGGCAGTACGTCGCCAACACCGGACCGGCCAAACGCGCCCGCCGCAACGCCACGTCGGCCGAGCAACTGTCGGAGCTGCCGGTCGCCGAGGCGGCCAAGCTCGTCCGCGACCTCGACAAGGGCCAACTGAAGTCCGCCCTGCGCCGCGAACGCGACGGCAAGTCCCGCAAGACCCTCATCACCCGCCTGGAAAAGGAACTGACCCGCCGCTAACCCCCCGCCCATCCACGGCGTCGATCATGCACTCGTGGTGGGCAATAGCCACCCATACGCCCCTTTCGCGGAGCACCACAACTGCATGATCGGCGCAGGCAGGGGGCGGGAGGCACGCAGGCAGGGTGCGGGGAGGCGTTGGGTCGGCATGTGGGAACGCCCGGTGCGATCCTCGCGGATCGACCGGGCGTTCTCGCATGTCACGAGCGGTGGCGGCGGGATTTGAACCCGCGGAGGGCGTAAACCCTCACACGCTTTCGAGGCGTGCTCCTTAGGCCACTCGGACACGCCACCGCCGAGAAGGGTACATGACCCCGGGTTCGGACGCCGAACCGGTACGCCCCGGGGCGGCCTGGCAGGATCCTTGCCATGAGTACGCACATCGGCGCGAAGCCGGGAGAGATCGCCGAGCGGGTCCTGATGCCGGGCGACCCGCTGCGGGCCAAGTGGATCGCGGAGACCTACCTCGAGGGCGCGCAGTGCTACTCGACGGTCCGGGGCATGCTGGGCTTCACCGGCCGCCACAACGGCGTCGAGGTCTCCGTCCAGGGCTCCGGCATGGGCATGCCCTCCGCCTCGATCTACGCCCACGAACTGGTCAACGAGTACGGCGTGAAGAGCCTGATCCGGGTCGGCTCCTGCGGGGCCCTGTCCGAGGACCTGCGGCTGCGCGACGTGATCGCGGCGATCGGCTCGTCCACCGACTCGAACATGAACCGGATGCGCTTCGACGGGCTGATCGACTACGCCCCGGTGGCCGACTTCGGGCTGCTGCGTACGTCGGTCGAGGTGGCCGAGCGGCGCGGCATCGCGATGCGGGTCGGGCCGATCCTGGCGGCGGACGCCTTCTACACCGACCGCCCGGACCTCTACGACAGCCTCGCCGACTACGGCGTGCTGGCGGTGGAGATGGAGTCGGCGGCGCTCTACACGATCGCCGCCCGGTTCAAGGCCCGCGCGCTGACCCTGCTGACCGTCAGCGACCACATCAAGACCGGCGAGAAGACCACCTCCGAGGAGCGGGAGCAGACCTTCAGCCAGATGGTCGAGATCGCCCTGGACACGATCGTCGCCTGATCCTCGTCGGCCCGCCGCCGCCCGCCGTCCGTCCCCGGATGGCGGGCGGCGTCGCTGTTTCGTGACCACGGTCACGTCGAGAAACTATACGAACGGTCGTGCTTATTCATTAGCCTCTGGCCATGACAGTCGACGGACGCGTCGCGCGGGGTGATCGGACCCGCACCGCCGCGCTGGACGCCGCCGTGGTCCTCGCCACCGAGGTCGGCCTGCACGGGCTCTCCCTGGCCCAGCTCGCCGACGCGCTCGGCGTCAGCAAGTCCGGCCTCTTCGCGCACTGGGGTTCCAAGGAGGCGCTCCAGCTCGCCACGGTCGACCGGGCGGTCGAGCAGCAGCGGGAACGGGTCATCGAGCCGGCCCTGCGCGCCCCCCGGGGCGTACGGCGGCTCTGGGCGCTGCACCAGGCCCGGATCGACTTCTTCGCCGCCCGGGTGCTCCCCGGCGGCTGCTTCTTCGCCAGCGCCGACTTCGAGTACAACGCGCGTCCCGGCCCGGTCCGGGACCGTCTCGCCGAGGTGTTCGGCCGCTGGACCGCGTTCCTCGAACAGCTCGTCCGCGAGGCGGTCGCCGCCGGCGAGCTGCCCGCCGACGTGGACGTCGCGCAACTGGCGTACGAGATCGACGCGCTCGGGATCACCGCCGCGATGCGCTCCCGGCTGCTGGACCCCGACACCGCCTACCGGCACGCCCGCCAGGGCCTGCTGAACCGCCTGCGGGCACTGTGCCCCGATCCGACCCTGCTACCGGAAGGCATCTCATGAGCCACGCCATCGTCGACCAGCCCGCCGTCGAGTTCGGTCACGTCGCGCACGTCGCGGTGCACTTCGACGACCTCGACGCGTTCGGCCTCCTGCACAACGCCCGGTACGCGGTGCTGCTCGAACGGGCCCTGACCGGGTACTGGGCGGAGCACGGTGTCGCGTTCCAGGCCGGGCGGCAGAGCGCACCAGACGTGTTCCACGCCGTACGCGAGTTCACCATCAGCTACCGCACGCCCGTCACCGGGACCGGACCCGTGGCGGTGCACTTCTGGCTCGACCACTTCGGCACCAGCAGCGCCCGGTACGCCTACCGGTTCCAGTCGGTGGACGGCGGCACGGTGCACGCGGAGGGCGCGCGGGCGATCGTCCGGCTCGACCCGGCGACCCTGCGCCCCACCCCGTGGACCGACACCGCCCGCGCGGTGGCCGCGACCCTGCTCCGGCCCGCCCCGGCCGACGCCTGAGGGTCAGCGGAAGAAGGCGCGCAGGATGGCGGCGCTCTCCGACTCCAGGATGCCGCCGTAGACCTCCGGCCGATGGTTGAGCCGGCGGTCGCGCAGCACGTCCCACAGCGACCCGGCGGCCCCGGTCTTGGGCTCCCAGGCGCCGAAGACCACCGTGGACACCCGGGCCAGCACCAGCGCGCCCGCGCACATCGTGCAGGGCTCCAGGGTGACGACCAGGGTGCAGCCGTCGAGCCGCCAGCGGCCGAGCCGTCCGGCGGCCCGGCGCAACGCCAGCACCTCGGCGTGCGCGGTCGGGTCGCCGGTCAGCTCCCGCTCGTTGCGCCCGATCGCCAGTTCGGCGCCGTCCGGCCCGTAGAGCACGGCGCCGACCGGGATGTCGTCGGCGGCGTCGGGGCCGGTGTCTGCGGGGCTGTCGGGGCCGGTCACGGCGACCGCCAGGGCCCGCCGCATCCACAGCTCGTGCCGCTGCCGCCGGCCGGCACCGTCCGGCTCGGCCAGCCCCTCGTGGGCGCCGGGCCCCACCCGGCCCGCCGAGCCCGGGGTCGGCTGACCGGGGCGTACGGTGCCCAGCGCCGGGTCGGTGGCGTCGGCCGGCTCGGCGCCGCCCGTACCGGCCCGGCCGGGCCCGGGCGGCTCAGACCTCACGCAGTTCCTCGACCTCGTCGGCGCAGCCGAGCACCTGGCACACCTCGGCGGTGACGTCGGCCGGCATCATGCCCTCCTGCGCGCAGAGGTTGAGCAGCTTCTGCGCGGGGATGCCCAGGTCGGCCAGGAGGTCCGCCTCGCCGACCGGGTCGGCCTCGGGGTCCACGGCGGGCTGCTCGGTGTCGTCGTCGCCGCGGCCGGACGGGCGCGGTTCGTCGGTGTCGTCGAGCCCGGTCACCGAGGTCTTCAGGTCCCCGACCAGCAGGGCGCCCAGCCGGGACTCCTCCGCGTAGGCCGAGTCGGAGCCGAAGACCCGCAGGTCCTCCCCCTCGTCCAGGCGCATGAGCACCAGGTACGTGTCGTCGGCCTCGACGAAGAGCAGCGACAGGTCGGCGTCGGAGTCGACGTCGCGCAGCCGGTCGGCGACGTCCTCGATGTCGGTGACCCCCCGCAGGTTCACCTCGGCGGCCGTCCAACCGCTGTCGTCACGTACGACGGCCGCAGCGAAGTACGACACGGTTCCCCCAAAAGAGCCTCGGCAGGCCGACCCGTTACGCGTGCACGTTAGCCGGTCGGGTCGGCAGGCGACCGGTCAACGCCCCGAAGGGCCGGTCAATCCTGGGGAAAGTCTGCCGGTCGTCAGCCGGCGACCCGGCGGCGGGTGGCGATCAGCTCCCGCAGGCGCTCGCTGCGCACCCGCTGCGGCCGTACGCGCTGGCGTACCGCCCGGGCGCCCGCCAACTCGGCGAGGAGCTGCTGGCGACGGCGGCTGCGCTCGGGATCGAGCCGCGGAGTGGTCCAGGCCATAACGCCGAGGGTGCCGAGTTCGGGCGGCCACGTCAAGGCGGGATTCGCTGCGCAGCCGACCCGCGACGCAGCGCAGCCACGGGCCCGACGCACCGGGCGCCGGCAGGCGGGTCGCGGCCCGGGCGGGACGGGCCGCACCGGGCTCACCAGAGCGGCCAGTCCCCGCTCGACACCCACCGCACCGCCACGATGGCGGCGGCGATGCTCCACCCGCCGGCGGTGACGATCGCGATGCCGGTGGCCACGCCCCGGTCTCCCGCGCGGACCAGCAGCAGCGCGGCCAGCCAGGCCAGGCCGCCGGCCAGCAGGGTCCACCAGGCGTACCCGGGCACGCCGCGGCCGAGCAGGCCGAACAGGAGCAGCCAGACGGTCGCCACGGCGGCGCCGGACGCGACGCCCGCGCCGGTGACCGGGTGCGGTTCGCGGTAGGTGGGCTGGGACGGCGGCGCGGACGGGAAGAGCCCCGAGGGGACCCGTGGCGCCGGCCGGAACCCGGCGTCCGGCTCGGGCGGGAAGGCGTACCGTCCGGTCGTCATCGACCCCTCCCCTTCTGCCGCGCGCCTCCACCACCGTACCGACTCTGCGAGGATGACCGGATGCCCTCGCCGACGATCGGACGCCGCGCGCGTCCGGCGTACCCGGTCCTGCTGGTGCTGGTGCCGGTGCTGGCCGCCGGCTGCGCGACGACGCGGCCCGGGACGACGCCCGGCGCACCCCGGCCGAGCCTGCCGGCGACGGCCGGGCAGCCCGCGCCGCCGGCCGCCACCCCGACCGGCGCCGCCGCCCCGACCGGCCCGTCGACCGCGCCGACCCGCGCCGGGCTGCCGCACGTCTTTCCGGTACGCGCGGCGAAGGTCGCCTACCACCCGACCCACTCGGCCTATCCGGGGACGGACATCTTCGCCGACTGCGGCGAGCCGGTCGTGGCGGTGACCGACGGCGTCCTCCTGGAGGTCAGCCGGGTCGACCGGTTCGACAGGCGCGGGCCGCGGGGGCCGCACAACGGCGGGCTGTCGGTGTCGTTGCTCGGCGACGACGGGGTGCGCTACTACGGCTCGCACCTGCGCCGCGTCGCCGACGGCATCGACGCCGGGGTGCGGGTGCGCGCCGGGCAGCGGCTCGGCGAGGTGGGCCGGACCGGGAACGCGAACAACGTGTGCCACCTGCACTTCGGCATCTCGCCGCCGTGCACTGGCCGGGACGGCTGGTGGATCCGCCGGGGCGTGGTCTGGCCGGCGCCGTACCTGGACTCGTGGCGGCGCAAGGGCAACAAGGAGCCGGCCGCCGAGGTGGCCGCCTGGCACCGCCGGCACGGCTGCCCGAAGGCGCCGCCGACCGCCTGACGACCCGCTCCGGTTTGTCGTCATCAGCGCTTCATCGCTGGGAAACATTGACGGAAGTCTCGGCCCTGGGCTAGCGTCCCGCTGCAAGAGAGCGCTCTCTGAGACCACTTTCCACACAATTCGCTCGCAGAACGCGCCCGTCCCCGACCGGCGCTCCCCGACCGGAGGCACTGTGACACCTCCTGCGACACGCCGCACCTGGGCCGTGGCGGCCACCTCCGCCCTGGCCCTCGCCCTCGGCGGCCTCGCCGTCGTGACCACCACCCCCGCCCAGGCCGCCACCGTCGGCGCCGGCAGCTACACCACCGACCGCGTGGGCCCCCTGCCCACCGGCTGCGGAGACATGACCACCAACCCCCGGCAGTTCGCCACCGCCGACGCGCCCCCCGGGCCGGTACCCACCAACGACTGGTGGTCGTCGCTGCTGTGGAAGCGGACCAACTGCTCCTACAGCGAGCCGCTGCACGCGCACCCGGCCTCCTACCAGCCGGCCGGCGACGGCCTCGGGATCTCGGCCACCTCCACCCCGACGATCAGCGGCACCGCGACCGGCGTCGGCGAGTTCAAGTACACGTACTCCGAGGACATCCGCGTCGGCATCGCCGCGCTCGCCGCCCCGGTCGTCAAGGTCGACGGCTGGACCGACTGGACGGTCACCCCGTACTGGGCCGACGGCACCCGGACCATGCGGGCCACCATCGGCCACGGGCTGCCGTTCGCGTACTTCCGCACCAGCGGCGGCAACGCCCTGATCAACGCCACCGGCGGCAGCCCCACGGTCTGGTCGAACAGCGGCGCCACGATCGGCTTCACCGTCCGGGGGCACGACTACGTCGCGTACGCGCCCACCGGCGCCACCTGGTCCGTCAACGGTGGACGGATCACCTCCACCCTGGCCGGCAAGGGCTACTTCTCCGTCGCCCTGCTGCCCACCACGCCGAGCACCGACGCCGCGTCCCGTGCCGGGCTGGCCACCACCTACGGCCAGTACGCCCACGCCCACGTCACCGGCACCCGGGTCTCGTACGCCTACGACCAGGCGACCAGCACCGTCAACACCACGTACGCCTTCACCACGACCGCCCGGGAGGGCACGGCGAACCGTACGGTCGTCAGCCTCTACCCGCACCAGTGGCGGTCGCTGACCGGCGCCACCCCGCTGGCGCTCACCTACCCGTCGGCGCGCGGCCGGATGAAGGTGCTCACCGGCGTCGACGCGTTCCGCACCTCGATGAAGTTCAACGGCGTACTGCCGGAGGTCCCCGCCGTCGCCACCGGCACCGGGGCGGACCTGACGACGCTGCGCAACCACCTGGCGGCCGTCCGGGGCAACCCGATGGACCAGCGCGGCACCGACACCTACTGGACGGGCAAGGGCCTGGGCCGGGCCGCCCGGATCGCCGAGATCGCCGACCAGGTCGGCGACGCCGAGACGCGTACCGCCGCGCTGAACGCCATCCGGAGCACCCTCAACGACTGGCTCACCGCCACGCCCGGGGAGACCGAGGGCGTCTTCCACTACGACCGCAACTGGGGAACCCTGATCGGCTACCCGGCCTCCTACGGCTCCGACCAGGAACTCAACGACCACCACTTCCACTACGGCTACTACATCGCCGCCGCCGCCACCCTGGCCAAGTTCGACCCGACCTGGGCCCGGCAGGACCAGTACGGCGGCATGATCGACCTGCTGATCCGGGACGCGAACAACTACGACCGCACGGACAACCGCTTCCCGTACCTGCGCGACTTCGACATCTACGCCGGGCACGACTGGGCCGCCGGACACGGCTCGTTCCACGCCGGCAACAACCAGGAGTCCTCGTCCGAGGGGATGAACTTCGCCAACGCCCTCATCCAGTGGGGGCAGGCGACCGGCAACACCGCCGTACGCGACGCAGGGATCTTCATCCACACCACCCAGGCCGCGGCGATCCACGAGTACTGGTTCGACGTGACGAACGAGAACTACCCGGCGGCGTTCGGGCACTCCACGGTCGGCATGGTCTGGGGTGACGGCGGCGCGTACGCCACCTGGTTCAGCGCCGACCCGGAGATGATCCAGGGCATCAACATGCTCCCGGTCACGGGCGGGCACCTCTACCTCGGGCAGTACCCGGCGTCCAACCGCGCCAACTACCAGGAGCTGGTGCGCAACAACGGCGGCGAACCGACGGTGTGGCAGGACATCCTCTGGCAGTTCCTGGCGCTCGGCGACCCGGACGCGGCGCTGGCGAAGCTCCGCGCGAACCCCGGGTACACGCCGGAGGAGGGCGAGAGCCGGGCGCACACCTTCCACTGGATCCGCAACCTCGCGGCCCTCGGGACGGTGCACACCCCGGTCACGGCCAACCACCCGCTGGCGGCGGTGTTCCAGCGCAACGGCGCGCGCACCTACGTGGCGAGCAACATCACCGCCGCGCCGCTGACGGTCACGTTCTCCGACGGCACCCGGCTCGCCGTGCCCGCCGGGAAGACGGCCACCAGCGGGGCGTACACCTGGAGCGGTGGCACCGCGACCGGCGGGGTGTCGGGCACGAACCCGCCCACCACCCCGCCGCCGACGACGCCCCCGCCGACGACGCCGCCGCCCACTACCCCGCCGCCCACCACCCCGCCGCCGTCGTCGGACTTCCCCACCCGGTACCTGCTGCCGGGTGGCGGGCTGGCCGCGGCCGGCAGCCCGGCGACCGTCACGGTGGCCGGCGCGGGTGGCGCGAACCGCGACGGCACGCCGACCAACCCGCAGGTGTTCACCGCCACGGGCCTGGATCTGGCGTACGGCGGCGGGCAGACCACGTTCGACCTGTTCCTCGACGCCGGCAACGCGGTCGGCAACGGGGTGCAGGTGCGGGTCTCCTACGACCTGACCGGCAACGGCAGCTGGGAGCGGGTGGAGACGTACCGCTACTTCGCCACCGACCCGGTTCCCGGGTACGAGCGCTACACCCAGCAGAGCGGCCTGCACTCCGCCACCGGCGCCCTCGGCAGCCTGTCGAACGGCACCGTGCGGGTGGAGGTCTGGTCGGCGATCGGGAACAACCCGACCACCCTCGGCATCGGCGACAGGTCGCTGGTGAAGCTGCCGCACTCCTGATTCCGTACGCCTCCGCGCCGCCGGTCGTCCGACGACCGGCGGCGCGGGGGCGTATTTTCCATGGCATGAGCGCCCGGGACCCCATCGCCGACCTGCGCCGGATCGCCTTCCTCCTGGAGCGGGCGAACGAGGCGACCTACCGGGTCCGGGCGTTCCGCTCGGCGGCCACGGCCCTCGGCGCGCTGCCGGGGAGGGAGCTGGCCGAGCGGGCCCGCACCGGCAAGCTCACCGAGCTGTCCGGGGTCGGCGACGTCACCGCCCGCTGCGTGGCCGAGTCGCTCGCCGGCGAGGAGCCGGTCTACCTGCGTCGGCTGCTCGCCACCGAGGGCACGGACCTGGACGAGGCGGCCACCGCGTTGCGTACCGCGCTGCGCGGCGACTGCCACACCCACTCCGACTGGTCCGACGGCGGCTCACCCATCGAGGAGATGGCGCTCGCGGCGGTCGAGCTGGGCCACGAGTACGTGGTGCTGACCGACCACTCGCCCCGCCTGAAGGTGGCCCGGGGGCTGACCGCCGACCGGCTGCGTAAGCAGCTCGACCACGTGGCGAAGGTCAACGAGGCGCTGCCGGAGGGCTTCCGCATCCTGACCGGCATCGAGGTGGACATCCTCGCCGACGGGTCGCTCGACCAGGACGAGAAGCTGCTGGCCCGCCTCGACGTGGTGGTCGGCTCGGTGCACAGCGGCCTGAACGACGACCGGGCGAAGATGACCCGGCGGATGCTGACCGCGATCGCGAACCCGCACCTGGACATCCTCGGCCACTGCACGGGACGGATGGTGTCGTCCCGGCCGGCGGGGGTGAAGGGGCCGGGAGACCGGGCGCACCGCCCGCGTACCCGGGCGGAGAGCGACTTCGACGCCGACGCCGTCTTCGCCGCCTGCGCCGAGCACGGGGTGGCCGTCGAGATCAACTCGCGCCCGGAGCGGCAGGACCCGCCGAAGCGGCTGATCCGCCGGGCGCTGGAGGCGGGCTGCGACTTCGCCGTCAACACCGACGCGCACGCCCCCGGCCAGCTCGACTGGCAGCGGTTCGGCTGCGAGCGCGCCGCCCTGTGCGGGGTGCCCGCCGACCGGGTGGTCAACACCTGGGACGCCGACCGGCTGGTCGACTGGGCCCGCTCCGCCCGCTGAGGTCCTGGCTGCTCGCCCTGACTGCTCGCCCTGGCTGGCGGCCGACCTCACAGGCGGTCCGGCCGTCACTTACGGGCGGCGGAGCGGTGACCGCGCCTGGACGGGTGCGAAGCGGCAGCGCGTGCGGCAACGAACTGCGCCGCTCCTGAAGGTCGCCGGCCCACGGCATGTCCCGCCACGTCCACGAGTGGAACACCATGGCTGTCAAAGGCGGGCGTTGACACCCATGGTGTTCCACCCGTCCGCCGAGACGGCAGGCGGCAGGCGGCGCGCCGGACAGCAGGCGGCGGACGGCGGACGGCAGGCGGCGACGGGCGAAGGCCGGGTGACGGGCGGGATCGCTCAGCGGCGGGCAGCCGGCACGGACGGCGCGGCCTGCGCGGCGACGCCGGCCGGCACGACGGCAGCGGCCGGCGCGACGGCAGCGGCAGCGGCAGCGGCAGCGGCAGCGGCAGCGGCAGCGGCAGCGGTCGACTCGATCACGCCGGCGGGCGCGGACGGCTCGGTGAGGCCAGCGGGTGCGGGCCGGCGGCGGCCGATCAGGCCCTGCGAGATGGCGACGCCGAACAGCACGATGAGCGCGCCCACCGGCTGGTGCCAGGTGAGCCGCTCGTCGAGGGCCAGGGCGCCGATCACCACCGCGAACACCGGCACCAGGTAGGTCACGGTGGAGGCGGTGCTCGCCCCGGCGACCCGGATGTTGCGCAGGTTGATGACGAAGGCGAGGCCGGTGCCGAGCGCCCCGAGGGCGAGCACGCTGGCGAGCACCTCGGCCGAGAGGCCCGTCGGGGCGGGCGGCGCCCCCGCCACCAACGGCGCGACGACCGCGAGCTGGGCGGTCGCGACCAGGAGCTGCGCCGCCGAGAGCGAGAGCCCGGAGTGCGTGCTGCCCGCGACGAACTTCTTCTGGTACGGGATGGCGACCCCGTAGCAGGCGGCCGCGCCCAGGCACATGAGCTGCCCGGTGAAGTGGGCGCCGCCCACGCCCTGCCATACCCCGAGCACCACCAGCACCCCGGCGAAGCCCAGCGCCATCCCGACCGCCCGGCGCGTGGTGAGCCGCTCGGTGCGGAACACCAGCACGGCCAGCGGCAGCACGATGAGCGGGGTGGTGGCGTTCCAGATGCCCGCGAGCATCGACTCGACGCGCTGCTCGCCGTAGCCGAAGAGGGTGAACGGCACGGCGACGCCGAACGCGGCGGCCACGGTCAGGTGCGCCCACACCCGGGGCTCGGCGGGCAGGCGGTCGCGGAGCACGGCGAGCACCAGCAGCAGGGTCACCGCGCCGGCGGCGACCCGGTAGAGGGTGAGGTGTAGTGGATGCAACTCCCCGATGCCGATCTTGATGAACAGGAAGCTGGAGCCCCAGATGGCGGCCAGCGCCAGGAACCCGGGCAGCCAGCTCCGCAGCGCCGCCCGGTCAGGAGTGGAATCCACTGTCACCCCTGACACTCTGCCGCAGCCGTACGACGAAGTCCCGCGACTTTCGGACGCCGTGTCGACCACCACAGAAACCGCCTGGCGCCAGGGCGGGCGGCGGGCGGCGGCTCTCGGCCGACCTGCCGTTCCCGATCGACGTCGACCCCGCCGACCTGCTGCCCTGAACACGCAGAACGCGTTCGACAACTTGACGGTGCCCTCACGTAGGGTCGCAGCGTGGGACGAATCGATGACCTCGCGAACCGCTACGTGGCCGAGTGGGCGCCGCTGAGCCCGATCGGCGCCACCTACGTCGGCATCGCCGGCTACGACGACCAGCTCGACGACCTGTCGCCCGACGGATACACGGCCCGCGCGGAGCTGATCCGGCGGACGCTGGCCGACCTGGAGGTGACCGAGCCGGAGTCGGAGGCGGAGCGGACCGCCAAGGATGCCATGCAGGAGCGGCTCGGCCTCGACCTCGCCCGCTACGACGCCGGCGAGGCGAGCAGCGAGGTCAACGTGATCTCCAGCGGCCTGCACGAGGTCCGCATGGTCTTCGACCTGATGCCGACCGAGGGCGACGACGCCAAGGCCCACGTGGCGGCCCGGCTCAACCGCTTCGCGAGCACCCTGGAGGGTTACAAGGCGACGCTGCGCGAGGCGGCCGCCGCCGGCCACGTCAGTGCCCGGGTCCAGCTGGTCGAGGTCGCCAAGCAGTGCGACATCTGGGTCGACCCGGACGGCGACAACTTCTTCCACGGGATGGTCGAGCGGCTGGGCGCCGACGGCACCCTCGGCGCCGAGCTGCGGCGGGGCGCGGCGGCGGCCACCGCGGCGACGGCCGAGTTCGGCCAGTTCCTCCGCACCGAGCTGGCCCCGCTCGGCCGGGAGAAGCAGGCCGCGGGCCGTGAGCGCTACGAGCTGGCCTCGCAGTACTTCCTCGGCGCCAGGGTCGACCTCGACGAGACGTACGCCTGGGGGTTCGAGGAACTGGCCCGGCTGGAGGCGGACATGCGCGCGGTGGCCGGCCTGATCGTCGGCCCCGGCGCCACCATCGACGAGGCGGTCGAGGCGCTGGACGCCGACCCGGCCCGGACGATCCGGGGCAAGGAGGCGTTCCGGGACTGGATGCAGGCGCTCGCCGACAAGGCCATCGGCGACCTGCACGGGACCCACTTCGACATCCCGGAGCAGGTACGCCGCATCGAGTGCTGCCTCGCCCCGACCAGCGACGGCGCGATCTACTACACCGGCCCGAGCGAGGACTTCTCCCGCCCGGGGCGGATGTGGTGGGCGGTGCCGCAGGGCGTCACCGACTTCTCCACCTGGCGCGAGGTGACCACCGTCTTCCACGAGGGCGTGCCGGGTCACCACCTCCAGGTCGCGCAGACGGCCGTCCGGGCCGAGCTGCTCAACCGCTGGCAGCGCCTGCTCTGCTGGGTCTCCGGGCACGGCGAGGGCTGGGCGCTCTACGCGGAGCGGCTGATGGACGAGCTGGGCTACCTGGAGGACCCGGGCGACAAGCTCGGCATGCTCGACGGGCAGGCGTTCCGGGCCGCCCGGGTGATCGTCGACATCGGCATGCACCTGGAGCTGGAGATCCCGAAGGACAACCCGTTCGGCTTCCACCCCGGCGAGCGCTGGACGCCGGAGCTGGGCTGGGAGTTCATGCGGGCGCACTGCCGGGTGCCGGAGGAGAACCTGCGTTTCGAGCTGAACCGCTACCTCGGCTGGCCGGGGCAGGCCCCCTCCTACAAGGTGGGCGAGCGGATCTGGCTCCAGGCCCGCGACGAGGCGAAGGCCCGCAAGGGCGCCGACTTCGACCTCAAGGAGTTCCACCGGCAGGCGCTCGACCTCGGCTCGCTGGGGCTCGACCCGCTGCGCAAGGCGCTCGGCCGACTCTGAGGTCGGCGGTGCGGGGCCGGCGGGACGCCGGCCCCGCACCGTCGGTGGTGGTGGGGTGAGGTCAGGAGAGGGTCAGCTTCAACGCCGGCGTGGCGGTCAGCGTGTCGCTGTCGACGAACGCCAGTTCCATGACCGGCTCGGTGAAGGTGATCGGAACAGGTGACGTGATCGGCAGGCCGTCGGGGAACGGCAGGTCCGGGGTCAGCGTGATCTTGACGCCGAGCAGCCGCCCGACGAACCGGGTGGCATAGAAGGCGACGTCCCCCCGGACCGTCAGCCGGTCCGTGGCGAACCGCATCGTCCGGCCGGCCGGCGCGGGCGCGCGGAGCAGGAAATCGTCGGTGACCGCGCGGTCCATGGAGAACTTCAGTGCCTTCAGGCTGCCGTCGGCGGTGGGCAGGTCGACGATGCCCTCGAACCGCAGCCCGTCCATGGTCACCTTCGAACCGGTGAGCTTCGACGGGACCGCCGCCACCACCGGCTGTCCCGGATCGGCGGGGATCCGAGGCAGCGGTTCGCCCGCCACCACCTGCCCGGGTCGGCTCGGCTCCGGGCCGGCCGGGGCGCACCCCCGGCCGGGAGCCGCAGGCCGACCCGGGGCCGAGGCCGTGGGACGGACGCTCGGCGTGGCCGAGGGACGGACGCTCGGCGTGGCCGAGGGACGGACGCCCGGCGAGGCCGTGGGACGGACGCCCGGCGTGGACGACGGCGTCGCCCCGGGGGCCAACTCCTCGTCGTCCTGCCAGCCGCGATCGAAAAGGTCACCGATACCGTCGAGGATGTCGCGCCCGGCGTCGCCTCCGCCGCCCGTAGACGAGGACGGGCCGGGGGCGGTCGGGGCCGGCGTCGCGCCCGGCGTCCCGGTCGGGGCCGGCGTCCCGGTCGGGGCCGGCGTCCCGGTCGGGCCCGGCAACGCGCCCGGCGTGCCACTCGGCGCGGGTCGCGTTCCGCCCGGCGTGCCGCTCGGGGCCGGCTGCGTTCCGCCCTGGCCGGGAGTTGTGGTCGGGCAGGCGGGAGTCGGCGGCGCCACGGCGCGCACCGGCGTCGGCCCGGGCGCGGCGAGCGCCACGGCGGCGGCAAGGCCGAGCAGCACCGGCAGCACCACGTACGGACGGGGGTCGCGCGGCCTCGCGTCGCATCGCATCGACCCGGCCGCCGGCATGGCATTGGCAGGTCTCGTGCCGGCCGGCACGGCGCCGGTAGGCACGGCCAGCACGGGCTCGGCGGGGCCGACGGCGGCGGACACGAGTTCGGCGTCCGACCGCTGCGGATCGTCGGTCGTCACGTACGCCTCCTGGCGGGCCAGAGGGGACGGAGCTGGAACGGGCCCACGGAGCACAAGCCGCGGTCCCGGAATTCAGGTCAGAAGAGCGTGGCGCTGCGGATGCCCGAGATTGCCACGGGGTGGGTCGTCCCGTCGGACACCAGCAGCGCGGCGAAGCGCCGCCACCGGTGGCGGCCCGGGTCGTCGAACCGGTCCTGCACGGTTCCTCCCCTCAGGGATGGCGCGCGGGTCACCGGTCGATCGGCGACGGCCCCGTACCGGGCTGCCACAGTTACCGGCGAGTAGGAACTGGGACGATGATGCCGCGCGAGGACGCAGGTCACAAGGCCCGGATTGCCGACCGCCACAGCCAAGGTCACGCGGAGTAGTGAGCCAACGCGACCGAACCCCCGCATCCATGGACATTGATCAATGATTCTCGCGCAAACCGGGCACGCCACCCTTCGCGCACGACCGTCCGTGACGAGCCGCGATTCAGGTTACGGTTCAGTAACGGCGAGGCCTCCCGCACAACAGGCCGCCACCGTCGCCCCCGGACGGGGGACGACGGTGGCGGCCTGTCAACTGCTGCCGGTGACCGACGCCCGCACCTGGACGCCGACCGGAGTGTCCGCTACCGGTGTCCGGCCTCGCCGTCGCGCACGGGCGCCCCGGAGGTGACCTGCTCGGACGACGCCCGCTGGGCGGGCGCCGTGGCAACGTCGGCGTCGCCGTCGGCGCGGTGCCGCGCGGCGGCGGTGGCCCGGCGTCCGGCCAGCACCAGCCAGAGCCCGATGATCAGCGCAAGAGCGCCGACGACCGTCAGCACGAGCGGAATGGTCCGACCGATCAGCAGCAGCTTGTCCCGGTTGTTCCCGGCAGACTCGACGCTGTTGGCGATCGTCTGGTCGGTGTAGACGAAGTCGCCGTCCAGCAACGGGGTGCTCGCGCCCTGGTCCGGCACCAGCGTCTTCTTCTGCTGCTCGCGCACCTTGACGAAGTTGCCGCTGACCGGCTCGACCCAGATGGTGCGGGTGTTGCTGTACATCACCTTGCCGCTGCTCGCGCCCGGCGCGAACGCCCCGAGCAGGGCGCCGACCCGCTCGGCCGGCATGCCCAGGTCGGTCTCCTCGATGACCTGCTGGAACCGGTACGCCTCCGTACCGTTGATCTTCTCGGTGCCGTCGAAGCGGATCGGCAGCGCCTTGCGCAGGTCACGGTCGAAGTACTCGTAGTCCTTCCGCTCCGTGTTGAACGGGAACTTGTAGGTCTGACCGCCGAAGGTGACCTCGCTCGGCCCCTCCGGGCCGTCGGCCTGGAGGAACTGCTTGTCCCAGTCGACCGCCGCGGCGGTCTTCCGGTCCAGGGCCAACTCCGCGGAGTACTGGCTGATCACCTCGCCGGTCTGGACCCACTTCACCGTGCCGTACGCGCCCCAGACGACCGCCTTGCCCTCCAGGTCGCCGGTCATCTCCGCCTCGGTGCTGCCCGCCTGCGGCGCCACCTCGGTGGTGGACTCCAGCCTGCCGGTCTGCACGGTCGGCGGGGCGTCCTTCTTGAGCTGCAGGAACTTGGCGTTCTCCGCCACCGCGACGCTCGGCTTCAGGCAGCCCTCGGGCTTGCCCTCCGCATTGCACAACTTGAGGTCGTACGGCAGTTTCGTCACCGTCGGTGCCACGAAGAACGCCGCCCCCGCGGCGAGCACGAGACACAAGACGCCTATCCCGAACAGCACGGCGCCCAGACGAGCCTTCACTGATCCTCCTAACAAAGACAGTCAGCCGGTGTCCGGCGAGCGGTCCTGTCCCTAAACTTGGCCGCAGGTTACTCCCGGGTTACATATTCACGCGACCCTCTGGACGGTTGATGTCTGCCCCAACTCCGGATCACGACCTCCGCCGACTGCCCGCGCTGGACGCCGTACGGGTGATCGGCGCGCTGGCCGTCGTCGGGCACCACGTCGGATTCGCCACCGGTGCCAACACCGGCGACTCGGGGCTGGGCAGCTGGTTGTCCCGCCTCGACGTGGGCGTCGCCGTCTTCTTCGTGCTCTCCGGCTTCCTGCTCTTCCGTCCGTACGCCCACTCGTCGGCCACCGGGCAGCGGTCCCCCTCCGCCCGGCGCTACCTGTGGCGCCGCGCCACCCGCATCCTGCCCGCCTACTGGCTGACCGTGGTGGTCTGCCTGCTGGTGCTGCCGCAGAATCAGCCGGCCTCCGCCGGCGACTGGTGGCGGCACCTGACGCTGACCCAGATCTACGAGCCCCGGCAGTTGCGCCACGGCCTGAGCCAGACCTGGAGCCTCGCCACCGAGGCGACCTTCTACCTGCTGCTGCCGCTGCTCGCCGTGCTGCTGATGCGGCGGCGCTGGCGGCCCGGCCGGTCCACCGTCCTCATCGTGGCGGCGGGGCTGGCGATCACCGTCGGCTGGGTGGCCCTGATGGGAACAGGCCTGCTCGACCTGGGCCTGCACACCATGTGGCTGCCCTCGTACGCCGGCTGGTTCGGCGCCGGCATGGCGCTGGCGACCGTCCACGTGTCGCTGCGCACCGGCACCGGTCACCGCTGGCGGTGGCTGGACGACCTGGGCGCCGCACCGCTGGCCTGCTGGTCGGTCGCGCTGGCCGCCCTGGCCGTGGCCACCACGCCGATCGTGGGGCCCCGCGACCTGGCCGAGCCCACCGCCGCCGAGTTCGGGCTGAAGATGGCGCTGTACGCCCTGGTGGCGGTGATGGTGGTGCTGCCGGTGGCGTTCGGGCCGGCCACCCGCACCAAGGCCGTCCTCGGCGGCGCCGTCGGCCGGTGGCTCGGCCGGGTGTCCTACGGGCTGTTCCTCTGGCACCCGTTCGTGCTGGAGGGGGTCTACATCGTGGGCGACCGGCCGAACTTCACCGGCGACACGGGCGAGATCTTCCTGCTCACCGTCGCCGGTGGGCTGGTCCTCGCCGCCGTCAGCTACTACGCCGTCGAGCGCCCCTTCCAGCGCTGGAACGCCCCCCGGCCGCGTCGGCGCGGGAGCACGAGGGAGAACCAGAGCACCGTCACGGCGGCGACCGCCGCCAACTGAGGCGCCGCGTCGGTGTGCCCACCCCGGGTCACCGCGTACCAGCCGGCCAGCGCGAAGCAGGTCACCGGCAGCCAGCGCCCGGCCACCCGGTACAGCCGGCGCAGCCCGCGCCGGTCCGGTGGGTGCAGGTGCGGCGTCAGCGCGTGGCCGGCCACCACGCCGGCCGCCGCCAGCAGCGCCACCGCGACCGCGGCCAGGCCGCCGACCAGCAGCAGCGCAGTCCCGCCGAACAGCAGGGCGAGCAGCCGGTGCCGGCGTCGACGCGGCGGCCCCGTCGCCGGCGCCGGCACGCCCCGGCTCGGGATCAGGGCCGCCAGCGCGACCCCGCCCAGCGCGATCGCGCCGGCGCCCAGCGCCAGGGCGTACCCGTCGTCCGGGGCGAACCGCAGCAGCACCTCGCCGGAGAACCCGGCCGGCACCAGCCAGCCCTGCTGCCAGCCGTCCACCACGAACGGGGTGAGTCGCTCGCCGCCGGCGGTGGCCTCCCACCCGGCGTTCGCATTCTCCCGCAGGGCCAGCACCCGCTGGCCCGGGTACCCGTCCAGGTGCAGCGACCGTCGGGTGGCCGACCAGCCGTCCACCCGGACGGGGGTCTGCACGGCGTCGGGGACCTGCGCCGAGCCGGCGACGCCCGCCGAGCCGGCCGCGCTGCCGTCGGTGGGCCCCGGGACCACGGCGTGCGGCGTCAGGACGAGCCGGGTGGGCGTCGCCAGGCGGCTCGCCGCCGCCACCACCCGCACCTCTGCGCCGGCCAGCGGCAGCGGATCCTTCGCTCCGGCGTCACACAGGAGCGCGTCCACCTCGCGCAGCTCCGCCAGCTCCCGCCGGCTGGCGACCAGCGCCGTCCGGCGCCGCACGGCGCCGACCTCGACGGTGGGCCCGCTGCCGCAGGGGAGCGTGACGCGCGCCTCCGGGTCGTTGCGGGGCACCGGTCCGTCTGGCAGCACGGTGAGCTCGCCGACGCCGACGGGCAGGCTCTGTGACAGCCGCCGGTACGGGTCGAAGGTGTTGGCCGGCACCACGTCGGAGATCAGCACGGTGATCTCGTCCGTCTTCAGCGGCCGGTCGAAGACCAGGCTGCCGCCCTCGTCGAAGACGCCGCCGCGCATGCCGCCGTCTCCGATCACGGTCGCCTGCCACGGGCGGGCCGCCGCCGCGGTGGGCGGCAGGGTCACCTTCAGCCCGGCGATCTGGCGGGCCTTCGGCCAGGTCAGGCGCAGCCACGGCTGCCGGTCGGAGCTGGCGGCGTACCAGGTCGTCGCCGGGTCGCCGTCGACCACCGCGCCCGGCCGGGCCGCGGGGTGGGAGACGCCGACGCTGGAGGCGGCGACCACCGGGGTGACCCCGCGCGCGACGGCCGCCGCGCCACCGCCGTCGAGCAGCGCGTTCAGCGCGCCGCCCGCACGCGGGCGCACCCGTAGCGCGACGTCGTAGCCGGCGGCGACCGGCAGGCTCAACGTCCGGTCGATCCGGTCGCCGTCCTCGGACTCCCGGACGAGCCCGCCGTCGCAGATCGGCCGCCCCTCGTCGAAGACGCAGGGGGCGGCACCGGCGGCGGCGGTGAGCACCACGGAGGCCGGGGCGGCGGTCGCCGGGGGCGCCGGCACGGCCAGGGTGCGCTCGGCCCGCACGCCCGGGATGGTGATCTCGGCGATGCCGACGCCGCCGAAGCCGGCCCGGATGTCGAAGACCTCGTCGATGGAGATCCGCACCCGCCGGGTCGGATAGCCGGCGGGCACGGTGACCTGCACGCTCTGGCCCGGGTTCTCCACCACCGCCTGCTGGTTGCCGGCGCTGACGGTGATCTTCGTGGGCAGGGAGTCGGCGCCGGTGTCGAAGACGATGCCCACCTCGCGGACCACCTGCGGCTCGGTCAGCTCCACCTCCAGCCACTGCGCGGTGGTGACCGTCCCGGGCGCCGAGCGCCAGGCGGTGGCGAGGTTGCCGTCGAGCGCCGCGTACGGCTGGTGCGCCGGCCGGCCGCCGACCAGCGGCTGCGCGTCGGACCAGGAACTCGACGCGGTGACCGACCCGATGCCCAGGTAGCGCACGGTGGTCGCCTGGCCCTCGCCCCACGGCGGCAGGTAGTCCCGCGCGGGCGCACCGAGCCTCGCCTCGTCGGCCGACGTCATGGTCGCCGAGGCGTTGTCGTGCGGCTGCCCGAACGCGACCTCGCGCCGGCGCATCCCGTCGGTGAGCACCACCGGGCCGTCGGCCAGTCCCGCCGGCCGGTCCCCGGCGAGCACCGTCGGGGCGTCGGAGAGCCGGCCGGCAGCGGCGATCTGGAGCAGCGACTCCGGCCCGCCCACCACGGTGGTCAGGCCCTTCGCGTCGTACGCGACGACGGGGCTGACCGGCTGGGCGACCTCGTACACCTCCAGGGCCCGGACCTTCACGTCCAGCCCGTGGTCGACGAAGTTGCCGGGCAGTTGGCCGCCGCCGACCTCCGGTCCGAAGGCCCGCACCGGGCGGATGCCGGGCGAGCGTTGCAGTGCCTGCCGGACCACCACCGGTTGGGTGGCGCCCGAGCGCCCGTAGTCGAGGTCGGAGCGGAGCAGCAGGTACCGCACGCCGGAGCGGGCGAGCAGGTCGGCCAGCCCGGCGGAACCCTCGCCGTTGGCCAGCGCCGACTCGACGGCGTCGAGCAGCCGGATCGTGCCCGGCGGCGTGAGCGGCACCGAACTGCGTACCGCCCAGGGGCTCTCCAACAGCGGTTGGGTGACCTCGTCGCTCGGGCTGCCCCACAGGTAGCGGGGGAAGCGGGCGGCGGGCACCACCAGCACCCGGTCGTCGCCGAGGTTGCTGTCCAGCCAGGAGGTCGCCTGGTGCCAGTAGCCGGGCACCTCCCGGAAGCTGCCCTGCGCGGGCAGTCCGGCGGCCAGCGCCGGGGCGGCCACCCCGGCGACCGCGACGAGGGCGGCGCCGGTGACCAGCGTGGCGCGCAGCCGCACCGGCTGGAGCAGGCGGGGCAGGCCCGGGTTCACGTCGGGCCGGTCGCCCGCGCGGGCCGCCCGTGCCACCAGCCCCAGCAGGTGGGCGAGCCCGAGGATGAGCGGCAGTCGCAGCACCACGTCGAACTTGTGCACGTTGCGCAGTGGCGCGCCGGCCGCGTCGAGGAAGTCCCGCTGCGTCTGGGCGCCGAACCCGTCGACAGCGCCGACGTGGCCGAGCCCGACCAGGGCCAGCCCGACCAGCAGGCCGGTGACCAGGAAGCGCCGGTGCGGCATCCCGCGCCGGGCCAGGCCGGCGAGGCCGAGGCCGGCCACCACCAGGGTGGCGATCACCAGCGGCTGCTCGGTGGCCAGCCGCCAGCCGGCCGACCAGGGCGGCCCGTACGCGCCGTTGAGGTACGCGTGCCAGTGCGAGGCGCCGCGCAGCACGGTGGTCATGTCGGTGGGGGCCGTGGTGACCGGCGCCGTCTCGATGTAGTCCAGGAACGGCGGACTGTACCGGCCCAGCAGCAGCAGGGGCACCAGCCACCAGGCGGTGGCGGCACCCACCGCCAGCCCCCAGGCGACGAGCGCCCGGACCCGCAGCCGGAACGGGTGCAGGCCGACCAGCCACAGACCGGCGAGCGGCACGACGGCCAGCACCGCCGTCGCGTTGACGCCGCCGGCGCACGCCACGACCAGCGCGGACAGGGTCACCGCCCGGCGTACGGAGCCGCCTCGGGCCAGCCCCACCAGGGGCACCAGCACCCAGGGTGCGAGGGCGCTCGGCCAGGCCTCCACCGAGATCGGGCCCAGCTCGGTGACCAGCCGGGGGGAGAGCGCGAAGGCCACCCCGGCGAGCAGGCGGGCGGCCGGCGTGCCGATGTGCAGCCGCTCGGCCAGCCGGACCACGCCGGTGCAGGCCACCGTCATGACCAGCGCCCACCAGAGCCGCTGCACCACCCAGGCCGGGATGTCGAGCACCTCGCCGAGCAGGAAGAACGGGCCCATCGGCCAGAGGTAGCCGTACGCCTGATTCTGAAGCTGGCCGAAGGTTCCGTCCGGGTCCCAGACGTGCAGGGCGCGGCTCAGCCATCCGGCTGGATCGACCGCCAGGTCCACCTTGGTGTCGATGACGATCATGCCCGGGTCCTGGAGGAACGCCAGGGCCGACAAACCGAGACAGACCGCGACCAAGCGCAGACGCCACACCCTTCTCGATGTGGCGTCCGGTCGGTCGGTCAGCTCCGGGCGGGCCGGCGCCTGCTGCATTTCGCCTCCGATCGGGCATTGCGGGGGCCGTGACGAAGCCCATAGTGTGACGCGACGCGAAGACTACTCGGCAGTAGGAGTAAGTGTGGAAGCACCGCCTGCCGCCACCCGGCACGTACTTTTCCTCAACTGGCGCGACACCCGGAACCCGGAGGGCGGCGGTTCCGAGGTGTACGTCGAGCGGATCGCCGGTGAACTCGTACGCCGGGGCCACCGGGCCACCCTGCTCTGCGCCACCCACTCCGCCGGCCCCGCCGAGGAGGTCACCGCCGCCGGCGTACGCGTGCTGCGGCGCGGCGGCCGGCACACCGTCTACCTGCGTGCCGCGCTCGTCTACCTGGCCGGCGCCCTGGGCCTCGGGCCGCTGACCCGGCGCCGGGGCGGTCGCCCCGATCTGATCGTGGACGTCGGCAACGGCCTGCCCTTCCTGTCCGCCCTGTACGCCCGCCGGCCGGTCATCGCACTCGTGCACCACGTGCACCGTGAGCAGTGGCCGGTGGTGCTGGGCCGCTGGCTGGCCGGCTTCGGCTGGTGGGTCGAGTCCTGGCTCGCCCCGCGCGTCTACCGCCGCTGCCAGTACGTGACCGTCTCGGCGGCCACCCGGCGGGAACTGGCCACCCTCGGCATCGACCCGTCCCGGGTCGCCATCGTGCACAACGGCACCCCCGACATGACAGTGGGGCCGGTGCCGCGCACCCCGCAGCCGTCCCTGGTGGTGCTCGGTCGGCTGGTGCCGCACAAGCAGGTCGAGCTGGCCCTGCACGCGGTTGCCGGGCTCACCGGCGAGCTGCCGGGGCTCACCCTCGTGGTCGCCGGCCAGGGCTGGTGGGAGCCGCAGCTGCGCCAGCTCGCCGAGGAGTTGGGCGTCACCGACCGGGTCCGGTTCACCGGCTTCATCAGTGACGCCGAGAAGCGGGAGCTGCTGGCCAGCGCCTGGGTCGCGCTCACCCCCTCGCTCAAGGAGGGCTGGGGGCTGACCATCGTGGAGGCCGGGGCGGTCGGTACGCCGACGGTGGCGTTCCGCGGTGCCGGCGGAGTCGAGGAGGCGCTCGTCGACGGCGAGACCGGCCTGCTCGCCGACGGTGTCGACGACTTCGTCGCCAAGGTGCGACTGCTGCTGACCGACGACGCTCGGCGCACCGCGATGGGCACGGCGGCGCGGGCGCACGCTGCCCGCTTCACCTGGCCGATCTCGGGCGAAAAATTCGCGGCCCTCGTGACGAGGGCCGCGAACGTTCGGAGCGTGGTGCCGGCGGAGCAGATGGAACCGGTGGAGCCGTCCTACCTCGTGCCGTAGACCAGCGGCTTGTTGGCGCCGCCGCCACCGCCGTCCGAGCTGGTCCGCGCGGCCTGCTCGGCCTTGGCGGCCTCGGACGACGAGGTGCCGGTGAGGGTGGTGGCCAGCGCCACCGACCCGAAGACGCCGAGAGCGACCGCGATCACTCCGGCGAGAACCAACGAGAGAGCACTGCGCATGGTGCTGACTTCCTCCTCGTGAGCTGCGTGCGCGGGACGTTACCACCAAGTAGCGTCGGTGGGGAGGGCCGCGAGGACGATCGATTCCGGCCTGGCAGGGGGAATCCCTCGGCAGCTCACCGCGTGCCGGCGCCGTTTGCGGCCGGGTTCTCGTACAGGGTCAGGTCCTCGCCCGCGTACACCTCGCGGAGCCCGACCAGCGTCGCCGGGTCCGTCCGCTGCCCGCCGGCCACCCGTTGCACCACCACCCAGCGCACCCCGGTGGCCCGCACCGGGGCACCGGAGTCGAGCGCCTGCCGCACCTGCGCGACGCGCCGGTTCTCCCCACTCACCTCGCTCGTGCCCACCCAGAGCGTGTCGTCGACGAGGACCTCGGCGTCGACGTAGCGGGGCAGCGGGTCGAGCGCCGTCCGGCCGCCGTTCCAGGGATACGCCCGGTAGGAGCCCAGTGGCAACGAGAGCACCTCGCCCGGCTGGCCGTCGAGGCGGGCGGCGACGGCGTCCCAGTCCGCCGGATAGGCCACCGGCCGCAGCCGGCCGGCCGCGCCGAACGCCAGGTCCGGCAGGACCACCACCGGCAGCGCCAGCGCCCCGGCCAGCACCGCGCCCGCGCCGGCCCGCCCGACCCGGCCAGCCGCCCCGGCCAGCCGTTCCGCGCCGAGCGCGAACCCCACGGCCACCAGCAGGGCGTACGGGACGAGGA
This sequence comes from Micromonospora sp. CNZ303, assembly GCF_004345505.1. Lineage (NCBI taxonomy): Bacteria > Bacillati > Actinomycetota > Actinomycetes > Micromonosporales > Micromonosporaceae > Micromonospora > Micromonospora sp. CNZ303. The sequence goes on along the minus strand of NZ_SLVT01000015.1, from coordinate 8,400 downwards.
ACTTCTGCCCGTCGCGCAGCACCCCGGCTCCCGGCACCGTGGCCACCAGCCACTCCAGCGACGCGCCCAGGCCGGGCAGCACGCCCAGGGCGGCGAGCAGGAACCCGCCGGCCGCCAGCACGGCCAGCCGGCCGCAGAACCCGTCCGGCCACCGGTGGCGCAGCGCCCGGTAGCCGAGGACCGCCAGGGCCAGCACGACGGCGGTGGCCAGCGGCGCCAGCGGGGACGACCGGCTCACCGGTGTGGTCTGCGCGTTCCAGATCCCACCCGTGCCGGCCAGGGCTCCGAGCGCTCCGCTCCAGTTCTCCGCCCGCGCCGCGAACGCCGCCACCCCGTCGGGGTCGGTCCGGGCGTCCGCCCTGGTCAGGGCGGCGGCCACCAGCCAGGGGGCGTTCAGCAGCAGCACCACCGCGATCGCGATCGCGCCGACCCGGCCCCCGCCGCGCCGGGGCACCAGCACGACGGTGGCCGCCAGGGCGATGAGGCCGCCGGTCGGGGTCACCGCGGCGAGGGCGGCCGCCAGCACCAGCAGCGGCAGCGCCCGCCGTTGACCGGCCCGCAGCCGGATCACCGCCAGCACCAGCCAGGGCAGCGACGCGTAGGCCAGGAGCAGGCCCCAGTGCCCGATCAGCAGCCGCTCCGCCAGGTAGGGCGTCCACCCGTACCCGACGGCGGCCACCAGCCGGGTGACCGGGTGCCGGGCCGGCACCAGCAACCCGGCGCCGACGGTGGCGAGCAGCAGCACCGCGACCAGCGCCAGCCGCTGCACCAGCCAGCCGGGCACCGCCTGGCTCGCCAGCGACACCAGGGCGTCCAACGGCACCGCCCGGGGCAGCGAGTCGGACGGGGCGACGAGTTCGGCGCGCCACGGCTGGTGCGGCACGAAGACCATGTCGTAGCTGAGCACGTAACCGGGTGCCGCCAGCGGAGCCAGCACCAGCAGGGTGACGGCCAGCCCGAGCCCGACGAGCATCGACCTCTCCCGCAGGGTTGACCTCCTCATTACGCTGACCGGCGTGGCACCGGCGTGGCGCCACTGTACGCGCGCCCGTTGCACAGCCGGGAGTGCCGGCGACACGGGACGGTTGATGGGTACGGATTCGGAGAAGCCCGGCCGCGCGACCGGGCTCGGCACCGCCGGCGTCGCGGTGACGCTCGCCGGCGTGTTCGTCAACGGGCTGGCCTACGTGGTGCCCGTCCTCGGCGCGCGGCACCTCGATCCGGCGGAGCTGAGCGCGCTCGCCACGCTCCTGGCGCTGGCTGCGATCGGCGGCGTGGCCAGCACCGGGCTCCAGATCGCGGTCGCCGTGCACCGGGCCCGGCACGGTCGCGCCGCCACCGCCCGGCCGGCCCTGCTCACGGTGCTCGTCACCGCCGCGCTGCTCGCCCTGACGCTGCCGGTGGCCGCCGTCCAACTCCGGCTGACCGCCCCGGCGGTGCTGCTGCTCGGCGTGCTGACCGTGGCGGTCGTGGCGGCCGGCCGATGGCTCGGCGAGTTGCAGGGCGACCAGCGCTTCCTGCGGCTCGCCGGCGGCATGGCGCTGCTCGGCGCCGGTCGCTACGGGGGCATGGTCGCCGGGCTCTCGCTCGGCGGCGGGCTCACCGGGTCGCTGCTGGCCGGCGCGCTCACCTCGGTGCTGGTGCTGGCCCTGCTGGTGCGCCTCAACCGGGGCGCCGGCATCGACCCGGCCGTGCCCTCCCTCGCCACCCGGACGGTGCTCACCGCCAGCGGCGCCACCCTGGCGATGCTGGTGGTCTCGTACGCCGATCTCCTGCTCGCCCGCCGCTTCCTGCCGCCGGACGTCTCCGGCACCTACGCCGTCGGCACCGTGCTGACCAAGGGGGCGCTGTGGGCGCCGCAGGTGGTGACCGTGCTCGTGCTGCCCCGCCTGGCCAAGGGGGACCGGCGGGCCCTGGTCGCCGCGCTGGCCCTGGTCGCCGGCGCCGGGGCGGTGCTGGTGCTCGGTTCGGCGCTCGCGGGCGGGCTGGCCTTCCGCCTGGCCGGCGGCCCCGACTACGCCGCGGCCGGTCGTTACGCCCCGCTCTTCGCCGCCACCGGCGCCCTGTACGCGGTCGTGTTCATCCTGGTCAATGCCCGGGTCGCGGCGTCGGTCCGGTGGCCCGCCGCGCCGCTGTGGACGGCCACGGTGATCTTCGTGGCTGCCGTCGCGACCGTCGTGCCGCGGACCGTCGCCGGGATCGCCGGGGCCGCCCTGGCGACGGCGGCGGTCACCGCCGTCGCCACCGGACTCCTGACATTGGCCCACGAACGGGGCAGCAGGTCGAAACGCACCCGTACGGCCACTACCACCCAAGCGGGAGGACATGTCACAGTGCGGGACGGATAACCAGGAGACGGGGGTTTCTGGTGAGCGTCGGCACCGCCACGACCGGGTCCGGTCCAGGGAGAGCCCGCACCCACGCCCGCTGGCTGCTCGTTCTCTACGCCACCGCGCTGGCGCTCACCCTGACGGCCGGCGTACCGGGCCGGGCACGGGCCGAGGGCGGCATGTCGGCCGACCGGCTCACCGCCCTCTTCGAGCGGTACGGCGACACCTCCGGCCGGTGGAACGGCGCCGACCGGACGGCCTCGGTCCGGCTCCCCGACGGCCGGCTCCTCTGGCTCTTCTCCGACACGTTCCTCGGCCCTGTGGGCCCGGACGGTTCCCGCCCCCGCACCGCGTCGTTCATCAACAACTCGGCCGTGGTGCAGCAGGGCGACGAACTGCGCGAGACGGTGCACGGCGGCACCGTCGAGGACCCCGCCTCGCTCGTGCCGCCGCCGGCGGCCGACCAGTTCTACTGGATCGGCGACGCCCAGGTCGTCGGCGAGACCCTCCAGGTGCTGGTCAACCGCTACCGCCGGACGGGCGACGGCCCGCTGGACCACGTCCTGCTGGGCACCTCGCTGGCGACGTTCGCACTGCCCGGCATGACACCCACAGCGGTCCGGCCGCTGCCGCTGGGAGAGCGCATCTCGTGGGGCTCCAGCCTGCTCCGCGATGGCGGACACACCCTGATCTACGGCACCGAGGCGAGCGGCGAGACGAAGTTCGCGCATCTCGCCCGGGTCGCCGGGACCGACCTGAACGGCCCGTGGGAGTTCTGGACGGGCACCGGCTGGGCGCCCGCGGCGGACCGGTCCGCCCGCATCCTCAGCGGGGTCGGCACGTCGTACGGGGTGCAGCGGGTCGGCGACCGGTACGTGCTCGTGACCCACGAGAACAACCTGGTGTTCAGCGCCGACGTGGTGGCGTACACGGCGGGTGGGCCGACGGGTCCGTTCGAGGGGCCGGACTACCTGCACCGCGCGCCCGAGACGGACGCCGGGCATCTCGTCTACGACGCCGACCTGCACCCCGACCTGGCTCGTCCGGGCAAGCTGCTGATCTCCTACAACGTCAACAACGTCGACGACGCGGTGACGTACGCCGACGCCGGCCTCTACCGGCCGCGCTTCGTCGAGGTCGACTGGCCCCGCCCCCGGCCGGACCGGGCCGACGTGCCGCCCGCGCCGGCGGCAATCACGGCCGAGGCGCGGGGCGCGGGCAACGCCGAGCTGCGGTGGCGTCCCGTCCCGGTCGATGACGAGCTGCGCTACCTGGTGCACCGTCGGAACGTGACCGCCGGGCAGACCCACTTCGTGCGGATCGGCGAGCCGTCCGCCGAGCCCCGCTCCTCGGCCGACTTCCTGGTCAACGGCCACGAGTACGAGTTCCGGGTGACCGCCGTCGGTCGGCGGGGCGAGGGCCCTCCCTCGCCGGTGGCGCGGATGACCGCCACCGTGCCCCCGCCCCCGCCGCCGAGCGGGGTGCGGGCCGAGGCCGGCCGCACCGGGGACGTCGCGGTGCACTGGGAGCCGGTCCCGTTCGTCCAGGTGTTCCGGCTCTACCAGCGTGACGTCACGGCGGGGCAGCGGAAACCGGCCCTCGTCGGCACGTTCACCGGCACCAGCGCCACCGTCGGCTCGCTGTGGCACGCCCGGACGTACGAGTTCACCGTCGTCGCGGTCGGCGGCGGCGGGGACAGCCCGCCCTCGACGCCCGTCCGGGCCACCGCTTCGGTCAGCCCGCCGGCCGCGCCGGCCCGCCTGACCGCACAGGCCCAGCCGGACGGCGACATCCGGCTGGGCTGGGCCAACCTCGGTCCCGGCGTCTCCTACCGGGTCTACCGGCGCGACGTGACGGCGGGCCAGAGCCGACCCGGCCCACCCGCACTCGAGAGCCGACCGAGCCACCTCGCCCGCCACCTCGAGCACGGCCACGACTACGAGTTCACCGTCAGCGCGGTGGACCGCGACCGCGAGGGACCGCTCTCCCCGCCGGTGCGGGCCCGGGCGACCTTCAGCGCGCCGAAGGTGGTGCCGACCGATCTGCGGGTGACGAAGGTCGGCACGGCCGAGGTGGAGCTGACCTGGCGCTCGACCAGTCCCGGCGGGTGGCACCGCGTCTACCGGCGGGACCTCACCGCCGGGGAGCGGGAGTTCACCGAGGAGGAGGTGCCCGTGCAGGGCACCGAGGCCACCATCCGCCAGCTGCGCAACGGACACGAGTACGAGTTCGTGGTCGCCGCGGCCAACCAGGCCGGTGCCGGGCGGCAGAGCAGGCCGGTCCGGGCCATCCCCCGGCTGCCCACACCGGCCGGGCTGGCGGCGACGGCGGCCGGCAACGGCGAGGCGCGACTGAGCTGGCGTCCGGCGGGGCCGGGCCTCGCCTACCGCGTCCAGGTCCGCGACGTCACGGCCGGCGGGGAATGGCGGACGGACCCGGTGCCGGTGGGTGGAACGGACTTCACCGCCGTGCTGCTGGTCCGTGGGCACCGCTACGAGTTCCGGGTCGCCGCCACCGACGGCATCGACACCGGCACGCCGTCCGCGCCCGTCGCCGTGCTCGTCCGCTGAAACACCGGCGGTGGGCACGGCGCGCTGGGGGAGCTGGCCAGGTCAGGCCCCGGCCGTCAGCCAGGAGTGCAGCAGGTGGTGGTCGATCGAGTCGGCGCGGCCCAGCGGCCGTCCGGCGGCCGCCCGCTCGCGCAGCTCGTCCCGGGTGAACCAGCGCGCCTCCAGCAGCTCCTCGCCGTCCACCCGCACCTCCTCGGACGCGGAGGTGGCCCGGAAGCCCACCATCAGGCCGGCCGGGAACGGCCACGCCTGCGAGCCCACGTACGCCAGGTCGGTCACCGTCACCCCGGCCTCCTCCGCCATCTCCCGCCGGACGGCGTCCTCCAGGCTCTCGCCCACCTCTACGAAGCCGGCGAGCGTCGAGTACGCCCCCTCGGGCGCGCCCGCATGCCGGGCCAGCAGGCAACGGTCGGGGACGCCGGGCGCCTCGATCAGCACGATGACGGCCGGCTCGATCCGGGGAAAGAGGAGCCGGCCGCAGTCCGCCCGCGCGCACGACCGGACGTGTCCGCCGCCCCGGGCGACGGTCGACGCCCCGCACGTGCCGCAGAAGCGCTGCTGCCGGTGCCAGTGCAGCAGCCCCCGCGCGTACGCCTGGACGGCCGCCCCGGCCGGGTCGAGCCGGCCGACCAGCGCCCGGACGTCCACGGCGGCGCCCGCCGCCGCCACCTCGACGGCGGCGGCCTCGGGCAGCCCGGAGAGGTCGACGGCGAAGACGGCCGAGCCCTCGTCCATGCCCAGGAAGACGGTCTCGTCGGCGACGGTGAGCGCCTTGGCCGCCCGTTCCCCGGTCAGCCGCACCGGCACGTCCCCCGCGACCAGGCAGCGGTCCCGCCAGAGCGGCAGCAGGGTGCTCGCCGGGTCCGCCAGCAGGGCGGCGAGCCGCTCCGGGTCGGCACGCAGCTCCCCCGCCCGGTCCAGCCAACCGCCCCCGTACGCCAGGACCGCCTCGTCCGCTCCCATGTTCCCTACCGTGCCATGCCCGCCGCCCCGCCCGGCCACCGGCCGGTGTCCCCCGACACGCCGGGCGACACGCCGCGAGCGACGGGTGGGGCGCTGACTCCCGCCCCGCCGGGGCGCCGGTTACCGTAGGTGTCTTCCGGGAGGAGGCGCGCTCCCCCGTTGTGGTACGTCCGATCGAGGTGACCGTGACGCTGTACGGCGAGAAGACTCCACCCGCCGACGACCGGCCCACCGTGCAGGTCAAGGCTGTGACCTGGCCCGGTGACGAGCCGGAGCCGGTCGCGCCGGCGGGCGGACCGGGCGGGTCACGGTCCCGCCGGGTCCGCCTGCTGCTGGCCGCCGGGGCCGCCACGGCGGTGCTGGCCTCCGTGGCGGGGGCGGGCGCCTACGCGTATGCCGGTGACGTGCCGCGCGGGACGACGGTGCTCGGCGCGGAGCTGGGCGGCCGGAGCCGCGCGGACGCCGCCCGGGAGTTGCGGACGGAGCTCGAACGCCGCGCCGCCGCGCTCAACGCCCCGCTGTCGGTACGCGTCGGCGAGCGGACCGCCACGATCGACTCGGCCACCGTCGGCCTGGCGGTCGATGTCGACGCCACCGTGGCGGCGGCGGCCGAGGCCGACGCGCACGCCGTCGACCGGCTCGTGGGGTCCCGGGCGGTGCAGCCGGTGGTGACCGTGGACGCCGCCCGGCTCGACGCCGCCCTCGAGAAGGTCGTCGGCGACCAGGGCCGGAAGATGACCATGCCGGCGATCACCTGGAAGGGCACCACGCCGAAGGCGGTGCACCCGAAGCCGAGCCTCGCCCTCGATCCGGAACGCTCCGCGCAGGTGGTGCGGGAGGGCTGGCTCGCCGGCCAGCCGGTGACCGTGCCGCTGGTCGAGTCCCACCCGGCGACCACCGCCGAGGAGGTGGACCGGCTGGTCGCCGAGCTGGCGAAGCCGGCCGTCGCCGCCCCGGTCACGCTGACCACCGGCAAGGGCTCGGTGCAGATCCCGCCGAAGGCGATCGCGCGGAGCCTGCGGTTCACCGCCGACAAGGCCGGCAAGCTGACCCCGCAGGTCGACGTGAAGCGGCTGCGGGCCGCGCTCGGCGACGACCTCGCCGCGATCGAGGTGCCGCCGAGGGATGCCCGGATGACCATCTCCGGCGGCAAGCCGAAGGTCGTCGACGGCAAGCCCGGGCAGCAGCTCGACAGTGCGGCCCTCGGCCGCGACCTGCTCGCCGTCCTGCCGAGGGCGGACGACCGGAAGGTCACCGGCGAGCTGAAGCCGGCGGAGCCGGAGCTGACCGCGGCGAAGCTGGGCGGGTTGGGCATCAAGGAGCGGGTCTCCACCTTCACCACACACTTCACCGGTGGGCTCTCCTCGCCGCGCAGCCAGAACATCGTCACGATCGCGAAGGACGTGGACGGCACGGTGGTGCTGCCCGGCGAGACGTTCTCCCTCAACGGGCACACCGGCGAGCGCGGCTACGCCCAGGGCTACCGGGACGCCCCGGTCATCCTCGACGGCAAGCTGGTCCCGGGGGTGGGCGGCGGCACCTCGCAGTTCACCACGACGCTGTTCAACGCGACGTACTACGCCGGGCTGGAGGACGTCGAGCACAAGCCGCACTCGTACTGGTTCAGCCGCTACCCGGCGGTCATCGAGTCGACCATCTTCTGGCCGGACCTGGACTTCAAGTTCCGCAACAACACCGAGCACGGCGTGCTGATCGACACCTCCTACACGTCGAGTTCGATCACCGTGTCGATCTGGAGCACGAAGATCTGGGACAGCGTGAAGACCGAGTACACCCCGCGCCGCAACATCACCCAGCCGAAGACGGTCTACCTGGAGCCCGGCCCCACCTGCATCCCGGCCGGCGGCAGCCAGGGCTTCACCCAGGACGCCTACCGGGTGTTCAAGAAGGACGGCAAGGTCGTGAAGCGGGAGAAGTTCACCTGGCGCTACTCCGCCGAGCCGCGCTTCATCTGCGGTCGCGAGCCGTCCTGACGGCCGCCTGACTACCGCTCAGGGAAGCCCCGCCGGCGACGTCGCCGGCGGGGCTTCCCCATGTCGTACGCGCACCGCGTCACGGCCCTCGTAGGTGCCGAGTTGACGTGGTCGCGGCTGTCGGGGAAGGCCAAGCCGGTCCCCACCCGGCGAACGACCTGGGGCCACCCGCGCTGGTTGGCAGCGACCGGCAGGGCCGTGAGCAGGTCACCGGCCAACCGCCGCGCGGCCGCATGGGGCTCGGGGCGAATTAGGTCGGGCGAACCTGACCGCCCGTCGCCACCAGAAATGTCGGGGCTCTCGCCGTGGTCGTTGGTCCCGCTGAGTGCGTGCCGCCGTGAGTCGGTGTACCCCTCGGCAAGCTGCTCCGGTAAGTGGGGCGTCAGCGGGGTTGGCGGCGGCGGAGCGCGGCGGGTGGCTGCTCGTGAGCCCCAAAATGGGCCGTAACGCAGTTCAGGGCCACCCCGAAGGGTGGCCCTGAACTGAAAGATTGTCCGGCGGTGTCCTACTCTCCCACACCCTCCCGAGTGCAGTACCATCGGC
>NZ_SLVT01000014.1:0-188986 GCF_004345505.1 Micromonospora sp. CNZ303 | reverse complement strand
TGGCTCCGGTGGGTGTGGTCGGTGAGCTGTACGTGGGTGGCGTGGGCGTGGCCCGTGGTTATGCGGGTCAGCCGGCGTTGACGGCGGAGCGGTTCGTGCCCGACCCGTTCGCCGCCGCACCCGGAACCGCAGCACCCGGAACCGCAGCCGCTGCTGGGACCGCAGCAGCCGCCGGAGCCGGAACCGCAGCCGCCGCTGGAGCCACGGCCGGGGCGCGGATGTACCGCACCGGCGACCTGGTGCGGCGGCTGCCCGACGGGGCGGTGGAGTTCGTCGGCCGCGTGGACCACCAGGTGAAGATCCGCGGCTACCGCATCGAACTCGGCGAGATCGAGACGGTCCTGGAGGGCACCGACGGCGTGGCCGACGCGGTCGCCCTGGTCTCCGGCTCGGCCGCCGAGGGCGACGCCCGGCTGGTGGCGTTCTACCGCCCGGCCACGGCGGCAACCCCCGGCCTGCTGGACCGGATCCGCACGCGGTGCGCGGAGCACCTGCCGGAGTACATGATCCCGGCCGAGTTCGTCGCCGTGGAGGCGATCCCGCTCAACGCCAACGGCAAGGTCGACCGCGCCGCCCTGTGGGAGGCGGCGGTGCCCGTCGAGCGGGCACACGTCGCCCCGGAGACCGAGCTGGAGACCCAGCTCGCCGGGATCTGGGGCCAGGTGCTCAACCTCGAACAGGTCAGCACCCGGGAGAGCTTCTTCGACCTCGGCGGCGACTCGCTGCGCGCGGTCGCCCTGGTCGGCGCGCTGCGGGCGGCCGGCTTCGGGGTGGCCGTCCGGGACGTCTTCCTGCACCGCACGGTCGCCGCCCTGGCCGGGCACCTCTCCGCCAAGGACGCCGCCCCGGCAGCGCCGGCCTTCCAGGCCGTCGCGCCCTTCTCCCTGCTGCCCGCCGCCGACCGGGCCGCCCTGCCCGCCGGCCTCGTGGACGCCTACCCGGCCGTGCAGGCGCAGGTCGGCATGGCCGTGGAGATCCAGAAGGACCCCGGCAAGTCGCTCTACCACATCGTGCGCTGCTTCCGGGTGCACAGTGGACGGCCCTTCTCGGCCGACGCGCTGCGGGCCGCCGTGCGGGACGTGGTCGGCCGGCACGAGACGCTGCGTACCTCGTTCGACCTGACCGGCTACACGGTGCCGATGCAGCTGGTGCACGCCGAGGCGCCCGTCGACGTACGGGTGACGGAGCTGACCGGCGACGACGTCGAGGCGCGGCTGCGGGCGTACGTCGACGCGGAGCGGGCGCGGCCCTTCGCGCTGGACCAGCCGGCGCCGCTGCTGCGGGTCGCCGCCCACCGCACCGACGAGCGGGGCTGGTGGCTCACCGTCGCCGTCAGCCACCTGGTCACCGGCGGCTGGGACCTGAACACCCTCCTGGTCGAGCTGATCGGCTGCTACGAGCGGCGCAGCGCCGGTATGGTGCCCGAGTCGCCGGAGCCGACCGCCGTCCGGTACGCCGACTTCGTCGCCGCCGAACTGGCCGCGCTGAAGGGCGGCGAGGACGAGGCGTACTGGCGGGGCGTCGTCGACACGTACGCCGGCTTCACCACGCCGGACGGCTGGGGCCGCACCGACGGCCCGCGCGAGAGCCTGCGGACCCGGGTCAGCTACCAGGACCTGGAGCCCAAGCTGCGGGCGCTCGCGTCGACCCTCGACGTGTCGCCCAAGTCGGTGCTGCACGCCGCGCACCTGAAGGTGATGAGCCAGCTCACCGACCAGGGGCGGTTCTACACGGGCCTGGTGTGCGACGCGCGGCCCGAGGTGCGGGGCGCCGAGCGGGTGCACGGCATGTACATCAACGTGCTGCCGTTCGCGCACGCCCGGGGTGCCGGCACGTGGCGGGAGCTGGTGCGGTCGGTCTTCGACCGCGAGGTGGAGCTGTGGCCGCACCGGCGGTACCCGCTGCCGGCGGTGCAGCGGATGGCCGGCGCCGGGTCCCGTCCGATCGACGTCGTCTTCGACTACACCGAGTTCCGCCGGGCCGGGGCGGTCGCCGACGAGTCCGTCGACTTCGAGGCCATCGCCGGGGAGGGCGGCACCGAGTTCGCCCTCCAGGTGACCGCCGCCGGCGGCTTCCTCGACCTGGTCGGCGACAGCCACGTCTTCGGTCCCGCCGCGCTGGCCCGGGTGGGGGCGATGTTCCGCGAGGTGCTGACGGCGATGGTGGCCGACCCCGAGGGCGACGCGGTCGCCGTCCGCCTTCCGGCGGCGGAACGCGACGAGGTCGAGGGCTGGTCGTCCGGCGGCACCGCCGAGGTCGGCGGGTACGCCCCGGCGGCGTTCGAGGCGCAGGCCGCGCGGCGGCCGGACGCGGTGGCCATCACCTGCGACGGCACCCGCGTCAGCTACCGGGACCTGAACGCCCGGGCCAACCGGTTGGCGCACCACCTGCGGGGGCTGGGGGTGGGGCCGGAGGTGCTGGTCGGGGTGTGTGCGCACCGGTCGGTGGAGCAGGTCGTGGGGATGTTGGCGGTGCACAAGGCGGGTGGGGTGTACCTGCCGTTGGATCCGTCGTACCCGGCGGAGCGGTTGGCGTTCATGCTCACCGACGCGGCGGCCCCGGTGCTGCTCACCACCGCCGAGCTGCGCGGCCAGCTCCCGGCGGGCGCGGCGACCACCGTGCTGCTCGACGAGCCGGACGCCTGGGCGGGCCAGCCGGCCACCGACCCCGAGCCGGCCACCCACGCCGACAGCGGCTGCTACGTCATCTACACCTCCGGCTCGACCGGCCAGCCCAAGGGCGTCCTCGTGCCGCACCGGGCGCTGGTCAACCGCTCCGCGTACGCCGGCCGGCGGATCAACCGCCTCGACGAGGAAGCCGTGCTGCTCCAGAAGACCGAGATCGGCTTCGACGTCTCCCCGGCCGAGGTCTACGCGGCCCTGTCGGCGGGCGCCCGGATCGTGGTGGCCCGCCCCGGCGGGCACCGCGACCCCGCATACCTGCGGGAGCTGATCGTCCGCGAGGGCGTCACCGCCGTCGAGCTGGTGCCGAGCATGCTGTCGGCGCTGCTGGCCGAGGGGATCGGCGGCTGCCGGTCGCTGCGGTCGGTGGCCGTCGGCGGCGAGGAGATCGCCGTCGACGTGGCGCGGGCGTTCCTGGCCGTGCTGCCCGGCTGCGAGCTGCACAACACGTACGGCCCGGCCGAGACCACCGTCGACGTCACGAGCTGGCTCTGCACCGCCGACGCCCTGGCCGGGCTGACCCGGGTGCCGCTCGGAACCCCGTTCACCAACCTCACCGTCCGGGTGCTCGACGAGCACCTGCAACCGGTGCCGGTCGGGGTGCGCGGCGAGCTGTGCATCGGCGGGACCGGGCTGGCCCGGGGCTACCTCGGGGCGCCCGGAACGACCGCGCAGCGGTTCGTGCCGGACCCGTACGGCGCGCCCGGATCGCGGCTGTACCGCACCGGGGACGCGGCGGCGTGGCGGCCCGACGGCACCGTCGACTTCCTGGGGCGCATCGACTCGCAGGTGAAGCTGCACGGCGTACGCATCGAACTGGGGGAGATCGAGACGGCCCTGCGCGGCTGCCCCGGGGTGACCGACGCGGTCGCCGCCGTCCGCGAGCAGGACGGCCGGCGCACCCTGGTCGGCTACCTCGTCACCGACGGCGGACCCGCGCCCACCCCCGGTGAGCTGCGGGAGCGCCTGCTGGCCGAGCTGCCCGAGGCGACGGTGCCGGCCGCGTACGTCACGATCGACGCCGTCCCCGTGGACCCGCACGGCAAGGTCGACCGGCGGCAACTGCCGGCGCCGGACGCGCGGTCCTACGCCCGGGGCCGCTACGAGCGGCCCAACGGTCCGGTGGAGTCGGCGATGGCCGGCGTCTGGTCGTGGGTGCTCGACCTCGACCGGGTCAGCGTCACCGAGAGCTTCTTCGACCTCGGCGGCGACTCGATGACCGCGGTGACCCTGGTCGGGTCGCTGCGTGCCGCCGGCCACGACGTCACCGTGCGGGACATCTTCGCGCACCGCACGATCCGCCGCCTGGTCACCGCGCTCGCCGAGGCCGACACCCCCAAGGAGGGGGCCTTTCGCCCCGTCGAGCCGTACGCGCTGATCGACGCCGCCGACCGGGCCAGGCTGCCGGCCGGGCTGGTCGACGCGTACCCGGCGACGCAGGCGCAGGTCGGCATGGCCGTGGAGATCCAGAAGGACCCGGAGCGGTCGCTGTACCACATCGTGCAGTCGATCCGGGTCGACGACGGGCGGCCGTTCGACGCCCGCGCGCTCCAGGCGACGGTCGACGCGCTGGTCGCCCGGCACGAGACGCTGCGCACCTCGGTCGACCTGACCGGCTACTCGGTGCCGATGCAGCTGGTGCGCGCGAGCGTCGCCGTGCCGGTCGCCGTGCACCCGGCCGCTGATCACGCCGAGCGCCTGGCCGCCGAGCGGCGTACCCCCTTCGACCTGGACTCGGAGGCCCCGCTGCTGCGGGTCGCCGCGCACGCCGACGGCGGCGGGGCCTGGTGGCTGACCCTCGCCGTGAGTCACCTGGTGACCGGCGGCTGGGACCTCAACGCCCTGCTCGCCGAGCTGCTCGGCGAGTACGCCCGGCGCAGCCGCGGCGAGGCGCCGAGGCAGGACGAGCCCCCCGCCGTCCGGTACGCCGACCACGTCGCCGGCGAGCTGGCGGCGCTGCGCTCGCCGGAGACCGCCGCGCACTGGCGGGCGGTGGTGACCGGGCGGCCCAAGCTCACCCTCCCGGACGCCTTCGGCGACCGGTCCGGCGCGGCAGCGGTCTGCCGGTACACGGTGGACGTCAACGACCTGGACGCGGCGCTCCGGCGGCTCGCCAGCGACACCAACACCTCGGTCAAGGCGGTGCTGCACGCCGCGCACCTGAAGGTGATGAGCCAGCTCACCAGCGGGTCCGCCTTCTACACGGGCCTGGTGTGCGACGCGCGGCCCGAGGTGCGGGGCGCGGAGCGGGTGCACGGGATGTACATCAACGTGCTGCCGTTCCCGCACGCCCGCGCGGCGGGGACGTGGCGGGAGCTGGTGCGCTCGGTCTTCGACCGCGAGGTGGAGCTGTGGCCGCACCGGCGCTACCCGCTGCCGGCCGTGGCGCGGCTGGCCGACGCCGGGTCCCGGCCGATCGACGTCGTCTTCGGCTACGTGGAGACCCGGCAGGACGGCGGCGGCGCGGCGGCCGGGGCGCCCGGCACGGACCTCGTCGAGGTCGGCGGGCCCGGGGCCACCGAGTTCGGCCTGTCGGTCGGGGCGGGCGGCGGCACCCTCCGCCTGGTCAGCGACAGCCGGACCGCCGACCCGGCCGCCCTGGTGCGGATCGGGGCGATGTTCCGCGAGGTGCTGACGGCGATGGTGGCCGACCCCGAGGGCGACGCGGCGGCACCGCGCCTGCCGGCCGGGGAGCGCGAGGAGATCGCCCGGTTCGCCCCGGGCCGCACGGTCGAGGTCGGCGGGTACGTGCCGGCGGCGTTCGAGGCGCAGGCCGCACGGCGGCCGGACGCCGTGGCCATCACGGCCGAGGGCGTGTCGTTCTCGTACGGGCAGCTCAACGGCCGGGCGAACCGGTTGGCGCACCACCTGCGGGCGCTGGGGGTGGGACCGGAGGTGCTGGTCGGGGTGTGCGCGCACCGGTCGGTGGAGCAGGTCGTGGCGATGTTGGCGGTGCACAAGGCGGGTGGGGTGTACCTGCCGTTGGATCCGTCGTACCCGGCGGAGCGGTTGGCGTTCATGCTCACCGACGCGGCGGCCCCGGTGCTGCTGACCACCGCCGAGCTGCGGGCGCAGCTGCCGCCGGTCGACGCCACGGTGGTGCTGCTCGACGAGCCGGACGCCTGGGCCGACCGGCCGCCGACCGACCCGGAGCCGCTGACGGACCCCGACAACGGCAGCGTCGTCATCTACACCTCGGGCTCCACCGGCCGCCCCAAGGGCTCGCTGCTGTCGCACCGGGCCCTGGTCAACCGCACCGGGCACGTCGGCGCGCGGGTCTACCGGCTGGACTCCGACGCCGTCGTGCTCCAGAAGACCGAGATCGGCTTCGACGTCTCGCCGGGCGAGGTCTACGCGGCCCTGTCGGCGGGCGCCCGGATCGTGGTGGCCCGCCCCGGCGGGCACCGCGACCCCGCGTACCTGTGCGAGCTGATGGCCCGCGAGGGCGTCACCACCGTCCACTTCGTGCCGTCGATGCTGCCGGCGCTGCTCGCCGAAGGGCTGGCCGGGTGCCGGTCGCTGCGGTCGGTGGCGGTGGGCGGCGAGGAGATCGGCGTCGACGTGGCGCGGGCGCTCCTGGCCGCGCTGCCCGGCTGCGAGCTGCACAACACGTACGGCCCGGCCGAGGCCACCGTCGACGTGAGCAGCTGGCAATGCACCGCCGACGCCCTGGCGGGGCTGTCCCGGGTGCCGCTCGGCACCCCGCACCCGAACCTGCGGCTGTACGTCCTCGACGAGCGGCTCGACCCCGTGCCGGTCGGCGTGCCCGGCGAGCTGTGCGTCGGCGGGACGGGGCTGGCCCGGGGCTACCTCGGGCGGCCCGGACTGACCGCCGGGAAGTTCGTGCCGGACCCGTACGGGCCGCCCGGGTCCCGGCTGTACCGCACCGGGGACGCGGCGGCGTGGCGGCCGGACGGCACCGTCGACTTCCTGGGCCGGCTCGACTCCCAGGTGAAGCTGCACGGCGTACGCATCGAGCTGGGTGAGATCGAGACGGCCCTGCGGGCCTGCCCCGGCGTGGCCGACGCGGTCGCCGCCGTCCGCGAGCACGACGGCCGCCGCACCCTCGTCGGGTACGTGCTGCCGACCCCCGGCGACGCGCCGGCTCCGTCCGGGCTGCGGGAGCGGCTGCTCGCCGCGCTGCCCGAGGCGATGGTGCCGGCCGCCTACGTCACCCTCGACGCCATCCCGAAGGACCCGAACGGCAAGGTCGACCGGCGCCAGCTCCCGGCCCCCGGCACCGGCGCGTACGCCACCGGGGACTACCAGGCCCCGACCGGTGACGTGGAGGAGGAGATCGCCGGGATCTGGGCGCGGGTGCTCGGCGTGGCCCGGGTCGGCGTCACCGACAGCTTCTTCGACCTCGGCGGCGACTCGATGCTCGCGGTCACCCTCGTCGGCACGCTGCGCGCCGCCGGGCACCCCACCAGCGTGCGGGACGTCTTCGCCCACCGCACCGTACGCCGGCTGGCCGCCGCGCTGACCGACGCCGACACCGACGAGTTCCGCCCGGTCGCCCCGTACGCGCTGCTCGGCGACGCCGACCGCGCCAAGCTGCCCGCCGGCCTGGTCGACGCCTACCCGGCGTCGCGCACCCAGCTCGGCATGCTGGTGGAGTCGGCCGTCAGCGGCGACCGCGCGGTCTACCACAGCGTCCTGGCCCACCAGGTGCGCGACGGGCGGCCGTTCGACGCCGGGGCGCTGCGCGGCGCGGTCCGCGCCGTGGTGGCCCGGCACGAGATCCTGCGCACGTCGTTCGACCTGGTCGGCTACTCGGTGCCGATGCAGCTCGTGCACGCCGACGCCGAACCCGACGTGCGCGTCGAGGACGGCCGGGGCGTCCCGGCCGAGCGGCACGCCACGCTCTTCGCGGAGTTCGTCGCCGCCGAGCGGGCCCGCCCGTTCGACGTCGCCACCGCGCCGCTGCTGCGGGTCACGGCGCACGTGGACAGCGACGAGAGCTGGTGGTTCACCTTCACCATCTCCCACACCGTCACCGAGGGCTGGAGCAGCGCGCGGCTGGTCACCGAGGTGCTCGACCGCTACGCCGAGCTGGCCGACGGCCGCACCCCGGCGCCGGCCGCCGTGCCGGCCGTGCGCTACGCCGACTTCATCGCCGCCGAGATCGCCGCGCTGGAGTCGACCGCCGACCGGGAACACTGGCGGTCGGTGTGGGACGGGCGTGCCCCGTTCACCCTGCCCGCCGGCTGGGGCGAGCCGGACGCGCCGGACGCCACGGTGGACGCCACGGTCGACTTCGCCGACCTGGACGAGGCGCTGCGCGCCCTCGCCCGCGACACCGACGTGTCGGTGAAGGCCGTGCTGCACGCCGCCCACCTGAAGGTGCTCGCCCAGCTCACCGGCGAGCCGGGCTTCCACGCCGGCCTCGTCTGCGACGCCCGGCCCGAGGTGCTCGGCGCCGACGAGGTGCACGGCATGTACCTCAACACGGTGCCGTTCCCGTACGACCGGTCGGCCCGCACCTGGCGGGACCTCGTCGCGGCGGTGTTCGACCGGGAGGTCGCGCTGTGGCCGCACCGGCGGTTCCCGCTGGCCGAGATGCAGCGCGAGGCCGGCCACCGGCTGCTGCACGTCCTGTTCAACTACCAGGACTTCACCCGCGCGACGCAGGGCGGCGACGGATCCGGGCCGGTGGTCACCGGCGCCGCCGGCGAGGGCGCCACCGAGTTCGACCTCTCCTGCTTCGCCCAGCGGGGCCGCTACGCGCTCTCCGCCCGGACGGGGCTGGTCAGCCAGGCCAACCTGGACCGGATCGCCGGCATGTACCGGGCGGTGCTGGAGGCGATGGTCGCCGACCCCGACGGCGACTGCCAGGCCGTCTGCGTGCCCGGGGGCGAGCGGGACCGGCTGCTCGGCGTCACCGACCAGGGCGCGGACGAGCCGGTCACGGGCACCATGGTCGAGCTGTTCCAGGCCCAGCTGGCCCGCGATCCGCACGCGGTGGCCGTGGTGGCCGGCGCGGTCGAGCTGACGTACGCCCAGGTCGACGCCGCCGCCAACCGGCTGGCGCACCACCTGCGCGCGGCCGGCGCCGGCCGGGAGACCGTCGTCGGGGTCTGCCTCGACCGGGACGCGGATCTGGTGCCCGCGCTGCTCGGCGTGCTCAAGGCGGGGGCGGCGTACCTGCCGCTGGACCCGGCCCAGCCCGCCGAGCGGCTCGGCTACATGCTGGCCGACGCCGGGGCGCGGACCGTGGTGACGACCTCCGCGCAGGCGGAGGTGCTCGCCGGCTTCGACGGGCGGCGGGTGCTGCTGGACTCCGGCGACCTGGCCGGGCACCCGGAGACCGACCCGGGGATCGCCCGTGACCCCGACGACCTCGTCTACGTCATCTACACCTCCGGCTCGACCGGCCGGCCCAAGGGCGTCTGCGTGAGCGACGCCAACGTGCTGCGCCTGCTCGACGCCGCGCAGGAGCACTACGCGGTGGACGAGACCGACGTGTGGGCGCTGTTCCACTCGTACGCCTTCGACGTCTCCGTCTGGGAGTTGTGGGGCGCGCTGCTGCACGGTAGCCGGCTGGTGGTGGTGCCCCGCGAGGTGGCCCGCGTGCCGCAGGACCTGCTGGACCTGCTGGTCGCGCAGCGGGTCACCATGCTGGCGCAGACCCCGACGGCGCTGCGCGGGCTGGTCCGGCTCGCCGCCGAGGACGCCCCCGGGATCCGGGAGCTGTCGCTGCGCGCCGTGGTGATCGCGGGGGAGAAGCTCGACTTCGCCGACCTCGCCCCGTGGGCGTCCCGCCTCGGGCTGGCCCGCACGGCGCTGGTCAACATGTACGGGATCACCGAGACCACCGTCTACTCCACCTACCACCGGATCACCCGGGCCGACCTGGCGCCCGGGGTGGGCAGCCGCATCGGCCGGCCGCTGTCCGGCGTGCGGATGTACGTGCTCGACCAGTACGGCCACCCGGCGCCCATCGGGGTGCCCGGCGAGGTGTACCTGGCCGGGCACGGGGTGGCCCGCGGCTACCTCAACCAGCCCGAGCTGACCGCCCGGCGGTTCCTGCCCGACCCGTACGGCCCGGCCGGCAGCCGGATGTACCGCACGGGAGACCTGGCCACCCGGCTGCCCGACGGCAGCGTGGAGTTCCTCGGCCGCCTCGACGACCAGGTGAAGCTGCGGGGCTACCGGATCGAGCCGGGCGAGATCGAGGCGGCGCTGACCGCGCTGCCCGGTGTCGCGGAGGCGGTCGTCGTGCTGCGCGCGGACGACCCGGCCGACCCCCGGCTGACCGCGTACCTGGTGGCCGGCGGCGGGGAGCCGCCGCAGGTCGCCGCGCTGCGCGAGTGGCTGGGGCGCAGCCTGCCGGAGTACATGGTCCCGTCGGCGTTCGTGCTGCTGGAGCAGTTGCCGCGCAACAACAGCGGCAAGCTGGACCGGCGGGCGCTGCCCGCCCCCACGGGCGCGACGTCGGCGGGCCGGGACTTCGTCGCCCCGGCCGGTCCGCTGGAGGAGCGGGTGGCCGCCGTCTGGGCCGACGTGCTGGGCCTGCCGGCGGTCGGCGTCACCGACGGCTTCTTCGACCTCGGCGGGCACTCCATCACGGCGCTGGTGCTGGCCGGCACGATGCGCGCGGCCGGGCTGGACGTGACGGTCGCGGACATCTTCCGGCACCCGAGCGTCCGGGCGCTGGGCGAGGTGCTGGCGAGCCGGGACGCGCCGGCGCCGACCGACCGCCCCGTCGAGCCCTTCGAGCTGGTCGCCCCCGCCGACCTGCCGCTGCTGCCGGCCGGGCTGGACGACGCGTACCCGCTGTCGCGGGTGCAGCTGGGGATGCTGCTGGAGATGCTGGCCGACAACGGCCAGAACCACTACCACAACGTCGTCTCGTTCCTGATCCCCGACGACGAGCCGTTCGACCTGGCGACGCTGCGGACCGCCGTCGCCGAGGTGGTGGCCCGGCACGACGTGCTGCGTACGTCGGTGGACACGGGCGGCTACTCGGTGCCGATGCAGCTGGTGCACCGCGCCGTGGACGTCCCGGTCGGAACCCGCGACCTGCGGGGGCTGGCCGAGGCGGACCGGACGGCCCTGGTGCGCCGGCTCGTCGGCGAGGAGTACGCCGAGCTGTTCGACGTCGAGCGGGCGCCACTGCTGCGGTTCACCGTGTGCCTGGAGACCGACCGGAGTTGGCGGCTGGTGCTCACCATCTGCCACGTCATCATCGAGGGCTGGAGCCTGCACGCCCTGGTGATGGAGATCCTGGACCGGTACCAGGCGCGGCGGGCGGGCGCGGAGCCCGAGGTCGCCGCCCCGCCCGGGGTGCGCTTCGCCGACTTCGTCGCCGGTGAGCTGCGCGCCCTGGACTCGGCGGCCGACCAGCGGTACTGGCAGGACGTGGTCGAGCGGCACCCGAGGTTCCTGCTCCCCGCCGCGTGGGCGCCGCCCGCGCCGGCCACCCGGGAGCCGTACACCGAGGTGGTGTCCTACGCGGACCTGGAGCCGCGGCTGCGGGCCCTGGCCTCGGCGGCCCGGGTCTCGCTCAAGGCGGTGCTGCACGCCGCGCACCTGAAGGTGCTCAGCCAGCTCACCGACGAGCCGGCCTTCTACAGCGGGCTGGTCTGCAACACCCGGCCGGACGTGGTGGGCAGCGAGCGGGTCTACGCCATGTCGCTGAACACCCTGCCGTTCCCGCACGACCGGACGGCGGGCAGCTGGCGCGAACTAATCCAGCGGGTGCACGCCCGCGAGGCCGACCTGTGGCCGCACCGGCGCTACCCGGCGCCGGCCATCCGCACCCCCGGCCGGGGCGCCGGCCTCACCGACGTCTACTTCAGTTACCTCGACTTCACCGAGGTCGACGCCGGGCGCACCGCGCCCGTGGAGCGGATCGGCGCGAGCACCTCCGAGTTCGCGCTCGCCGTCGCCGCGGGCGCCGGCCGGCTCGAACTGAGCACCGACAGCCACGCCATGGGCCGGGCCGACGCCGCGCGGCTGGGCGGCATGTACCGGCTGGTGCTGGAGGCCATGGTGGCCGACCCCGACGGCGACCCCCGGGCGGCGTACCTGCCCGTCGGGGAGCGGCACGACGTGCTGGTGGGCTGGAACGCCTCGGCCGCGCCGGAATGCGTCGACCTGGTCCCGGACCGGGTCGCGGCGCGGGCCGCCGCCACCCCCGACGCGGAGGCCGTCGACGGTACGACCTACGCCGAGCTGGACGCGGCGGCCAACCGGATCGGCCACCACCTGCGCGGGGCGGGGATCGGCCCGGAGCGGGTCGTCGGGGTGCTGCTGGACCGGGGCGTCGACCTCGTCGCCGCACTGCTCGGGGTGTGGCGGGCCGGCGGCGCGTACCTGCCGATCGACCCGGGGCACCCGGCCGAGCGGGTCGCCGCGATGCTCGCCGACGCCGGGGCGACGGTGGTGGTGACCTCGACTGGCCACGCCGACCGGCTCACCGGCGTCGAGCTGGTGCTGCTCGACCGCGACGCCGAGCGGATCGCCGCGCTGCCCGCCGACCCGCCGGCCGGCCGCCCCGACCCGGGCCACCTCGCGTACGTCATCTTCACCTCCGGCTCGACCGGCCGGCCGAACGGCGTGCAGATCACCCACGGCAGCCTCGCCAACTATCTCGGCTGGGCGGCCGAGGAGCTGATCGGGGACCGCACCGGCGGCGCCGCGCTCTTCTCGTCGGTCGCGTACGACATGGTGGTGACCAGCATCTGGGCGCCGCTGGTCACCGGGCAGCGGCTGTGGCTGCTGCCGCCCGACGCCGGCCTGGACGAGCTGGGCCCGAGGCTCGCCGACGCCGGCCCGTTCAGCTTCGTCAAGCTGACCCCCGGCCACCTCGACCTGCTGACCCGCCAGCTCGACGCGCAGCAGGCGGCGGCCCTGACCCCGCTGCTGGTCCTGGGCGGCGAGGCGCTGACCCGGCAGGTCTGCGACCGCTGGCACGCACTCGCACCGGGCAGCGTGCTGCTCAACGAGTACGGGCCGACGGAGGCGACCGTGGCCGTCAGCCGGTACCCGGTCACCGGGCCGCTGCCGGCCGACGTCGCGCCGATCGGCCGGCCGATGGCCGGGATGCGCACGTACGTCCTCGACGCCGACCTGCAACCGGTGCCGGTGGGCGTGGTCGGCCACGTCCACCTCGGCGGCCCCGGCCTCGCCCGGGGGTACGCCGGCCGGCCGGACCTGACCGCCGACCGGTTCGTGCCCGATCCGTTCGGCGCGGACGGCGGGCGGCTGTACCGGACCGGCGACCTGGGCCGCTGGCTGCCGGACGGGCAGCT
Source organism: Micromonospora sp. CNZ303 (assembly GCF_004345505.1). Lineage (NCBI taxonomy): Bacteria > Bacillati > Actinomycetota > Actinomycetes > Micromonosporales > Micromonosporaceae > Micromonospora > Micromonospora sp. CNZ303. The sequence continues at coordinate 176,049 of NZ_SLVT01000014.1, read as the reverse complement.
CGACCTGCTCGGCCGGGTCGACGACCAGGTGAAGATCCGGGGCCACCGGGTGGAGCCCGGCGAGGTCAGGGCGGTGCTGGTGGCGCATCCGGGCGTGCGGGACGCGGTGGTGACCGTCGAGTCGACGGGCGCCGGCGGACCCCGCCTGGTGGCCTACCACGTCGGCGACGCGCCGGACCTGGCCGCGCACTGTGCCCGGTGGCTGCCCAGCCACCTGGTCCCGAGCGTCTTCGTCCCGGTGCCGGCCATCCCGCTCAACGCCAACGGCAAGGTGGACCGTCGGGCGCTGCCCCCGGTGGACCTTGCCGGGGCGGCCGACCACACCCCGCCCCGCCCCGGTCTGGAACAGCAGATCGCCGACATCTGGGCCGGGGTCCTCCAGATCGACCGGGTGGGCCGGCACGACCGCTTCTTCGCCCTGGGCGGGCACTCGCTGCTGGTCGTACCGGTGGTCACGGCGGCCCGGCAGGCCGGAGTTCCGCTGACGCTGCGGGCGGCGATGCTCGACCGGACCCTGGCCGAGCTGGCCGCCTCGCTCGCCCCGACCGGGGCGGCGGCGTCCGTCGAAGCGGCGGATCCGGCGGTACGCGCCGGCGTGGCGCGGGCCGTGCCGGTGCTGCCGGCCGTCGAGCCGCTGCTCGCCGCCCACCGGGTGCCCGGCGCCTCGCTGGCCGTGCTCGCCGACGGCGAGGTGGTGGAGGTCCGCGCCGCCGGGCACCGCGCGGCCGGCGGCGACGCCCCGGTGACCCCGGCGACCATCTTCCAGGTCGGCTCGGTCAGCAAGCTGGTCACCGCGGTGGGCGCACTGGTCCTTCTCGGGCGGGGCCAGCTCCAGCTCGACACGGACGTCAACGCGTACCTGAAGGGCTGGCAGCTGCCGGCCGAGCGGCCGGTGAGCCTGCGGCAACTGCTCTCCCACGTCGCCGGGCTGACCCCGACGGGCAGCACCGGACACCCGCGTGGCGGCCCCGTGCCGAGCCTGTCGGACGTGCTGCACGGCCGGGGCGTGCCCACCGGTCCGGTCCGGGCGCTCGACGCGCCCGACGCGGTGGCCGTGGAGCGCAACAGCCACTTCGTGGTGGTGCAGCAGCTCATGGAGGACGTCACCGCGACCCCCTTCGCCGACCTGATGGCCGAGCTGGTCTTCGGACCGGCGGGGATGACAGGCAGCAGCTTCGACCAGAGCTTCCCGGAGACGTCCGGCCGGCCGGTGGCCGTCGGGCACGACGAGCGGGGCGAGCCGCTCCCGGGCGGCTGGCAGGTGCGTACGGACCTGGCGGCGGCCGGCCTCTGGACCACCGCCACCGACCTGGCCCAGCTCGTCAGGGAGATCCACCTCGCGTACCGGGGCGACCCGGCCCTGCTGAGCCGGGAGCTGGCGGTGGCGCAACTGACCACCGGAACGGGCGGCGTCTTCGGACTCGGCTGCATGGTGGACCGCATCGACGGGCCCGCCGGGGCACGGGTGGAGTTCACCCACCGGGGCCGCATCCCCGGCTACCAGGCGCTCACCGCCGGCCGGGTGCCCGACGGCTCCGGGCTGGTGCTGCTGACCAACGGCGACCAGGGCCACGAGGTCGTGTCGCGGCTGGCGTCCGACACCGCACTGACGGAGGAAATGTGATGACGACCGTACCGAGCATCCTTGCCACGGTCACCGACCCACCGACCCGGCAGGTGCGGCACCTGGTGTCGATCCGCGACCTGACCGACGACGACCTCTACTCGATCGTGGCCCGGGGGGCGCGGTTCGCCGCCGGCGAGTCCGCCAGCCCGCTGGCCGACCGGGTGGTCGGCACCTACTTCGTGAAGACGTCGACCCGGACCCGGACCGCGTTCACCGTGGCCGCGCTGCGGCTCGGCGCGAAGACGATCCAGTACGGGCCGAACGACCTCCAGGTCAACACCGGGGAGTCCAGCGAGGACACCGGCCGGGTGCTGTCGGGCATGCTCGACGTGCTGGTGGCGCGGACCGCCGCCGACCCGGGGGAGATGCGCGACTGGTCGCGCCAGCACCGGATGGCCGTGATCAACGCGATGAGCGCCGAGGAGCACCCGACGCAGGCGCTGGCCGACCTGACCACCCTGCTGCGGCGCTTCGGCCGCATCGAACACCTGCGGCTGCTCTACCTGGGCGAGGCGAACAACACCGCCACCGCCCTGGCCCTGGCGCTGACCCGTTTCCCCGGCGTGGAGCTGGAGCTGCGCACCCCGGCGGGGTACGGGCTGCCGGCGGAGATCGCGGCGGTCGCGCGGGAGCAGGCGCAGCGCTGCGGCGCCCACCTCGTCGAACGGCACCACATGGACGACCTGCCGGGTGACCTGGACGCCATCTACACCACCCGGTGGCAGACCACCGGCACCAGCAAGCCCGACCCCGACTGGCGGACGCGCTTCGCCCCGTTCCAGGTGGACCGGGAGCTGTGGCGGCGTAGCCCGCACGCGGTCTTCATGCACGACCTCCCGGCGCACCGGGGGGAGGAGGTCACCGCCGAGGTGCTCGACGGGCCGGCCAGCATCGCCTTCCAGCAGGCGGAGAACAAGCTCTACAGCGCGATGGCAGTGCTCGACTGGTGCCGGGCCACCCCCGCCGGGTCCGCGTCGTGAGCGCGGTCGGGCACCCGGCGGCCACGTCCCGGCAGCCGGGGCGCCTGACCGGCAACCGCGACTTCCTGCTGCTCTGGGTCGGCTCCGGGGTCTCCGCGCTGGGTTCCCGGGCCACCTCGATCAGCTACACCCTGCTGGTCTTCTGGTCGACCGGTTCGGCCACGGCGGCCAGCCTGGTGACCTTCGCCGCGCTGCTGCCCAACCTGGTGACCCAGCTGCCGGCGGGGGCGCTGGTCGACCGCTGGGACCGGCGCCGCACGATGGTGCTCTGCAACGTCGGGCGGATCGTCGCGATCGGCAGTGTCGCGGTCGCGGTGGCCCGGGACTCGGTGTGGCTGCCGCACCTGATGGCGGTCGCGTTCGTGGAGGCCAGCCTGGGCATCTGCTACGCCCTGGCCGAACGCGCCGCGGTGTTCAACGTGGTCCCGGCCGACAGGTACGGCGCCGCGACGGCGGCGAACGAGTCGCGGGCCAACGCGGCCAGCATCCTCGGCCAGCCGGCCGGCGCCGGGCTGTACGCGCTGACCCGCTGGGCGCCGTTCGGCTTCGCCGTGCTGATGCACGTGATCTCGCTGGTCACCCTGCTGTTCGTGCGGCGGGACCTGCAGGCGCCGAAGGCGCGCGCGGACGAGCCCGGTGGCCTGCTGACCCGGGTGCGGGAGGGCTTCGTCTTCGTCTGGGGCCAGCTCTACCTGCGCCGCGCCCTCGGCCTCTTCGCGGCGAGCAACATCCTGTTCCAGGTGCTGGGCCTGGGCCTCGTGGTGATCGTCAAGAACCTGGGCGGCTCGTCAGCCACGGTCGGGATGCTGCTGATGGTGAACAGCGTCTTCGGCATGGCCGGCGCGATGACCAGCAACTTCTACCTGAGTCGCTGGGGGATCCGCCGGATCATCATGGGGGTCAACATCGCCTGGGCGGTGCTGATGCCGCTGCTCGCGCTGGCACCGGGACTCGCGCTGGCACCGGGACTCGTCGTCCTCGGCGCGATCTTCGCGTTGATCCACTACGGCGCCGGCATCAGCAACGTGGCCGGGATGTTGTACGTGCTCCAGAGCGCACCTGACCACCTGCGCGGGCGGGCCGGCTCGATCGTCATGCTGCTCAGCTCGGGAGCCAACTCACTGGGGGCGCTGTTCGCGGGCTTCCTGCTCGACTCGACGAGCTTCACCAAGGCCATGCTGATCGTGGGCGGGGCGATGGGGGTGATCGCGGTGCTCGCGGTGCTCGGCTTCGGCGGTCGGGCCCGGGCCGAGGCGGAGCGGGCGGAGGCCGCCGAGCGGGCGGGCCGCGCGACCCGGGACGGCGGCGATATGGACGGAATATAGCGGAGCGGCAGAGCCTGGGAGGGATCGCACAGCTTGGGACGGTGAGGAGCCCCGGAATGAACGAGCACGCGAGCTGGAAGCCGTTGGAGATCACCCCGGAGAGCGCCGGCTGCGCGCCGAGCGCCGAGGGCCTGGTCGGTCACCTGCGCGAGCTGGACCTGGCGGAGGTGCTCACGGCCGAGAAGGCGCTCGTCTTCCGTGGCTTCGGGGTGCGGCCGGAGACCCTGGACCCGGTGATGGACCTGCTGCTGCCGAGGCGACTGGCGTACGTGCACGGCAACTCGCCCCGCACCAAGGTGGGCCGCAACGTCTACACCTCCACCGAGTACCCGTCCCGGTACACCATCTCCATGCACAACGAGCTGTCGTACGCGGCGCAGTGGCCGGCCCGGCTGCTCTTCTTCTGCCAGATCGCCGCCGAGACCGGCGGCGCCACCCCCGTCGTCGACGCCGAGCTGTGGCTCGACTCCCTGGACCCGCAGTTGCGCGCCGACTTCGCCGGTGGCCTGCGCTACCAGCAGAACCTGCACGACGGGATGGGGCTGGGCAAGAGCTGGCGGGAGACCTTCGAGACCGACAGCCGCGACGAGGTCGAGGAGTTCCTCGCCGGCGCCGGCGCCACCTGGGAGTGGACCGCCGACGGACTGCGTGTGGTCCAGCTGCGGGAGTCCACCCTGCGGCACCCGGTCACCGGGGCCGAGGTGTGGTTCAACCAGGCCGACCAGTGGCACCCGGCCGGCCTGGACGACGACATCGCCAGGGTGATGACCCAGGTGATGGGCCCGGACGAGCTACCCCAGTCGGTGACCTTCGCCGACGGCTCCCCGATCCCCGACGAGTACGTCACCCAGATCCGCGACCGGGGCCTGGAGGCGGCGGTCGACGTCGACTGGCGGGTCGGCGACCTGCTGCTGATCGACAACGTGCTCACCGCGCACGGCCGGCGCCCGTACACGGGCGACCGCCGGGTGCTGGTGGCGATGTCGGACTGAGCGGCGCGACCGGAGAGTGCCCCAGATGTCCCTGCCCCGCCCGACCGGCGGCGGTCCCTGGCTGCGGGTGTTCCGGGGCGGTGCGCACGCGGGCCTGCGGTTGGTGTGCCTGCCGCACGCCGGCGGCTCGGCCGGGTTCTTCCAGACCTGGGCGGCGCGGCTGCCGGACTCCGTCGACGTGCTCGCCGTCCGCTACCCGGGCCGGCAGGACCGGCTCTCCGAGCCGTGCGTCGACCGGATGGACGTGCTCGCCGACCGGGTCACCGAGGCGCTCACCGGGTACCTGGACCGTCCCCTCGCCCTGTTCGGCCACAGCATGGGCGCCTCGGTCGCCTACGAGGTGGCCGTCCGGCTGGAGGAGCGGTTCGGCGTCGTGCCGGAGTTCCTGTTCGTCTCGGGGCACGGGGCACCGCACGTCACCCGGATCGACCAGCACCCCGACCACCTCGACGACGAGGAGTTCCTCGTCCGGATCGCCGCGCTCGGCGAGGTGGATCCGGTGGTCTTCCGCTCGTCGAAGCTGCGGGAGCTGGTCGTACCGGCACTCCGGGCCGACCTGCGGCTGATCCACGGCTACCTGCCGCGCGCGCCGCGGAGCGTGTCCGCGCCGATCACGGCGTACCTCGGCACGGGGGATCCGGCCTGCGACCGGGAGTCGGTCTCCGCCTGGGCGGAACTGACCACCGGCGGCTTCCGGCTGCGGGCGTTCCCCGGCGACCACTTCTATCTCGTGCCGGCGCGGGCGGAGCTGCTCGCGGACCTGACCGCGCAGCTCGCCGGCCGGCCGACCGTACCCCGTGCCGCGGCATCCGTGGCCGCGCACCTGACCTGACCGGCACCGCCGGACTCGCACCTGGAGGGCGCATCGTGACCGCACCGGACGTCGAGGCGACGCCGCAGCCGCTCGTGGACGTGGACGAGGAACGCCACGCGCGGTTCCGTACCTCCTTCGAGGCGGTGACGGACTTCGGGCGGCGGCTGCTGGCGGCCCGGCTGGCCGCCGCGGGCGTCCTGCCCGCCCCCGGGGCCGTCGCCGGCCGGGAGGAGATCCTGGCCCGGCTCGCGGTGGCCCCCGGCTACCAGCGGCTCGGCGACGCCCTGCTCGACCTGCTGGCGGACGCCGGCCTGCTGCGTCGGCAGGGCGACGGGCTCGCCGTGACCGGACGGGTCGCCGAGGCGGCCGGGCTCGCCGAGGACGACGCGGTCGACGCGGCGGCGGCGACGCTGCGCCGGGAGCACCCGGAGGTCGCCGGGTACGTGCCGCTGCTGGTCGCCTGCCAGACGCAGCTCGTCGAGGTGGTGCGGGGCGACCGGCCGGCGAACGAGGTGCTCTTCCCGGGCGGCTCCGCCGACCTGGTCTCCGCCATCTACCGGGACAACGTCCAGCTGGACTTCTACAACCGGCTCTGCGCGGCGCGGGTGCGGGAGCACGTCCGGCAGTTCCTGCGGCGCTATCCGCGCTCCTACGCCCACGTCATGGAGGTGGGCGCGGGAACCGGTGGCACCAGCGGCCCGGTGCTCGACGCCCTGGCGGACCGGACGGAGCGGCTGCGGTACTTCTACACCGACGTGGGGCCCGCGTTCCTGCGACTGGGACGGCAGCGCTTCGGCGTCGACCGCCCCCACGTCGACTTCGCCCGCTACAACGTGGAGGGCGCGCCCGAGGACCAGGGCTTCGAACCCGGTTCGATGGAGGTCGTCCTGGCCAGCAACGTCCTGCACGCCACCCTGCGGATCTCCGCCGCGCTGCGGCACTGCCACGCGCTGCTCAAGCCGGGCGGCATCCTGGTGGTCAACGAGATGACCAGCCGCCTCGACTACAACACGCTGACCTTCGGCCTGGCCGAGGGCTGGTGGCGGCACGCGGAGGAGGACGAGCCGCGGGTGCCGGCGTCCCCGCTGCTGGACGTGGCGGGCTGGCGGGCCGCCCTGGGCCGGGCCGGCTTCGTCGACGTGCGGGCGCACGCCGTGCCCGGGCTCGACGCCGCCGAGCAGGTGCAGACCATGTTCGTGGCGACGGCCGCCGGTGGGGGCGGCGCGTCCCGCTGAGGTTCCGCCCCGTCCGCGTACGCCCCGACCGGGGTCGCGTCCGCCGGGCCGCGCGACTCGCGGCACCGTGCGGTGGGGACCCCGGTCCGGGCGCGCGCGACCCCTGCCGGCGCACCTACCGGTACGGGAACCCGGTAGGTCTTTACCGGCACCCCTAAATGTTCCGGCAAGATCTTTCGGTCGCGAATATTCGGTGATATCAATCTCGCACTCGATTCCTCTACCCCCGGAGTGCGACGTGCGGAGAACCCGTCTCGTTTCCCTCGCCCTGAGCCTGGCCACGGCTCTCGGCGTCAGCCTCACCCTGTCCGCGCCCGCCCAGGCCGCGCCCGCCGACCGCTACGTGGCGCTCGGCGACTCGTACGCCTCGGGCGTGGGTGCCGGCAGCTACACCAGCGAGAGCGGTTCCTGCCAGCGCAGCACCAACGCCTACCCGGCCCTGTACGCCGCCAACATCAAGCCCGCGTCGTACCGCTCGGTCGCCTGCTCCGGCGCCACCACCACCAGCCTGATCAACACGCAGCTGTCGGCGCTGAGCTCCACCACCACCCTGGTCAGCGTCACGATCGGCGGCAACGACGTCGGCTTCGCCAACATCATGTCCACCTGCGTGCTCCAGGGCACCACGCAGTGCGTGGCCGCCGTGCAGGCCGCCCAGGACAAGGCCCGGGCCCAGCTGCCCGGCCTGCTGCGCAACGTCTACAACGGCATCAAGACCCGGGCGCCCTCGGCCCGGGTGGTGGTCGTCGGATACCCGGTCTTCTACCAGCTCGGCACCACCTGCATCGGGCTGAGCGCCACCTCCCGGGCGAAGATCAACGAGGGCATCAACCTGGTCGACGACCTCACCCGCACCGCCGCCGTCGCCGCCGGCTTCAAGTTCGCCGACGTGCGGTCGCAGTTCGTCGGGCACCAGCTGTGCAGCTCCGGCACGAAGTGGCTGCACGCCCTCAACTTCGCCAACCTCGGCATCTCGTACCACCCGACCGCGGCCGGCCAGTCCGGCGGTTACTACCCGGTCTTCCGCTCCGTCGCGGGCTGACCGACGCGCTCTGGCGTCCGGGCGCTCCCGGTCCCGCCCCCCTCGGGGCCGGGAGCGCCCAGGACGGGAGGACGGGCACGGTCGCCCGCGCGGCGTCCGTGCCCCGTCCGACCCGCCCGGCGCCGCGTCGACCGTCGACGCCGGACGGCCGGAGCGACCCCGGCGAGCACGCCGGGGTCGCCCCGTCAGCACCGGACGATCGTGGAGTTGCTCAGCCCGACGTTGCTGATGGTCAGGTTGTCCGCGCAGGGGTTCTCCACGATCCGGCTGTTCACCAGAGTGAAGTTGCGCAGCGTGATGTCCCGGTTGCCCGGGAACTCGGTGCGCTCGGCCAGCCGCACCTCGCCGCCGCCGCTGATCGTGCCGCCGCCGGCCGCGATGTCCACGTTCTGGCAGTTCTCGATCAGGACCGCGTTGTTGCCGGTGTTGGCGATGTCCACCCGGTCGATGACGGCGCCGCCGGACTCGGAGACGCAGAAGATCCCCCGGCCGCCGCCGCGCGCCCGGACGGTGCCCACCCGGACGTTGGTCGGGTAGCCGGAGCCCACGCGCCCGTTGCGGTTGGCCATCCGGAAGGCGGCGTACCCCGTGCCGGCGCCGGCGTTCTCGGCGTCGACGGTGGTGACCGTGGCGTTGATCGTCTGGTTGAGCAGCAGGCCCGACTCGCCCACGTCGCGCGCCGTGACGGTGCCGATGGTCAGCCCGTCCACGCCGTACGTCTCGACCGCGTGGGAGCTGGCGCCGGAGACGTACGCGCTGTCGATGCGGACGTTGCGGGTCCACTGGCTGGTGTCCCCGCGGTTGTCGATGCGGATCCCGAGCCCGCCGCCCAGCCGCATGTCGATGCGGCCGAGGACGACGTTCGTCACGTTGCGCAGGAAGATCCCGTAGAGCGGGGTGCCGGTGACGGTGAGGTGCCCGACCTCGACGTCTGTGGTGCCGCGGGAGTAGATGGGCGCCTGGTCGCCGCTGCCCGAGCCGGTGACGTTGATGGTGCCGCAGACGTCGATCGCGGTGTGGCTGGGCAGGGAGATCCGTGAGCCGGCGCTGATCGAGCCGGAGCCGCGTACGACGACGCGCTGCTTGCTGGTCCGCCCGGCGCTGAGGCTGTTCACGGCGGCCTGGACGGCGGCGCGCATGTCGCTTCCGGTGTAGACCGTGCTGGCGCCGTTGCGGGCGGTCCAGGTGCCGCCGCTGAGCACCGCCTCGGCGTGGAACGTGCCGCTGCCGCAGGCGGTGCCGCCGGAGCCGAGGTTGACCAACCGCCACTGCTGGTTGGCGCCGCCGAGGTCCTGGTACTGGGAGATCATCGCGCCGTCGGCGGTCGACCACTGCCACACGTCCAGCGCCTTGTTGGAGTGCCGGTTGACGAGGCGGACGTGGCCGCCGTCGGAGTCGGCGAGCCGGAAGTGCTGCCGGGTGTTGCCGCTGGCGGCGGTGTTCTGGACGAGCTGGACCCCGTCCTCGGCGCTCGGCAGTTCCAGCACCTTGCCGCTGTGCGCCGAGCGGATCTGGTGGTATCCGCCGCCCACGTCGACGAACCGCCACTGCTGCACGGCCAGGTCGTTGCGGGTGAACTGGTTGACCGGCGCGCCGTCGGCGGTGGACCAGCCCCACAGGTCCATGGCCTTGCCGCTGTGCCGGTTGACGAGGACGTAGGTGGCGCCGGCGTCGACCGTGGCCGCCGTGGCGGGCTGCGGACCGACGGCCACGGCGGCGCCGACGAGCGCCAGTGCGGCCGTGGCCACCAGGCCGAGGCGTCGACGGGTGGGGTGTCTGTGCGTGTCGGGGGACGTCATGTGGCTCCTTCGGTTGGCGCGGGGCGGCGGGAGGGGCGCGCGACCACCCCGTCGAGGCCGCCAGCGATCCAATCCCGTCGATGCATCAAAGATGGTAAGCGCTTTCCCGTCCCGGCGCGAACGCCGCCCACGTGACCGGCCGCCGGTGCTCGGGGGAGCTGCCCGATACCTGACAGTCGTCCGGTGCCCACATTGGACCCGCTGGTCGCGCGGCGGGACGTCTGCCGTGGTGGGGCCCGTCGGGGCGGCCCGACCATCCGCGGGATCGGCCGGATCTGGGATTCCACGCGGGCGCCACTCGTGTCCCGAATCCTGGGAGACATCTTGGCAGTGGAATCGGCGGTCGTGGACTCTCTCTGCGGAGAGCGATGGCCCGGTGGCTCATGGTCACGATGTGTCACCCTCTCCGGTCGTCGACCTGGCAGCGGGCGCGCGACCGATCACCGTCGGTATTGGGGGAGTGCTCGATGGGACGCGCCATGCCAGTCTGCGGTTCGCGGTGAGCGCACCCGCGCGCCCCGCCGGGCCGGTCCGTCGGTCCACCCCGTCCCGCCCCGCCGTCCGACCGTCCACCGTCGACACCCTGCACCGGATGGTCGAGGCCCAGGTCGACCGGACCCCCGACGCCGACGCCGTGTGGTGCGACGGGCAGGTCCTCACCTACGGCGAGCTGGACGCGGCGGCCAACCGGTTGGCCACGCTCCTCGTCGACCGGGGGGTGCGTCCGGGGGACCGCGTCGGCGTCTGCCTGCCCCGCAGTCCCCGGCTCGTGGCCGCGCTGCTGGGCGTGCTCAAGGCCGGTGCCTGCTACGTGCCGCTGGACCCCGCCTACCCGGCCGCCCGGGTCGCCTTCATGACCGAGGACTCCGGGGCCCGACTGGTGCTGACGGTGGCCGACCTCGCCGACCGCTTCGCCGACGCCGCGCTGCGCCTCGACGACCCCGACCTCGACCTCGACGCCCGGCCGGCGGCCCGGCCCGGCCTGCCCGGCGACCCGTCCGACCTGGCGTACGTCATCTACACCTCCGGCTCGACCGGCCGGCCCAAGGGCGTCGCCGTCGAGCACCGCTCGGCCTCCGTGCTCATGCACTGGACCCGGGAGACCTTCACCGACGTCGAGCTGGGCGGCGTGCTCGCCGCCACGTCCGTCTGCTTCGACCTGTCCGTCTTCGAGCTCTTCGGCCCGCTCTGCTGGGGCGGCCGGGTGGTGCTCGTCCGCGACGCGCTGGCCCTGGCCGCGCCGGACGCCGACCGGCTGCCCGTCGCCCTGGTCAACACCGTGCCGTCGGCGATGAGCGAGCTGCTCGCGGCCGGCGCGCTGCCGGGCAACGTCCGCACCGTCTGCCTCGCCGGCGAGCCGTTGACCGCGGCGCTCGCCGCCCGGGTGCTCGCCCGGCCGCACGTACGCCGGCTCTGCAACCTCTACGGGCCGTCCGAGGACACCACCTACTCGACCTGGGCGGAGGTGCCGGCCGACGGGGGAGACCCGCCGATCGGCCGTCCGTTGCCGGGCACCCGCGTCTACCTGCTCGACGCGGACGGCCGGCCGGTGCCGCCCGGAGAACCGGGAGAGCTGTACCTGGCCGGCGCCGGGCTGGCCCGGGGCTACCTCAACCGGCCGGAGGAGACCCGGGCGCGTTTCCTGGCCGATCCGTTCCGCCCGGGGGAGCGGATGTACCGCACCGGCGACCGGGTCCGGCTGCGCCCCGACGGGCAGTTGCAGTTCCTCGGCCGGCTGGACGACCAGGTGAAGCTGCGCGGATACCGCATCGAGCTGGGCGAGGTGGCCGCGCGGCTGGCCGCCCTGCCCGGCGTACGCGAGGCGACCGCCGCGGTGCGGACCGGGCCGAGCGGCGACCCGCTGCTCGTCGGCTACCTCGTCGGCGAGCGCCGCGACGACGTGCGGGACCTGCTGCGGGAAGCGGTCCCCGCCCCGCTCGTGCCGTCCGCCGTCGTCTGGCTGGACCGCCTGCCGACCACCCCCAACGGCAAGGTCGACCGGGCGGCGCTGCCCGCCCCGGAGATCGCCGCCGCCGCCGCGAGCGACGGCGACGGCGCGCCGCTGGCCGGCTCCGCCGCCACGGTCGCCGCCGTCTGGCGCGACGTGCTCGGCCGGCCGGTGGACCGGGCGGAGGCCGACTTCCTCGCCCTCGGGGGCGACTCCCTCCTGGCCGTACGCTGCGCCACCCGGCTCGCCGCCGCGACGGGCCTGCCGGTCGCCCCGGCGGCGCTGTTCGCGCACGCCACGGTGGCGGCGCTCGCCGGCCACCTCGACGACCTGCGCCGGGCCGCCGGACCCGCCGCCACGGGCACCGCCGCGACCGCCGGAGCCGCACCCGGGCCGGGGCACCCGTCGGCGGGCGGTACGCTACCCGCGGCGCCCGTGGCCACGGCCCCACTCTCGGCCGCGCAGACCCGGCTGTGGTTCCTGCACCAGCTGGACCCGGCCGACACCTCCTACCTGGTGTCGTTCGCGGTCCGGCTGCCGCCGGGGACCGACCCGGGGATGCTCGGCCGGGCACTGCGCCGCGTGGTGGCCCGGCATCCGGCGCTGCGTACCGTCTTCCCGTCGAGCCCGGACGGCCCGGTGCAGCGGGTCCGCGACGACCTCGACGTGCCGCTGGTCGTCGCCCCACCCCGCGCCGGGGTGCCGCTGGACGAGCAGCTCGACCAGCTCGCCGCCGCCGACGCGCGTACCCCCATGGACCTCGCCACCGGCCCGCTGCTGCGCGCCCGACTGGTCGCCGCCGACGACGGGCGGGCGGCGCTGCTCCTGGTCGCCCACCACATCGTCTGCGACGACTGGTCGTTCAGCGTCATCGTGCGGGACCTGGGCCGCGCCTGCGAGGCCGAGTCGGCGGGCGCCGGGGCGGGCCCGCCGTGGCCGGCCGGTCCGGCGACCGGCCCGGCGGAACTCGCCGTGGCCCAGCGGGACTGGCTGACCGCCCCGGCCGGCCGGGACGCCGTGGCCGCCGTGGTCGCCGCGCTGCGCGGCGCGCCGACGGTCCTCGACCTGCCCGCCGCCGCACCGGCGCTCGCCGCCGCCACGTCGCCCCGCGCGGACCGCTCCCCGGCCGGGGCCGCCCTGCGGACCCGCATCGACGACGACACCGCCGCCGTGGTCCGCGACCTCGCCCGCACCAGCCGCGCCAGCCTGCACATGGTCGGGCTGGCCGCCTTCGCCGCGCTGGTCGCCGCGGAGACCGGCCGCACCGACGTGCTCATCGGTGTCGCCTTCGCCGGCCGGACCAGCGTCGCTGCCGAACAGAGCGTCGGCTGCTTCGTCAACACCATGCCCCTGCGCCTGCGGCCCGACCCGCAGCGGTCCTTCGCCGACCTGGTGGACGAGGCGCGCCGGGTGACCCTCTTCGCCGCCGCCCACCAGGACGTGCCGTTCGACGTCGTCGTCGAGCGGCTCCGCCCGGCCCGGCAGCCGGGCCGCAACCCGCTGGTCCAGGTCGCGTTCGGCGTGCAGAACGCCCCGGCGGCCCGGCACGTCGACGCCTCCGGCGGCGAGTTCGTCGGGGTGGAGCTGACCCCCGACACCGCCCGGCTCGACCTGACCCTCTGGCTAGACGAGCGCCGCGACGGGCTGGCGGCGCTCTGGACCTACCGCACCGACCGCTTCGACGGCGAACTGGTCGACACGTGGCACCGCCGCTTCACCGCACTCCTACGCGGCGCGGCCGCCGATCCCCGGCGCAGCCTCGCCCGATGTGCCCACACCCTGGGGGGAACGAGAGATGAGTGAGCAGACCCCGGTCGCGCCGGTGATCCCGCGCCGCGGCCGCGAACGGTCCCTGGTCGACGTACGCCCCGACTGGCCCGGCGGGCCCCTGCCGGCCCTCGTCCTGGCCAACGTGCCCGACGTGGACCTGGCCGCCTGGCTGGCCGGCAACCGGTCCACCGTGGACGAGCTGGCGCGCCGCGCCGGCGCCGTGCTGTTCCGTGGCTTCGCGGTCGACGGCGCTGCCGACTTCCGCACCGTCATGGCCGCCCTCTCCGACGACGTGCTCAGCTACGGCGAGCGCTCGTCGCCGCGCAGCGAGGTGACCGAGGGCGTCTACACCTCCACCGAGCACCCGGCCGACCAGCCGATCGTGCTGCACAACGAGCAGTCGTACACGGTGAACTGGCCGCTGCGCATCGTCTTCCACTGCGAGACCGAGCCCGCCGCCGGTGGACGCACCCCGCTGGCCGACAGCCGCCGGGTGCTCGCCCGGCTGCGCCCGGAGACGGTCGCCGGATTCGAGCGCCGGGGCGTGCTCTACCGGCGCAACTACCTGCCGGGGATCAGCCTGCCGTGGCAGACGGCGTTCCAGACCGACGACCGGGCCGAGGTGGAGGCGTACTGCGCCCGCGCGCTGATCGACGTCGAGTGGGTCGGCGAGCAGCAGCTGCGCACCCGGCAGGTCCGCCCCGCCGTGCGGGAGCACCCGGTGACGGGGGAGCGGACCTGGTTCAACCACGCCCTGTTCTTCCACGTCACCTCGCTGCCGGCGGAGGTCAGCGCGGGGCTGCGCGCGTCGCTCGCCGAGGAGGACCTGCCCTACCAGACCGCGTACGGCGACGGCACGCCCATCGGCGACGACGTGCTGGCCGAGCTGCGCGCCGCGTACGCGGCCGAGACCCGCTCCTTCGCGTGGCGGCGCGGCGACGTGCTGCTGGTGGAGAACATGCTGGCCGCGCACGCCCGGGAGCCGTTCACGCCGCCCCGGCGCATCCTGACCGCGATGTCCGACCCGGTCGCCGCGCCCGAGCTGGCCGCCGCCACCGTGACCTCCACGGGGGTGCGGTCGTGACGGGGCCGGCGCCGCGCCGACGGGGCAGCGGCGCGGTCACCTCGCCGGTGTCCCGCCGGGTGCTGGTCGACGACACGTTCGTGCTGCTGGTGGAGGCCGCCGTGCCGGACCTCGACCTGGCCGGCTGGCTGGCGGGGCGCCGCGACGAGCTGCTGCGCGACCTCGACGCCCACGGGGCGGTCTTCTTCCGGGGCTTCGAGGTGGCCACGGCCGACGACTTCAGCCGCGCCGCCCGCGCGGTCAGCCCGGACCTGCTCGGCTACCTGGAACGCGCCGCGCCCCGGCACGAGGTCGCGGAGAAGGTCTTCACCTCCACCGAGTTCAACGCCGAGCAGTGGATCCCGCTGCACCACGAGATGTCGTACTCGCACAACTGGCCCACCCACCTCTACTTCTGGTGCGCCCAGCCGGCCACCGGCAGCGGCGGCGCGACCCCGCTGGCCAGCGAGCGGGTGGTGAGCCCGCGCATCCCCGCCGAGGTGCGGCAGCGGTTCCTGCGGCACGGGGTCAGCTACGTGCGCAACTACGGCCCGCACCTGGACCTGCCCTGGCAGGAGGCGTTCCAGACGACCGACCGCGCCGAGGTCGAGAAGTACTGCGCCGACTCGGCCACCGAGTACACCTGGCTCGACGGCGACGGGCTGCGGACCCGGGCCCGCCGGCAGGCGGTGGCGACCCACCCGCGCACCGGCGAGACGGTCTGGTTCAACCACGCGCACCTGTTCCACGTCTCCAACATGCCCGCCGAGGTGTCGGCCGCCCTGCTGCGCGAGTACGGGCCCGAGGGGCTGCCCCGCAACGCCTACTACGGCGACGGCGAGCCGATCCCCGACGAGGTGGTGGCCGGCATCCGGGACCTGTACCGGGAACACGCGGTGTCGGTTCCCTGGCAGCGCGGCGACGTGCTGGTGGTGGACAACTTCCTCGCGACCCACGGTCGCGAACCCTTCAGCGGCGACCGGCAGATCCTGGTCGCCATGTCCGACCTCTACCTCAACCGGAGCGTGGTGTGAACGGCTACCGTCTGTCCCCGATCCAGCGGCTGGCCTGGTCCGGGGCGCAGGACCTGGTCCGCGCCCGGGTGCTGCTCGACCGCCCGCTGGACCGGGCCCGGTTGCAGACCGCCCTGGACGCGGTGGTCGCCCGGCACGAGGCGCTGCGCCTGACCCTGGTGCACCACCCCGGGCTGCGGGTGCCGTTGCAGGACGTCGACGACGGCCGCAGCGTCGTCGTCGGCGCCCAGGGCGAGCTGTCGGTGACCGTCACCGACGACGCCCTGGAGCTGGCCGCCACGCCGTTGATCGCCGACCCGGCGAGCCTGCGGCTCGTCCTCGCCGACCTGGCCCGCGCGTACGCCGACGGCCGGCTGGCCGACGACCCCGACGCCCTGCAGTTCCTCGACGTCACCGAGTGGCAGCTGTCGCAGCGGCAGGAGGCCGACCCGTTCGGCGCACCCGCCGCGCCGGCCGCGCGGCTGGTCGCCCCGCACGGCGACGACCCTGCCGAGGTCGGCACCGCGACCCTGCCCGCCGCGGCGCTGACCGCCGCCGCACGCGAGGCCGGCGTCGGCGTCGCGAACCTGCTCTTCGCCGCCTGGGCGCTCGCGCTGTCCCGCCGGGCCGAGCCGCCCGCCGGGGTCGACGACGCGGACCTGGTGCTGGCCCGGTGGAGCGACGGGCGGCAGGCCACCGGGACGGCCGGTGTCGTCGGCCCGCTGGGCGGCCACGCGCCGGTCCGGCTGGGCCTGCCCCTGCCGGCCGCGCCCAAGGCGCTGCTCGACGAGGTACGCGCCGCCGAGTCCGCCGCCGAGGAGGCGTTCCACCTGGTCGAGCCGGTCGGCGCACACTCCGACGCGGTCGCCGGTTTCGCCGTCGTACCGGCCGGGGACCCGGCGGCCCTGGGTGGCCTGGGCGCCACCGCCGTCGAGGTCTCCGCGCCGCCCGCGACGGCCGGCCCGCAGCTGACCGCCGTGGTCGGCGACGACGAGGTGACCGTGCGGGTCGTCGGGGGCCGCTGGTTGCTGGAGGGCCTGCTGGCGATCCTGGGGTCGCTGCCCCGGGCACTGGCCGACGGCACACCGCTGGCGCTGACCGGCGAGGGCGAGGCCCGCTGGCTCGCCGACGCGGCCGGTGAGCCGTCCCGCGCCGCGGTGCGCACCCTCGTCGAGCTGCTCGACGACGGGTTGGCCGGCGTCGACCAGGACAGCCCGGCGGTGGTCGCCGCCGACGGCACGTACACCGTCGGGGAGCTGCGCGACGTCGCGGCCCGGGTCGCCGCGGGCCTGGTCGAGCGGGGGCTGCACCGCTCGCCTGTGGGCGTGCTCGCCACCCGGTGCCGGGACACCGTCGCCGCGTTCCTCGGCGTGCTGCGGGCCGGCGCGGTGTACGTACCGCTGGATCCGGCGGCGCCGGCCGAGCGGCTCGCCGCGCAGGTCCGCGCGGTCGACGCCGGGCTCGTCGTCGGCGCGGGCGGCCCGGCGGGGCTCGCCGGCGCCACCGTCGCCGAGCTTGCCGCCGGCACCGCGACGGCGGCCGTGCCCCCGGTGGCGCCCACCGACCCGGCCTACGTCATCTTCACCTCCGGCTCCACGGGCACGCCGCGGCCGGTCCAGGTCCCGCACGGCGCCGCGGCCCACCTGGCTCACGCGCTCGAGGAGACCGTGTACGCGGGCAGCCGGGCCGGGCTGCGGGTGGCGGTGAACGCCCCGCTCACCTTCGACGCCTCGGTCAAGCAGCTCGTGCAGCTCGCCCACGGCCGCAGCCTGTACCTGGTGCCCGAGGACGCCCGGCGCGACGGCGCCGCGCTGGCCGCGGCCCTCGCCGACAACCGGGTCGACGTGCTCGACCTGACCCCCTCCCAGCTGCGCATCCTGCTCGCCGGGGCCGGCGACGCCCGGCTGCCGGAGCTGCTGCTGGTGGGCGGCGAGGCGATCCCGCCGGACCTCTGGGACACCCTCGCCGCGCTGCCCGGCGTCCGGGCGGTCAACCTGTACGGGCCCACCGAGTGCACGGTGGACAGCACCGCCGCGGAGATCCGTCCCGCGACGGCGCCGACGATCGGCCGTCCGCTGCCGGGCGTCGGCGTGTGGATCCTCGACGAGCGGCTGCGGCCGGTGCCGCCCGGCGTGGCCGGCGAGCTCTGCGTCAGCGGGCCGCAGCTGGCCGACGGCTACCTCGGCGACCCGGAGACGACGGGCCGCCGGTTCGTCCGGGCCGCCCTGCCCGGCGGCCGGACGGAGCGGGTCTACCGCACCGGCGACCGGGTGCGCTTCGACGCCGAGGGGCGCCTGCGCTACCTGGGCCGGCTGGACGACCAGGTGAAGATCCACGGCTTCCGGGTGGAGCCGGGCGAGGTGGCCGCGACGCTGCGGGCGCACCCGGAGGTCGCCGACGCGGCGGTCGTGGCCCGCGACGACGACGGACACGGCGACCGCCTCGTCGGCTACGTCCGCCCGGCCGCGCCGGCCGTCGACGTCGACCTGGACCGGGTCGCCGGGATCAACCCGCACGAGACCCGTTACCTGTACGACGAGATCTTCACGCAGCGGGTCTACCTGCGCGACGGCATCGTGCTGCGCCGGGGCGCGACGGTCTTCGACGTCGGCGCCAACATCGGCATGTTCTCGCTGTTCGTCCACGCGGCCTGCCCGGACGCGACCATCCACGCCTTCGAGCCGGTGCCGTCGGTGGTGGCGGCCCTGCGGCGCAACGTCGAGGAGTTCGGCGTGCCGGCCACCGTGCACCCGGTGGGCCTGTCCACCGCGCCGGGGCAGGTCTCCTTCACCTACTACCCGGGCTACTCGATGATGTCCGGCCAGGCCGCGTACGCCGACCCGGCGGCCGAGGTCGCCGTGATCAAGCGGTTCCTCGCCAACGAGCGCGACCGGGGCGAGTCCGACCGGGAGACCCTGCTGGAGCGGGTCGACGAGCTGCTGGCGGAGCGCTTCGACGGCGCCGAGGTGACCGTCGACGTGCGCCCGCTGTCGGAGGTCATCGACGAGGTCGCGCCGGAGCGCATCGACCTGCTGAAGATCGACGTGCAGCGGGCCGAGGCCGACGTGCTCGCCGGCATCGAGGAGCGGCACTGGCCGCTGATCGCGCAGGTCGCCATGGAGGTGCACGACGCCGTCGGCACCGACACCGAGGGGCGCCTGGACGAGCTGATCGCCCTCTTCGAGGACCGCGGGTTCGACGTGGTCACCCGCCAGGACGACCTGCTCACCGGCACCGACCGGCACACCCTGCACGCCGTACGCCCCGAGTACGCCGCCGACCCGCGGCCCACGGTGGCGGTCCCGGACGGCCCGGCCGCCGGCCCGCTGGAGGCCCGGTTGACCGACTGGCTCGCCCAGCGGCTGCCCGCCCACCTGGTCCCCGCGGCCGTGGTGCTCCTCGACGACCTGCCGCTGACCCGCAACGGCAAGCTCGACCGGGCCGCGCTGCCCGCGCCGGAGCTCGACCGGGCCCGGCGGGAACCGGCCGTGGCGCCCGCCAACCGGGCCGAGGAGATCCTCGTCGAGGCGTGGCGGGAGGTCCTGGGCACGCAGTCGGTCGGGGTGACCGACAGCTTCTTCGCCCTCGGCGGCGACTCGATCCGCAGCATCCAGATGCAGGTCGCGGCGAACCGGCGCGGCCTGTCGTTCCGGCTCGGCGACATCTTCGTGCACCAGTCGATCCGGGAACTGGTCGCGCACGGCGAGATCACCCTCACCGGGCCCGACGCCGACGCCTCCGACGCCTCCGACGTGGCCGGGGCGGCGGAGCCGTTCGCCCTGGTCGCCGCCGCCGACCGGGACCGCCTGCCCGCCGGGCTGGCCGACGCCTACCCGATGACGGCGCTGCAACAGGGCATGGTCTACCACTGCGAGCTGACCGGCGACCCGGCGATGTACCACAACGTCACCGCGCACCGCGTCGACGCGCCGCTGGAGGCGGAGGCGCTGCGCGCCGCGCTGGCCGACCTGGTCGCACGCCATCCGGTGCTGCGGACCGGCTTCTCCCTCGGCGCCCACACCGAGCCGCTGCAACTGGTGCACGCCGAGGTGCCGGTCGAGGTGCCGGTGACGGAGCTGACCGACGCCGACGAGGCCACCCGCCGGGCCCGCGTCGACGAGCTGGTGTCGGCCGAGCGGGTGCGGCCCTTCGACTGGGACCGGCCGCCGCTGCTGCGGCTGCACGCCGTGCGCGACGACACCGACACCTTCACCCTCATCGTGGCGGAGTGCCACGCCATCCTCGACGGCTGGAGCCTGCACCTGCTCCTCGGCGAACTGCTGGCCGCGTACGACCGGCGCCGCGCCGGGCTGTCCGTGCCGCACCGCCCGACGTTGCCCTTCCGCGCGTACGTGGCGGCCGAACGGGAGGCCGTGGCGGACGCCGGGTCGCGCCGGTTCTGGCTCGAGGGCGCCGGCGGCGTGCCGCCGCTGCTGCTCGGCGGGGCGGAGCCACGGATCACCACCACCCGGCGGGTGCCGCTGGCGGCGTCCACCACCGACGCCGTCACCGAGGCCGCCAGGGCCGCCGGCGTACCGGCCAAGTCCTGGCTGCTCGCGGTCCACCTGCGGGTGATCGGGGAGGCCGCCGGCCGGGACGAGGTGGTCACCGGGCTGGTCGTCGGCGC
This sequence comes from Micromonospora sp. CNZ303, assembly GCF_004345505.1. Classification (NCBI taxonomy): domain Bacteria; kingdom Bacillati; phylum Actinomycetota; class Actinomycetes; order Micromonosporales; family Micromonosporaceae; genus Micromonospora; species Micromonospora sp. CNZ303. The sequence continues at coordinate 155,814 of NZ_SLVT01000014.1, read as the reverse complement.
CCGGCCCGAGGCCGAGGGGAGCGACGCCACGCTCGGGCTGTTCCTCAACACCCTGCCGGTGAGCGCCGTGCTGGGCACCCGGTCGCTGGCCGAGCTGGCCGCCGACGCCTGGCAGGCGGAGCGGTCGCTGATGGGCCACCACCGGTTCCCGCTCGCCGAGATCGTCCGGGCGGGCGGGGCCGGGCCCCGCTTCGACCACTTCTTCAACTGGACCCACTTCCACGGCGGCGCCGACGAGGGCGAGGGCGGCGGAGGCCGTGGCAGCCGCATCGTCGACAGCCGGGGCATCACGGTCGACGTGGCGTTCAGCCTCGCCGTCGACGTGGAGGTGGACCCGGCGACCGGCCAGCTCGCCCTGACCCTCCAGTACGACGCCCGGCACGTCGACGAGGCGCGGGCCGACCGGCTGGCCGAGGCGTACCGCCGGCTGCTGGCGACCGACCCGACGGCGCCGCTGCCCGCCGTCGGACCGTCGGGTCCCGGCGTCCCCGCCCCCCGCGACGGGGACGCCCGCGACCGCTGGGCGACCCGGGTGGCGTCGGTCTGGCAGGAGGTCGTCGGCGTGGCGCCGCGCGGCGAGCGGGCGGAGTTCCTGGCCGCGGGCGGCGACTCGCTGCGCGCGCTGCGCCTGGTCACCGCGCTGCGGCAGCGCCACGGCAGCACCATCACCCTGCCGGAGTTCGTCGCGCTGGGCAGCTACGGCGCCGTCGTCGAGCGGGTGAGCCGCGATGGCTGAGAACCCGTGGCTGGTGGTCCGGGCGCCCGTCGCCCGGCCCGCCCTGCGCCTGTTCTGCCTGCCCTACGCGGGCGGCAACGCCGGGGCCTTCGAGACCTGGCGAGCGGGGCTGCCGCGCGCCGTCGAGGTGAACGCGGTGCAGTACCCGGGCCGCCGCGAGCGGGTCGCCGATCCCGCGCCACGGCGGATGACGCCGCTGGTGCAGGCCCTCGAAGCGGCCCTGGCGCCGCACCTGGACCGGCCGTACGCGGTCTACGGCGACTGCCTCGGCGCGTACGTGGCGTTCGAGGTGGTCCGCCGGCTGGAGCGACGCGGGCACCATCCGGCCGATCTGCTGGTGGTCTCCTCGGCCGTCGCCCCGCACCGCGCCGAGGTCGAACCGGACCACTCCGGCGCCGACGACGCCACGTTCCTCGCCGAACTGGTCGCGCTGGGCACGATGCCGGCGGCCGTCGCCGCGCACCCGGAGCTGGCCGCCGCCGCGCTGCCGGCGGCCCGCGCCGACTTCGAACTCGGCCGCAGCTACCGCTACCGCGACGCCGGCCCGATCGGCGTTCCGGTCACCGCGATCCGCGGCGACGCCGACCCGCACGTCGACGACGTCGGGACGGCGGCGTGGGCCGACCTCACCACCGCCGGCTGCACCACCGTCACCGTCCCGGGCGGGCACGACCTGCTCGCCCGGGCCGACCCCGGACTGCTCGGCGCCGTCCGGTCCGCCCTCCTCGGCAAGGAGCCGTCTTGACCGTCACGTCACTGCTCTGCTTCCCGTACGCCGGCGCGGGCGCCTCGGTGTACCAACCGTGGCAGCGGGTCGCACCGCCCGACCTGGAGATCCTCCCGGTGCAGTTGCCGGGCCGGGAGAAGCGCTTCGTCGAGGAGCCGTACCGCCGGATGGACCAGGCCGTCGACGGGCTCCTCGACGAGGTGCTCGAACTGGTCGCCGGCCGCGACCGGGTGGCGCTGTTCGGCCACAGCATGGGCGCGGTGCTCGCGTACGAGATGGCGGGCCGGCTGGCCCAGGCGGCCGGGGTGCGGCTGGCGCACCTGTTCGTCAGCGGCTCGCCCGACCCGTGGTCGGGCCGCGACCACACGGCCGCCGACCTGCCCGACGACGAGTTCGTGGCGCGGGTGGAGGAGTTCGCCGGCTACACGCACCCGGCGCTGGCCGATCCCGACATGCGGGAGCTGCTGCTGCCGACCCTGCGCGCCGACGTGGAGCTGCACGAGGGCTACCGGCCGGGCGGCGACAAGCGGCTCGACGTGCCGGTGACCGCGCTGCGCGGCGCCGACGACACCCTGGTGGCCGCCTCCGCGCTGGCCGGCTGGGACCGGGTCACCTCCGCCGGGTTCGCCTCCCTCACCGTCGCCGGTGGACACATGTACCTCGCCGACGACCCGGCCGAGCTGCTGGCGCTGGTGCGACGGAGGCTGGCCGGTGCCTGAGCCGACGCCGGGCCGGCTGGCCGGCCGGACCGCGATCATCACGGGCGCCGCGCGGGGGCTGGGCCGGGCCTGCGCGACCGCCTTCGCGGCGCAGGGCGCCGACCTGGTCCTGGTGGACGTGGCCCACGACCTGCCCGACGTGCCGTACCCGCTCGGCTCGGCCAGCCAGCTCACGCACACCGCCAAGCTCTGCGCGGAGCTGGGGGTGGCCGCGTACCCGGTCGAGGCCGACGTGCGGGACCTCGACGCGGTGCGGGCCGCCGTCGCGCTCTGCCTGGACCGGTTCGGCCGGATCGACGTCCTGGTGAACAACGCCGGCATCGCGGCGCCCTCCGGCAAGCCGGTGCACGAGATCAGCGAGGCCGAGTGGCAGCTAATGCTCGACGTCGACCTCTCCGGCCCGTGGCGGATGGTCAGCGCGGTCGGCGCGGTGATGTGCCGGCAGCGCGCCGGGAGCATCGTCAACGTGGCGTCGACCGCCGGCCTGGTCGGCTACCGGCACTTCGCCGGGTACGTCGCCGCCAAGCACGGCCTGGTCGGCCTGACCCGGGCCGCGGCGCTGGACTACGCGCCGCTGAAGGTGCGGGTCAACGCCCTGTGCCCCGGCTCGGTGCGCGACGACCCGTACGTCGAGGGTCGGATGCTGGCCGAGATCGCCCGGTCGCTGGAGGTGCCGGTCGCCGAGCACGAGGAGACGTTCGTCCAGGCCCAGCCGATGAACGCGCTGATCGAGCCCGACTCGGTGGCCCAGGCCGCACTCTGGCTGGCCTCCGACGAGTCGTCGCAGGTCACCGGCTCGGTCATCACCGTCGACGGAGGATTCACGACCCGATGAGCAGCCGTCCACAGCCCACCCGACAGCAGTCCGACCCGGGCCGCTCCTGCCACGCGGCGGCGGTGGCCGTCGCCGGCGACCCCGACGAGGTCGCCGCCCGGTTCGCCGCCGCGCTGGCGCGCCGGGGCCTCGCCGCCGCCCGGCTCTGGGTGGACCGGGTGCCCGCGTCGGCGGCCGCCGCGCGCCGCGCCGCCGAACTGGCGCGACCGCTGCCCGCCGACGGTCCGCCGGTGCGGGCGGTGCTGCTGCGCCACGACGGCGGCGCCGACCTGGTGCTCGTCGCCCGGCGCGGCCCGCTCACCGGCCGCGCGCTGGGCGGGCTGGCCGTCGAGGCGGCCGGTATCGCGCCGCCTGCCGGGGCGGAGCCGACCGCCGGCCCGGGACCGGGGGACCGCCCCGAGGGCGTCGCGCCGGACCCGGCCGGGCAGCCGGGGCCGACCGGGCAGCCGGACCCGGCCGGGCAGCCGGACCCGGCCGGGCAGGCGGAGCCGCCGGGGAGCGCCGCCGGGGAGACGGCCGGGGCCGGGGCCGAGGACGACGGGGACCACGAGGGCGACACCGCCTGGCGGGGCGGGCGCCCGGGCGCCGACCGGACCGCGTCGTACGCCTTCGCGGTGCCCGCCGGGACCGACCTGCTGGCGCTGACCGGCGCGGTCGGCGCGGTGCTGGCCCGCTTCGGCGGCGTGCGCCGGGTGCGGGTCGGCACGCTGCGCGACGAGGGGCCGGCGGTCGTGCCCGTGTCGGTGGACGGCACCCTGCGCGCCCTCGCGGCCCGGCCCACCGAGCCGGCCCCGTGGCCCGTCCACGGGCGGACGCCCGACGCCGGGTCGCCGGAGGCCGTTGTCGGCGTGCTGACCGCCGACAGCCCGGCCGACACCTACCTGCCCAGCCTGACGCCGCCGTGGCCGCTCACCCTGACGCTGCGCGGCAGCACCGTCACCTGCGACTTCCACACCGGCGTGTGGTCCGCCGACGTGGTCGCCACGGTGGCGGGCTACGTCACCCGCGTCCTCGGCCAGCTCCTCGCCGACGGCGACCGCGCGCTGGCCGACTGCGACCTGTTCGACGACGCCGAGCGGGACCGGGTCGCGGCCCTCGGCGGGGCGGCCGTCGGCCTGCCCGAGCCGACCGGCGGCATCCACGAGCGGGTGGCCGGGTGGGCGCGGGACACCCCGGACGCCCCGGCGGTGTCCTACGGCGCCGACCGGCTCACGTACGCCCAGCTCGACGCCCGCGCCGGGCGGATCGCGGCGGCGCTGCGGGCGCGGGGCTGCGGGCCGGGCACCCGCGTCGGCATCTGCCTGGAACGCTCGGTGGACCTGGTGGCGGCGCTGCTCGGCGTGCTCAGGGCCGGCGCCGCCTACGTGCCGATCGACCCCACCTACCCGGCCGAGCGCATCCGCTACACGGTCGAGGACTCCCGCGTGAGCCTGCTCGTCGGCGCCGACGGCGTGGAGGTCGACGAGCTGCTCGCCGACGACACCGACGACGCGGCGGGCGCCGGGGCGGCGACGGCCGGCCCGGACGACCCCGCGTACGTCATCTACACCTCCGGCTCCACGGGGCGGCCGAAGGGGGTCCAGGTCCCGCACCGCAACGTGCTGGCCCTGGTCGCCGCGACCCGGGACGAGTTCGGGCTCGGCCCGGCGGACACCTGGACGTTGTTCCACTCCAGCGCGTTCGACTTCTCGGTCTGGGAGATCTGGGGCTGCCTGCTCACCGGCGGGCACCTGGTCGTCGTTCCGCACCTGGTGGTCCGCGACCCGGCCGAGTTCCACGCCCTGCTGCGCGCGGAGCGGGTCACCGTGCTCAACCAGACCCCGTCGGCGTTCGCGCAGCTCGTCGACGCCGACCGGCGGGCCGCGCACCGGCTGGGGCTGCGCCTGGTGGTGTTCGGCGGCGAGCCGCTGGACGCCGGCATGCTGACCGGCTGGTTCGACCGGTACCCGGAGCGCGACTGCCGGATGGTCAACATGTTCGGCATCACCGAGACCACCGTGCACGTCACCGCGCAGACCATCGACCGGGGCCTGGCCCTGGCCGGCACCCGCTCCGTGGGTCGCCCGCTGTCCGGCTGGTACGTCCACGTGCTCGACCCGGAGGGGCGGCTGCTGCCGCCCGGCGCCGCCGGGGAGATCCACGTCGGCGGCGCCGGGGTGGCCGACGGCTACCTGCACCGCGACGAGCTGACCGCCCAGCGCTTCCTGCCCGATCCCTGGCGGGGCGGGCGGATGTACCGCAGCGGCGACCGGGGCCGGCTGCTCCCGGACGGGCGGCTGGAGCACCTGGGCCGGCTCGACGACCAGGTCAAGATCCGGGGTTACCGGATCGAGCTGGACGAGATCCGCCAGGTGCTGCTCGACGACCCGGACGTGCTGGCCGTGGCGGTCACCGTGGACACCGCCGACGCCCGGCTGCACGCGTACGTGGTGCTCGCCGACGGGGCCGACCCGCCCGCCGAGCTGCGCCGCCGGGTGGCCCGGATCCTGCCCGAGTACATGGTGCCGGCCACGGTGACGCCGCTGCCCGCGCTGCCGCTCACCGCCAACGGCAAGCTCGACGCCGCCCGGCTGCCCGCGCCGGCCGCCCGGCCCCTGCCCGCCCCCCGGGAACCCGCCGACCCCGGGGCGGGGCCCGGTCGCGCCGAGCGGATCCGGGCGGTCTGGGAGCGGGTGCTCGGCGCCGAGGTGGGGCCGGAGGACAACTTCTTCGACCTCGGCGGCAACTCCCTGCTCGCGTTGCGGCTGCTGCGTGAACTGCGCGCGCAGGGCCTCGGCGAGTTCACCCCCCGCCACCTGTACGTGCACCCCACGGTGCGCGCCCTGGTCGGCGCGACCGGTACGGAGCGGTGATGGCCGACGTCGACACGCTGACCCGCCTCTGGCCCCAGGTGCGCGAGGTGGCCGTCAAGGGCGGCTGCGCGTACGTGGTGGCCGAGGACTACCTCGATCCGCTGCACCTGCGCGGCCTGCTCGCCCGGGAACTGCCCGACGCCGACCTGCCCCGGCACATCGTGCAGGTCGACTCCCTCGACCCCGTCGACCTGGTCGAGCCGGACGACCGGTTCGGGGCGTACCTGCCGCCGCGCGACGACACCGAGCGCGTCCTGGTGCGCATCGCGGAACGCCTGCTCGGCGTGCCGAAGCTGGGCGTGCTCGACGACTTCTACGCCGCCGGCGGCGACTCGCTCGCCGCGACGGGACTGGCCGTCGAGGCGCAGCGGGCCCTCGGGGTGGGCGTCTCCCTCGCCGCGGTGCTGCGCCACCCGACGGTGGCCGGTCTCGCCGAGGAGATCGGCCGTGCCCGGGCGGCCGTGCCGCTGCCCCGCGCCGAGGCGGCGGACGCCTATCCGCTCTCCCCGCAGCAGCGCCGCGTCTTCCTCGCCCAGTCCCGCGACCCCGCGTCGGTGACCTACAACCTGCCGCTGCTGGTGCCGCTGCCGGCGGACGTCGACCGCGCCCGGCTGGCGGACGCGTTCCGCGCCGTCATCGCCCGGCACGACATCCTCCGCACCGCCTTCGGCACCGAGGCGGGCCGGCCGGTGCAGCGGGTGCTGCCGGCCGTCGGGTTCGACCTGCCGGAGGTCGAGGGCACGGGGACGCTGCCGGTCGAGCCGTTCGACCTGGCCGCCCCGCCGCTGCTGCGGGCCGCCCTGCGGCGTACCGGCGACGGCCCGGTGCTGGCGCTGGACCTGCACCACATCGTCACCGACGGCCTCTCCCTGGCGTTGCTGCTGCGCGAGGTCGACACCGTCTACGCCGGCGGTGAGCCACCGCCGGTCCCCGCCCAGTACGCCGACTACGCGGTGTGGGCCACCGCCGGAGAGCCGCCCGGGGGCGACTACTGGCGTCGGCGTTTCGCCGAGCCGCCGGCGCCCCTGCGGCTGCCCACCGACGCGGCGCGGCTGACCGGCCGCCCGGCGACGGCGCGGGCCGGCACGGTCGAGTTCGACGTCGGGGCGGAGCGGACCGCCGCGCTGCGGGCGCTGGCCCGGCGCGAGGGGGTGACCCTGTTCCAGGTGCTGCTCGCCTGCTACGCGACCTTCCTCGCCGCGGCGACCGGCGGGACGGACGTCACGGTGGGCACCCCGGTGGCCGGTCGCGGCGCCCCGGGCCTGGACGCGACCATGGGGATGCTGGTCAACACGGTCTGCCTGCGGCACCGGGTGCGGCCGGAGGCCACCTTCCGGGAGTTGCTGACCGAGGTGGCGCACGACGTGGTCGACGCGTTCGCGCACCAGGACTACCCGTTCGACACGCTGGTCGCCGAGGTGCTGCCGGTCCGCGACCAGGACCGGCATCCGCTCTTCGACACGCTGTTCGCGATGCAGCACGCCGAGGTGGCCGCCGCCGACTTCCTGGGGCGGCGGGTCGAGTTGGCCGTCGCGCCCACCGGCCAGGCCATGTTCGACCTGGACATGCAGGTCTACGAGCGCGCGGACTCGCTGCGCGTGCACTGGGCGTACGACGCCGGGCTGTTCCTGCCCGGGACGGTGCGGGCCTTCGCCGACCTCTGGCTGGAGATCGCCGACACCGTCCTGGCCGACCCAGGGGTGCCGGTCGGCGAGCTGACCGGGGCCCGCCGGGTCGCCGCCGGGGCACCCTCCACCATCGACATCGAGTTGTGAGCCGGAGAGATCATGCAGTCGCTGATGACGCGGGGCCAGCTCAAGATCGCCGCGGCGCGCCGCCCGGAGCAGGCCCGCCACTGGCGTGCCGTGCTCGGCTCCGGCGCCGACCCGGTCGGCTTCCCCGCCGACCGCACCCCGGCGCCCGGCACCCCGCCCGAGCCGGCGGCCGTCGCCGTGCCGCTCGACGAGGCGGTGGTCGACCGGCTCGCCCGGGCCGGCCGGGGCGGCGAGGACGCCCGCCAGGTCCTGGTGACGGCCGCGGTGGCCGCCCTGCTGCGCCGCTACACCGGCGCCGACGACATGCTCGTCGGCCGTCCGGGCGAGCCGGGGCAGCTGGCCGGAATGCTGCCGTTGCGGGTGCGCTGCGCGGCGGAGAGCAGCTACCGCGACCTGGTCGGGCAGCTGCGCACGGCGGTGCCCGAGGCGGCACGCCACGCCGACTACCCGGTCGAGTTGCTCGCCGAGGAACTGGCGGCGGACGCCGGTCCCGGCCCGCACCCGCTCGTCGACGTGGCGGTGGGGGGCGGCGCCCCGGACGGCGCCGGGGTCGGGGTGTTCTTCGCCCTCGGCGCCGCCGAGGTGACGGTCCACCACGACGCCCGCCGCTACGACGGCGCCACGGCCGAGCGGATCGGCGCCCACCTGGCGCTGTTGCTGGGTCGGGCGCTGGCGGAGCCGGACGCGCCGGTGGCGGACCTGAGCCTGCTGACCGACGGCGACCGGGACGTGCTGCGGGAGGTCAACGACACCGGCGTCGGCCAGGACCCGGCCGGTCGGCCGGACGAGTGGGTCGCCCGGTGGGCCGCCGCCCGCCCGGACGCCGTCGCCGTGCGCACCGCGGCCGGCAGTTGGACGTACGCGGAACTGGAGGCCCGGGTGGCCGCGTACGCCGAGCGGCTGCGCGGCGCCGGGGTGGGCGCGGAGTCGATCGTCGGCGTGCTCGCCGAGCGCTCCCGCGAGCAGGTGGTGGCGATCCTGGCCACCCTGCGGGCCGGCGGCGCCTACCTGCCGGTCGACCCCGGTTACCCGGCGGCGCGCGTCGCCTACCTGCTCGACGACAGCGGGGCCGCCGTGGTGCTCGCCGCCGACCCGGCGCGGGTCCCGGACGGCGTGCCGGTGCTCCCGCTGCCGACGGCGGAACCGGTGCCCGCCGCCGTCCCGTCGCCCGGCCCCGACGCGCCGCGCCACGGGGAGGATCTCGCGTACGTCATCTACACCTCCGGCTCGACCGGCGCCCCGAAGGGCGCGATGATCGAGCACCGCTCGCTGGCCAACCGGCTGGCCTGGATGCAGCGGCTGTATCCGATCGGCCCCGCTGACGTGATCCTGCACAAGACCCCCACCACCTTCGACGTGTCGGTGTGGGAGCTGTTCTGGTGGGCCCGCGAGGGCGCCTCCGTCTGCCTGCTTCCCGCCGGCGCGGAGCGCGACCCGGAGGCCATCATCGGGGCGGTCGAGGCGCACGGCGTCACCACCGTGCACTTCGTGCCGTCGATGCTGGGCGCGTTCCTCGACTACCTCGGCACCGCCGACACCGGCCGGCTGGCGAGCCTGCGGCAGGTCTTCGCCAGCGGCGAGGCCCTCGGTCCCCGGCAGGTGGACCGGCTCGCGGAGCTGCTGCCCGGCGCGACGCTGGTCAACCTGTACGGGCCCACCGAGGCCACCGTCGACGTCACCCACCACCGCTGCCGGCCCGGCCGGGAGCGGGTGCCGATCGGCCGGCCCGTGGACAACACCCGCCTGTACGTGCTCGACGAGCGGCTGCGCCCCCAGCCCGTGGGGGTGCCGGGGGAGCTGTGCGTCGCCGGGGTGCAGCTCGCGCGGGGCTACCTGAACCGCCCGGAGCTGACCCGGGACCGCTTCGTCGCCGCGCCGGAGGTGGGCGAGGAGCGGGTGTACCGCACGGGCGATCTGGCCCGGCTGCTGCCCGACGGCACGCTCGACTACCTCGGCCGCCTCGACCACCAGGTGAAGGTGCGCGGCTACCGCGTCGAGCTGGGCGAGGTGGAGGAGGCGCTGCGCGGGCACCCGGCCGTCAAGGACGCGGTGGTGGTGGCCCGCGACGGCAACCTGATCGGCTACGTGGTCGCCGACGAGCCGGTGGGCGAGGCGACGCTCACCGCACACCTGGGCACCCTGCTGCCGGGCTACCTGGTCCCCGCCCGGGTGGTCGAGCTGGCGGAGTTCCCGCTGTCGGGCAGCGGCAAGCTCGACCGGCGGGCGCTGCCCGAGCCGGCCGCGCCCGAGCGGCCGTACGTGGCGCCGCGCCCCGGGCCCGAGCGGATCCTCGCCGACATCTGGGCCGAGGTGCTGGGCCTCGACCGGGTCGGCGTGGAGGACAACTTCTTCGCCATCGGCGGCAACTCGATCCACTTCGTCACCGTGCTGGCCCGGGCGCACGCCGCCGGCGTGGACCTCACGTTCCAGCAACTGTTCCGCCACCCGACGATCGCGGCGCTGCTGGCGGCCGGTCCGCCGGGCGCGGAACGGGCGGTGGCGCACCCGCCGTTCGCCCTGCTCGACGAGGCGGACCGGGCCCTGCTGCCGGACGGGGTGGTCGACGCGTACCCGCTCGGGCAGCTCCAGGCGGGGCTGATCTACGAGAACGAGCTGTCCCGGGGCGCCGCCCAGTACCACGACATCATCAGCTTCCTGATCAACGCGCCGTTCGACGAGGCGACGTTCAGCGAGGCGGTGCGGATCCTCGTCGCGCGGCACCCGATCTTCCGGACCAGCTACCACCTGACCGGCTTCGGCGAGTACCTGCAACTCGTGCACGCCGACGCGCCGAGCCCGCTGTGGGTGGTGGACCTGCGCGACCGCGACCCGGCCGAGCAGGAGCGCTGGCACGCCGACTGGCACGCGCGCGAGCAGTCGTACCGGTTCCGCTGGCAGGAGCCGGGCCTGGTCCGCATCCACGTGCACGTGCTCGGCGACGAGCTGTACCGCTACAGCGTCAGCCAGCACAACTCGGCGTTGGACGGCTGGAGCATCACCCTGCTGCACACCCAGCTCTTCGACACCTACTACCGGCTGCTGGCCGGGGACCGGCCGGACGAGGGGCCGGCCGAGAACCACTTCCGCGACTACATCGGGCTGGAACGCCGGGCGCTGGAGTCGGCGGCGGACCGCGACTTCTGGCGCGGCGTCCTCGCCGAGGGCGGGGTCACCGAGCTGCCCCGGTGGCAGCCGCCGCAGGCGCCGGCCGAGCGGCCCGTCGTCTTCCACGAGGTGGAGATCGACGACGCGCTCTCCGAGCGGCTGCTGCGCGCGGCCGACCGGTTGGCGGTGCCGCTGAAGACGGTGCTGCTGGCCGCGCACGTCAAGGTGGTCGGCGCGCTCGCCGGGGAGACCGAGGTCGTCACCGGGTACGAGCAGAGCGGCCGGCCGGAGGCGGAGGGCGCCACCGGGGCGCTGGGGCTGTTCCTCAACACCGTGCCGATGCGGGTGGACCTCGGCGGCGGCTCCTGGGCCGACCTGGTCCGGGCGGTGTACCGCGCGGAGGCGGACCTGCTGCCCCACCGGCGCTACCCGATGGCGCAGATGAAGGCGGACGCCGGCACCACCGACCTGCTGTTCGAGACCGTCTTCAACTACACCCACTTCTACCTGCTCAAGCAGCTGCGCGAGCTGCCCGGCTTCGACCTGCTCGACGTGCAGGTGAGCACGGAGACGGAGTTCGCGCTGCGCGCCGAGTTCATGCGGGACTTCTTCACCGACCGGGTCCGGCTGAGCCTGCACTACCACTCGGCGGCCTTCACGCCGCAGCAGGCGGCGGGCATCGGTGAGGTGTACCGGCGGGTGCTGGCGGAGCTGGCGACCGACCCGGAGCGTGCCCACGACGGGCTGCGGCCTGGCCTGCCCGAGCCCCGGGTCACCCCGGCCCGGCGCCGCTTCGACCGGGCCGCCCCGGCGACGCGCCGGCCGGCGGCGCCGACGGGGCGGACCGCGCCGGGCACGCCCGTCGCCCGGCGGATCGCCGAGGCGTGGGCGGCGGCGCTCGACGTGCCGGTGGCCGGGATCGCCGAGGAGGACAACTTCTTCGACCTGGGCGGCAACTCGCTCGCCGCGATGCGGGTGATCGCCGCGCTGCGGCCCCTGGTCACCCTGCGGCAGCTGATGACCACCTCCACGCTCGGCCCGCTGGCCCGGGCCGTCGAGGCGGACGTCGTGCCGGAGGACCGGCTGCTGCAACCGCTGTCCCCGCCGGACGTCGCCCACGACCGGGTCCTGGTCTGCTTCCCGTACGCGGCGGGCAGCCCGCTCGCCTTCCGGCCGCTGGCCGAGGCGCTGGCCCCGCACCGGATCGCGGTGCACGCCGTGGCACTGCCCGGGCACGACGTCAGCCGGCCCGAGCCGCTGCTGGACCTGCCGGAGCTGACCCGCCGGGTGGCCGCCGAGATCGGGGAGCTGGGCGGCCGGCCGGTGCTGGTCTGGGGGCACTGCGTCGGCGCGGCGGCGGCGATCGAGGTCACCCGGCTGCTCGCCGCCGCCGGCCGGCCACCCGAGCGGCTGTTCCTCGGCGGCAAGCTGCTGCGCGGGCCGGAGGAGATCGACGCCAGCATCGCGGAGGTCACCGGGATGGCGCCGGCGGACGTGGTGGGCTGGCTGGTGGGCCAGACCGGCTTCACCGAGCTGGACGGCCTGGACGCGGAGCACGTCGACGCCCTGGTCGCCGCCTTCCGGCACGACGCCGTCGGCTCGCACCGCTACCTGCGGGACCGGCTGGGGGAGCCGCTACCGGTGCCGGTCACCGTGGTCGTGGCCGCCGACGACCCGTTGACGGCCGGGCCGGACGCGGCGCACGAGGCGTGGCGGCGGGTCGCCGCCGACGTGGAGCTGAGGGAGATCGACGGGGGCGGACACTACTTCTGCCGCACCCGCGCGGCCGACGTGGCCGCTATCGTCGGCGCGACGGGACCGGGCGCGCCGCCGGCGGCCGCCGCCGTACCGTCCGCCCGCCGTCCTGGGGAGAACCATGTCTGACCGTACGCCGACCGCGCGGGACGAGTTCGTCGCCGGCGCCCGCTCGATGGTGCCGTTCCTGCTCTCCGCCTTTCCGCTGGGCGTGATCGGCGGCACCCTCGGCCTGGCCGCCGGCCTGTCCTACCTGGAGACGTTCGGCCTGGCCATGGTGGTGAACTCGGGGACCGCCCAGTTCATCGGCTTCAAGCTGATCTCGGAGGGGGCGGCCTGGCCGGTCATCGTCCTGACGACGCTGATCCTCAGCCTGCGGATGTTGATCTACTCCACGTTGCTCGCGCCGCACGTGCGCGAGCTGCCGCAGCGGTGGCGGCTGCTGCTGGGCTTCGGCCTGATCGACGCGGTGTTCTTCGTGGCCTTCGACCGGATCAAGGGCGACGAGCCGGCCCGGCGCAAGAGCATGTTCTACTTCGGCGCCTCCGCGGTCATGTACGTCAACTGGGCGGTCGCCACGGTGGTCGGCATGATCGCGGGGCACCTGCTGCCGGAGCGGCTGCGCTCCGGCCTGGACTTCCCGATGACCGCGGTCTTCCTGGTCGTGCTCGCCTCGGCGCTGGTCGGCTGGAAGGTCTGGACCACGGCGGTCTCCGCCGGGGCGCTGGCCCTGATCCTGCTCGGGCTGCCCTACAACCTCGGCCTGATCGTGGCGGCGTTCGGCGGCGCGTTCGTCGGCATGGCCTGCGAGCTGGTGGAACGGCGGTGGTTCCCGCCGAAGCCGGCGGAGCCGGGCCAGCCGGGGGAGGAACCGGCCGAACCGGGGGAGACGCCGGGGGAGCCGGGCGGGGCGGAGCCGAGAACGCCGCAACCCCGGACCGCCGGGGCGGCGGCCGGGGAACGCCGGGCCGTCGAGACGGCCCGTGACACGGACGGAAGGTGACCGGAATGTCCATGCTGCTGCTCATCCTCGGGATGGGGCTCGCCACCTTCGCGCCCCGGTACCTGCCGCTGCTGGTCTTCCGCGACCGGGTGCTTCCCGACGACGTCAAGGTCTTCCTCGGCTACCTCCCGCCGGCGCTGCTGGCGGCCATCGCCGTCCCGTCGGTGATCGCCCCGGTGGACAACCGGATCGAGATCACCGTCGTCACCGTGCCGTACCTGGTGGCGGGCCTGGTCACGCTGGTGACCGGCCTCTTCGTCGAGCGTTTCATGATCGTCTGGACGGTGGGCCTGGTCGTCTTCTTCGGCCTGCGCTGGTGGCTGGGGGCCGCGTGAGCGCCGCCCACCCCGCCGGCCGCGCCCCGCTGCGGGTCGCGGCCGCCCAGGTCGCCGCCGTCCCCGGCGACCTCGCCGGCAACGCGCGGACCGCGGCGCGGAGCATCGCCGAGGCGGCGGCCCGCGGCGTGCACCTCGTCGTCTTCCCCGAGCTGTCGCTCTGCGGCTACGACGTCGGCCTGCTGCACGACGACATCGCGCGGTGCGCCGTCGAGACGGACGGTGACCCGCTCGACGTCGTCGCCGAGGCCTGCCGCACCCACCGGGTGGTGGCGGTGGTCGGCGGCTGCCGGCGACGCGCCGACGGCTGGGCGATCGGCGCCCTGGTGGTCGGCGCGGACGGCCGGCCCGCCGCCGCGTACGACAAGCGCCACCTGGACCGCGACGAGCGCGAGCTGTTCGTGCCCGGCCGGGACGACTGCCTGGTCGAGGTGCGCGGCTGGCGGCTCGGCCTGGGGGTCTGCTACGACGCGAGCTTCCCCGAACACGCCCGCGCGCTGGCCCTCGCCGGCGCCGACGCCTACCTGTGCCCGGGCGCGTTCACGACGGGCGAATCCGACCACCGGCGCGGCGTGTACTTCCCGGCCCGCGCCCTGGAGAACACCTGCTACGTGCTGTTCGCCAACTTCGCGGGATCGCACGGCGGCTGGGAGTTCGCCGGTCGCAGCGCCGTGTACGCTCCCGACGGTCGGGTCCTCGCCGACGCCGGCACGGGGCCCGGGCTCGCCGTCGCCGACCTGGACGACGCCGTGCTGCGGCGGCACCGCGACGCGCTGCGGATGCTCACCGACCGGGCCGCGCCCGCGCCGCCCCCGGCGGTCGTGCCCGTCCCGGCCGGGTGACCGCCCGTCCGTCGGGAGCGTCCACGCGGACGAGCCGTCGTCGGGCGCCCGCCGCCCGGACGACGCCCGCACCTGTCCGACCCGCCGTCCCGGCGGGCAGCCCACCACGTGAGGAGAACCTGTGACCGGCACCGGCACGATCGCTGTCCACGGCGACGACGGGTTGAGCCCGGGCGGGGCGGTGTCGCCGCCGATCGTGCAGAGCGCCACCTTCAGCGCCGAGACCGACGAGCAGTTCGCCGCCGTCGCCACCGAGACCCGGGGCAACGCCTTCTACACGCGCTACGGCAACCCGAACCACGCGCAGGTCGCCGCCGTGGTCGCCCAGCTGGAGGGCGCCGAGGCGGGCCTGGTCACCGCCTCCGGGATGGGCGCGATCAGCACGATCGCCCTGGCCCTGCTCTCCGCCGGGGACCACGTCATCGTGCAGCGCAGCACGTACGGCGGCACGACGTCCCTGGTCACCGGCCTGCTGGCCCGGTTCGGGGTGGCCTTCACCCAGGTGGACCAGACCGACACCGAGGCCTTCGTCCGGGCGCTGCGCCCGCAGACCCGGCTGGTGCTGGTGGAGACCCCGAGCAACCCCCTGCTCGAACTGACCGACCTGGCCGCCGTCGTCGAGCTGGCGCACGCCAACGACGCGCTGGTCGCGGTCGACAACACCTTCGCCACCCCAGTCAACCAGCGGCCGGCGGAGTTCGGCGCCGACCTGGTGTGGCACAGCGGGACGAAGTACCTCGGCGGGCACTCCGACGTCTCGGCCGGGGTGGTCGTCGGCTCCGCCGACCTCGTCGACCGGGTCTGGCAGACCGCCATCGTCACCGGCAGCACCCTCGGCCCCATCGACGCCTGGCTGCTGCTGCGGGGCATCCGCACCCTGTCGCTGCGGGTGGACCGGCACAACGCCAACGCGCTGGCCCTGGCCCGGGCGGTCGAGGGCCACCCGGCCGTGCGGCGGGTCCGCTACCCGGGGCTGCCGACGCATCCCCAGCACGAGCTGGCCGGCCGGCAGATGACCGGCTTCGGCGGGGTGCTCAGCGTCGAGCTGCGCGACGGGCGGGCGGCGGCCGGTCTGCTCGACGGCCTGCGCCTGGCCAAGCGGGCGGCCAGCCTGGGCAGCGTCAGCACCCTCGTGGTACACCCGCGCTCGATGTGGGCCGGGATCGTCGACGCCGAGCAGTTGGCCGCCACCGGCATCGGCGAGGGCCTCGTCCGGGTCTCCACCGGCATCGAGGACACCGAGGATCTCGTCGCCGACTTCCTGGCGGCCCTCGACGCGGCGGACCGGGCACAGTAGCGCCCCGGCCGGCCGCGCGGGTCAGCGGTCCGGGCTCCCGGCCGGCGCCATCACGCGCAGCGCGTTGGCGTCCAGGCCGATCCGGATCGGCGTACGGCCGCACAGCTCGCCGTCGACCTCGACGCGCGCCGGCCGGTCGGTCTCCAGCCACAGCTCCCCGACGGCGAGGAACGGCTCGTCGCCGACGGAGCGCCGGTGCCCGGTCGCCGCGTTGCGGGCCGTGTCGCGCAGCAGTCCACGGCGGTTCGCGCCGCCGACCGGGTACGCGACCAGCAGCCGGTCGTCGGCGTCGGCGTCGGCGGCGATCGGGCGCCCGGCGTGGAAGCCGCCGTTGGCCACGTACACCTGGTGGGTCCGGAACTCGTGCCGGGCGCCCCCGGCCCGGACGGTGACCCGCAGCGGGCGGTGCCGGGCCAGCAGGGCCAGGGCGGTCAGCGGGTACGCCAGCCGGCCGATGACCCGCTTCAGCTGCGGCGGCGTCCGCAGCATGATGTCGGCGGAGAGACCGACGCCGACGTGGTTGGTGAACCGCATGTCACCGGCGAGGCCGAGGTCGACGTCGATCACCGTGCCGTCGGCCAGCACGTCGACGGCCCGGTCGAGTTCCAGCGGCACGCCGACGGTGCGGGCGAAGTTGTTGGTGGTACCCAGCGGCAGCAGGCCGAGCGCCATGTCGCGGTGGGCGAGCAGCCGCGCGGCGGTGCTGAGGGTGCCGTCCCCGCCGCCGGCCACCAGCAGGTCCGGCCCGAGGTCGACGGCCGCGGCGAGGACGCGTTCGAGCTGGCCGGGCTGCTCGACGGGGTGGTCGCCCAGCAGGCGGAAGCCGGCCGCCGTCAGCCGGGCCCGGGCCTGCGCGTGCAGTTGGCGGCCCCGGCGCGAGTGGGCGTTGACGACGAGGACGGCCCGCCGGTCCCGCCGGATGGCCGCGCCCAGTTCCTGCTTCGTCCGCATGGGCCCCGACCCTATCGGCATCCCGGACGCCGGCACGAGGACGCGGGGGACCGCAGGCATAGAAGGTTTTCGACGTATTCGTTAGGGTGGCGGGAAGGAAGGTTTCCACCCTGGAGGTGTCGATGCGAACACAGGTGATCCGCGCGGTCGGCGTCCTGGCGGCGGGCGGGGTCCTGGCGACGCTGGG
The DNA here is from genome assembly GCF_004345505.1 of Micromonospora sp. CNZ303. Taxonomy (NCBI): domain Bacteria; kingdom Bacillati; phylum Actinomycetota; class Actinomycetes; order Micromonosporales; family Micromonosporaceae; genus Micromonospora; species Micromonospora sp. CNZ303. Next base: position 138,695 of record NZ_SLVT01000014.1, on the reverse strand, counting down.
CGCCACCGGCGCGCAGGCCGACCCGGTCGTGCCCCGGCACGCCGTGATCGTCTGCCAGAGCGCCAGCTTCTACGCCAACTACGACTCGGCGAGCGGCCCGCACGGGCTCAAGCGCACGTTGGCGTACGGCAACAAGATCGGCCACACGCCCGGCGCGCACCCCGTCTACAACGGCTGGGCCGCCACCTTCGACTTCGGGCCCAACGACTGGGGCTACGTGCGCAGCGAGTGCATCGGGGGCTACGACTCGTGGTGAGCGGGGGAGTGCCGCGCAGGCTCGGCGCGTTGCTGGCGACCGTCTGCGCCGTGCTGGCGCTCACGCCGTCGGCCGGGCACGCCGCGAACGGGACGATCGGGCAGCGGGAGACGGTGTGCGCCGAGGACCTCTTCGTCCGCACCGCCCCGGTCGGCGCGTGGATGGGCACCCTCTACCGCGGCCAGACGTTCCTCGTCGAGGGGCCGCGCAGCGGCGGCTACGTCTACGGCTTCGCCTACGGGCACGTCAACCGGCGCGGCTGGGTGCAGGACGGCTGGTTCTGCTGACCCCCGCCCGGCGGGTGACGCACGGTGCCCCGGGTGGCGCCCGGGGCCCCGTGCGGCCCGGCGGACCGTCCCCGGCTCATCGCGACGGCGTCAGCCGCCCGGTCCGCCGCCGGTGGGCGCGGATCAGCTCGGCGTAGCGCAGGCCGCTCGCCTTGACCGTCCGGCGCTGGGTGGGGTAGTCCACGTGCACCAGCCCGAAGCGCTTGTCGTACCCGTACGACCACTCGAAGTTGTCGAGCAGCGACCAGACGAAGTAGCCGGCCAGCGGCACGCCCCGGTCGACCGCCGCCGCGCACGCCGCGAGGTGCCGCTCCAGGTGGTCGGTGCGCTCCCGGTCCTCGACGATGCCGTCGGCGGTGACCTCGTCCCGCCACGCCGACCCGCTCTCGGTGACGACCACCCGCGCCGGGGCGTACTCCTCGGTCACCGCGACCAGCAGCTGCTCCAGCCCGGCCGGGTACGCCTCCCAGCCCATCGCGGTGTGCACCGCGTTCGGCACCGGCACCTGCCGGGCGTACGGCGGCGGCCCCGCCGGGTCGTCGGCCACCACCTGTCGGAAGTAGTAGTTCAGGCCGAGGTAGTCGGTGGGGGTGGCGATCACCGTCAGGTCGTCGCCCCGCACCGGCGGCTCGACGCCGTACGTGGCGACCATGTCGGCCGGGTAGCCGCGTCCGTGCAGCGGGTCGAGCCACCACCGGTTGACGTGGCCGTCCATCCGCCGGGCGGCGGCCACGTCCTCGGGCCGGTCGCTCGCCGGCTCGCAGGGGCTGGGATTGAGCACGATCCCGACGGCGGCGGGCCGGGCGGCGGCGGCCCGGATCGCCCGGGTGGCCAGCCCGTGCCCGAGCAGGACGTGGTGCGAGGCGCGCACCGCCCTGGCCAGGTCCCGCTCGCCGGGCGCCATCCGGCCCTCCAGGTGCCCGATCCAGGACACGCAGAGCGGCTCGTTGACGGTGGTCCAGTCGGCGACCCGGTCGCCGAGGCGGGCGGCCACGACGGCGGCGTAGTCGGCGAACGCCTCGGCGGTGGCCCGCTCCGGCCAGCCGCCCCGGTCCTGCAACGCCTGCGGCAGGTCCCAGTGGTAGAGCGTCACGAACGGGCGAATCCCCGCCGCCAGCAGGGCGTCGACCAGCCGGTCGTAGAAGTCCAGGCCCTTCGGGTTGACCCGGCCGACGCCGTCGGGCCGCACCCGGGGCCAGGCCACCGAGAACCGGTACGCGTCCACCCCGAGCCGCCGCATCAGCGCCACGTCCTGCGGCCACCGGTGGTAGTGGTCGCAGGCCACCGCGCCGGTGTCGCGGTTGTCGACGGCGCCCGGCACGTCGCAGAAGGTGTCCCAGATGGACGGCGCGCGGCCGTCGGCGCGGACGGCCCCCTCGATCTGGTACGCGGCGGTGGCGACCCCCCAGAGGAAGTCGGGCGGCAGCGTGGACAGGTCCGGCACGGGTGGGCTCTCCTTCGGATGTGCGGCCGACATGGCCTCGTGTGCGGCCGTCACGGCCTCACCTGACCGCGCCGGCGGTGAGGCCGGCGACGAAGTAGCGCTGCAATGCCAGGAAGCCGGCCACCACCGGGACGCTGACCACCAGCGACGCGGCCATCACCTGGTTCCAGTAGACGTTGAACTGGGTGGAGTAGCCCTGGAGGCCGACGGCGAGGGTGCGGCTGCCCTCGTCGGTCATCACCGAGGCGAAGAGCACCTCGCCCCAGGCGGTCATGAAGGCGTAGACGGCGACGGCGACGACGCCCGGTACCGCGGTCGGCAGGATGACCCGGAACAGCGTCCGGAGCGGGCCGGCGCCGTCGACCTGCGCCGCCTCGTCGAGGCCGCGGGGGATCGAGTCGAAGTAGCCGACCAGCATCCAGATCGAGAACGGCAGGGAGAACGTCAGGTAGGTGATGATCAGGCCGGTGCGGCTGGCGTACAGCTGGATGCCGGTGGCGGTGCCGAGGTTGACGTAGATCAGGAAGAGCGGCAGCAGGAAGAGGATCCCGGGGAACATCTGGGTGGAGAGCACGGTCACCGAGAACAGCCCCCGGCCGCGGAAGCGGTACCGGCTGACGGCGTACGCCGCGAAGATCGCCACGGTGACCGAGAAGACCGCCGCCACGGTCGAGACGACCAGGCTGTTGACCAGGTAGCGGCCCAGCGGCACGGTCGACCACATGTCGACGAAGGCCTGCGCGGTCGGGCGCCGGGGCCACCAGGTGAAGGCGCCCTGCACGTCCTGCAACGGCTTGAGCGCCGAGCTGAGCATGACGTAGAGCGGGACGAGCACGAAGAGCGCGAGCAGGGTCAGCACGATCCGGCGGGCCCAGCGCTCGGCGGCGGTCTCACGCATCGTTCCTCCGGCGGTTGGTCAGCAGCAGGTACCCGGCGGTGACCAGCAGCAGGAACAGCAGCAGCAGCACCGACATCGCCGATCCGGCCCCGAAGTCCCAGGTCTTGAAGGAGCTGCGGTAGATGTGCAGGGAGAGCAGGTTCGCCTGCTCCGGCGCGGAGCCGCCGAAGAGCACGTACGGGGTGTTGAAGTCGTTGAAGGTCCAGAGGAAGAGCACCAGCACCAGCACCAGGTTGACCGGACGCAGCATGGGCAGCGTCACCGAGCGCAGCCGCCGCCAGAATCCGGCCCCGTCCATGGCGGCGGCCTCGTACAGCTCGCCGGGGATGTTCTGGAGGCCGGCCATGACGCAGAGGAAGGCGAACGGCCAGGACCGCCAGACCGAGACGGTCAGCAGCGCGACGAAGCTGTTCTCCCCGATCAGCCAGAACGGCCGGTCGTCGAGCAGGTGGAGCTGGTCGACCAGCACGTGGTTGACCAGGCCGGTGTCCCGCTGGAAGAGGAAGCTCCAGGTGATCACAGCCGTGTAGACGGGCAGCGCGTACGGGGTGAGGAAGAGCGCGCGCAGCACGGCCCGGCCGCGGAAGGGACGTTGCAGCAGTACGGCGGCGGTGGTGCCGAGCACCCAGGAGAGCCCGACCGAGGCCACCGTGTAGCCGACGGTCACCCCGAACGAGTGCAGCAGCTGCGCCCCGACCGCCGAGTCGATGTCGAGCACCACGCGGTAGTTCTCCCAGCCCACGAAGGGCGCGGTGGACCAGTCGCGGATGTGGAACCGGGTCAGCTCGCGCAGGCTCATCCACGCCCCGACGAGCATCGGCACGACGTGGATCGCCAGCTCCAGCACGACGGCCGGAGCGAGCAGCAGGTACGGCAGCAGCGACCGGCGGCGCCCGGGCGACCGGCGCCGCGCCGGGGCCGCGCGGCGGGCGGGCCGCTCGGGTGCGGCGACGTCCCGGGCGGGCGTGGTGGTGGCCATCGGGGTCCTCTCGCTGGGTGGCCGTGGGAGGGTCGGCGTCCCTCCCACGGCCACCGGTCCGGCGGGTCAGCGCATCTGCTGCTGGGCCCGGGTCAGCTTCTGCCGGACGCTCTCCCCGGTGACCGGTCTGCCGCTGGCGGCGTCGGCGAAGAGTTCCTTGATGGCGGTGCCGACGAGGGTCTCGAAGGTGCTCTCGTCGGGCACCTGCGGCAGCGGCGCCGCCGTGGTGGCGAGGGTCTGCTGGAGCACCCTCTGCTCCGGCGCGGCGAACGCCGGGTCGCCGGCGACGGTGGCGACGGCGGGCAGCGAGCCGTACGTGCTGTTCAGCGCCACCTGCTCGGCGTCGCTGGTCATGAACTTGACGAACTCCAGCGCGGCGTCGCGGTTCTTCGTGTGCTTGAACACCGCCATGTTGATCCCCGCGACCATGCTGTTGACCTTCTTGCCGCCCGGCGGCGGTGCGGCCGGGAACGGCACCGGGGCGATCCCGTACGCGTCGGGGGCCATGTTCTGCGACTTCAGGTTGGACCCGGCGGCCTGCCAGAGCAGCATGGCGGCCTTGCCGTTGGCGAAGTCGGAGACCGACTGGTTCTGCGCGTACTCGGCATTGCTCGGGTTGACGATCCGGTCGACGGCCATCAGGTCGACGTACCGCTTGACGGCGGCGACGTTCTGCGGGGTGTCGAAGGTGGGCTTGCCGGCGGAGTCGAACCACTCGCCGCCGTACTGCTGGCTGAAGGTGAAGGCGTGGTGGGCGTTCTCCGACGGGTTGGCGCCCTCGACGGCGAGGCCCCAGCGGTCGCCGCCGGTCAGCTTGCGGCCGACCTCGGCCACCTGCTCCCAGGTGGTGGGCGGGCTGGTGACGCCGGCGTCGGCGAACGCCTTCTTGTTGTAGTAGAGGGCGTAGGCGAGGCTGTAGAGCGGCACCGCGGCCGGCGGCTTGCCGGGCGCGCCCGCGGCGGCCAGCGCGGCGGGCACGAACCGGTCCTTCCCACCGAGCTTGGCGAGGGTGGCGTCGTCGAACTCGACAAGCGCGCCGGTGGCCTGCAACGACGCCGACCAGGTGTTGCCGATGTTGACCACGTCCGGGCCCTGGCCCGAGGTGGCGGCGGTGAGCAGCCGGTTGAGCAGGTCCGACCAGGGCACCACCTCGACGTTGACCTTGATGCCGGTCTGCTGCTCGAACTTGTCCAGTTCCGGCTGGAGGGTCTGCTTGTCGGCCTCCAGGCTGGCGCCCTGGTTGCTGGCCCAGTAGGTGAGGGTCTTCCCGGCCGCGCCGGAGGAGCCCCCGGAGTCGCCGCAGGCGGTGAGCGTGGTGGCGGCCAGCACGGCCGCCGTGAGTATCGCGAGGTGTCGTCTCGACACGTTCGGCCCTTCCGTTGCGCGGGGTGGGGGTCGCCGGCGTCGCGTCGGGAACGGGGGTGGGGGCGCCGGCGGACGGTGGGCGGGGCACGCCGGCGGGGGCCGACGGCTCGAGCAGTTCCATCACGACTTAATGAATGTGGTCATTAAAGTGGTTGGCCGAGGGGCCGTCAAGCACGGGGTCGTACAGTCGCTCCCGAGGGCCGAGGGGATCGAGGTGGCAGGTGGAGTTGGCGCGCGCGACCAACCGGGGCGTCCGGCTGCGGAACCGGTCCGCCCTGCTGTCGAAGGTCTTCCTGGACGGCCCGCTCACCCGGCAGGCGCTGGTCCGCAGCACGGGGCTGAGCCAGCCGGCGGTCAGCAACGTGGTTGCCGACCTGATCGACGAGGGGCTGATCGCCGAGGCGGGCGCCGCCGAGTCCGACGGCGGCCGGCCCAGCATGATGCTGCGGGTCGCGCCGCGCTTCGCGTTCGTCGTCGGGGTGGACGTCGGGGAGACCCGGGTCCGGGTGGAGCTGTTCGACTTCGCGATGGCCCAGCTGGCCAGCGTCGCGTACCCGCTCGATCCCCGGCGGACGGAGCCGGCGGAGGTGGCCGGGCACGTGCTGGCCGGCATCGACGCGGTCACCGCCCGGGCCGGGGTGGCCGTCGACGAGGTGCTCGGCGTCGGCATCGGCGTCTCCGGGGTGGTCGAGCAGGGCCGGGAGGCCGTGGTGCACGCCCAGTCGCTCGGCTGGGACCGGGTGCCGTTGGAGCGGCTGATCGCGGCGGGCACCGACCTGCCGTTGCACGTCGACAACGGGGCGAAGACGCTCGGCCAGGCGGAGATGTGGTTCGGCGCGGGTCGGGGGGCCCGGCACGCCGTCTTCGCGCTTGTCGGTTCGGGGGTCGGCACCGCGGTGGTGACCAACGGCGTGACCTACCGGGGCGCCTCCAGCAGCGCGGGGGAGTGGGGGCACACCACCCTGGTCTACGGCGGGCGGCCCTGCCGCTGCGGGGCCCGTGGCTGCCTGGAGGCGTACGTCGGCGCGGAGGCCGTCATCGACCGCTACCGCGAGGCCCGGGGCGGCCACCCGGTCCCGGGCGACGACGAGGAGTCCCAGCTGGCGGCCCTGATCGACGCGGCCGGCACCTCGGCCGCCGCCCGGCGGGTGCTGGACGAGACGGCCGAGTACCTGGGCGCCGGGGTGGCCAACCTGATCAACCTGTTCAACCCGGAGCGGGTCGTGCTCGGGGGCTGGGCCGGCATGGCGCTGGGCGGCCTGCTGCCGGCCGTACGGGAGGCCGCCGGCCGCCAGGCGTTGCGCCAGCCGTACGAGCAGGCCTCGATCGAGCTGGGTCTGCTGGGCGTCGACGCGGTGGCGCTCGGTGCGGCGACGCTCCCGATCGCCCGGCTGCTCACGGCCGGCGGGGTGCGGTCGGCGAATCGGCGGATTACCGAACAAATCGAACTTCACGGATAAATAACAGCGTTATTTATCGATGCCTTGACGGCTGCGCGACGACGCCGCAACACTCGGACGAGAGCGCTCTCTCCCGTCCCGGCACCGTCCGGCGTCGCCGCCCCGCAGTGCCGCGGCCCCCTTCGTCATCCCGTCACGCCCGAGGTCCCCCACCCTCTATCGACAGGCGAAGTCATGACATCTCGCGCTACATCCGTACGCCCGACGCCGCCGCCAGGGCGGCCCGCCCGGCGGTTGCTCATCGGCCTCGCGCTGCTCCTCGTCGCGGCGCTCACCCCCGCCGCCGGCACGCCCCCGGCGCAGGCCGCCCCGAGCCTGTTGTCCCAGGGGCGCCCCGCGACCGCCTCGTCGACGGAGAACGCCGGCACCCCGGCGTCCGCCGCGGTCGACGGCGACGCCGGCACCCGCTGGGCCAGCGCCTTCACCGACCCCCAGTGGATCCAGGTCGACCTCGGCACCCGGGCCACCCTCAGCCAGGTGGTCCTGTCCTGGGAGGGCGCCTACGGCCGGGCCTTCACGATCCAGACCTCCGACGACGGCGCCGCCTGGACCACCGTGCACAGCACCACCGCCGGCACCGGCGGCACCCAGACGGTGAACGTGACGGGCGCCGGCCGGTACGTCCGGATGCACGGCACCGCGCGCGGCACCGGCTACGGCTACTCCCTCTGGGAGTTCCAGGTCTTCGGGGAGGCCGGCGGCACCGCGCCCACCTGCGGCAGCGTCAACGTCGCCCAGGGTCGGCCGGCCACCGCGTCGTCGGTGGAGAACGCCGGGCTCCCCGCCTCAGCGGCGGTCGACGGCAACCCCGGCACCCGCTGGGCCAGCGCCGCCGCCGACCCCCAGTGGCTGCGGGTGGACCTCGGCACCGTGCGGTCGATCTGCCGCGTGGTGCTGACCTGGGAGGCCGCGTACGCGCGGGCGTTCCAGCTCCAGACCTCGGCCGACGGCAGCTCCTGGACCACCGTGTACGGCACCACCACCGGCACCGGCGGCAGCCAGTCGCTCACCGTCGCCGGCAGCGGTCGCTACCTGCGGTTGTACGGCACGGCGCGCGCCACCGCGTACGGCTACTCGCTCTGGGAGCTGGCGGTGAACGTGACCGGCGACGACGCCCCGCCCGTGGAGCCGACCGACCCGCGCAGCCCGAACCTCGGGCCGAACACCTTCGTCTTCGACCCGTCCACCCCGACCGCGACCATCCAGAGCCGGCTGAACACGCTCTTCGCCCAGCAGGAGCGCAACCAGTTCGGCCCCGAGCGCTACGCGGTGCTGTTCAAGCCCGGCAGCTACACCGCCGACGTCAACCTCGGCTTCTTCACCCAGGTCGCCGGCCTCGGCATGAGCCCCGACGACGTGAACCTCAACGGGCACGTCCGGGTCGAGGCGTTCTGGATGGGCGGCAACGCCACGCAGAACTTCTGGCGGGCCGCCGAGAACCTGTCGGTGACCCTGCCGGCCGGGGTGAGCGTGGAGCGCTGGGCGGTCTCGCAGGCCGCGCCGTACCGGCGGATGCACCTGCGCGGCGCGCAGAACCAGATCCAGCTCTGGAACGGCGGCGACGGCTGGTCCAGCGGCGGCCTGATGGCCGACACCAGGATCGACGGCCTGGTCGTCTCCGGCTCGCAGCAGCAGTGGTACTCGCGCAACAGCGAGTTCGGCAGCGGCTGGACCGGCTCGGTGTGGAACATGGTCTTCCAGGGCGTCACCGGCGCCCCGCCGCCGCACTTCCCGAACCCCTCGCACACCGTCATCCCGCAGACCCCGCAGATACGCGAGAAGCCGTTCCTCTACGTCGACGGCACCGGCGAGTACCGGGTCTTCGTGCCGGCGCTGCGCACCAACTCCACCGGCACCAGCTGGTACGGCAGGACCCCGGCCGGCTCCTCCCTCTCGCTCAGCCAGTTCTACGTCGTGCGGCCGGGCACCGGCGCGGCCACCATCAACGCGGCGCTCGCCCAGGGCCGGCACCTGCTGTTCACCCCCGGCGTGCACCACGTCACCGAGCCGATCCGGGTGGACCGCCCCGACACGGTGGTCCTCGGCCTCGGCCTGGCGACCATCCAGGCCGACAACGGCACCGTCGCGATGCGGGTCGCCGACGTGGACGGCGTGAAGGTGGCGGGCATCATGTTCGAGGCCGGCCAGGTCAACTCGCCGGTGCTGATGGAGGTCGGGCCGCCCGGCTCGGCGGCCAGCCACGCGGCCAACCCCACCTCGCTGCACGACGTCTTCTTCCGCATCGGCGGGCCGGGCGTCGGGCGGGCGACCAACACGTTGACCGTCAACAGCGACCACGTGATCGGCGACCACATGTGGCTGTGGCGGGCCGACCACGGCGACGGGGTCGGCTGGACGGTCAACACCGCCGACACCGGTCTGACGGTCAACGGCGACGACGTGACCATGTACGGCCTCTTCGTCGAGCACTACCAGCGGTACCAGACCGTGTGGAACGGCAACGGCGGGCGGACGTACTTCTACCAGAACGAGATGCCGTACGACCCGCCGAACCAGGCCGCCTGGATGAACGGGGCCACCCGTGGCTACGCGGCGTACAAGGTGGCCGACGGGGTGAGCAGCCACCAGGCGTGGGGGATGGGCAGCTACTGCTACTTCAACGTCAACCCGGCGGTCGTCGCCGATCGCGCCATCGAGGCGCCGACCAGCCCGAACGTCCGGTTCACCAACATGGTCACCGTCTCCCTCGGTGGGGTGGGCACGATCAACCGGGTGGTCAACGGCACCGGCGGCACGGCCAACACCGCCAACCAGGTGGTGTACCTGACGAACTACCCGTGACCCGTACGGCGGCGGGCCCGGTCGGAGCGTCCCGGCCGGGCCCGCCGCCGCTTCCGGTGCCGCCCGGCGACCCCGGAACCGGCCCCGCGAGATGGCCGGCGTCACTTCACAAACTAAAACATTGCAGTACCTGCAAGATCGCTAGTAGTGTCCGGCGCGTGAATCCCGCCGGCACCGAATCCGCTCCCGGGCGGCGCGACCGCAAGAAGCGCCAGACCCGGGCCGCGCTGACCGAGGCGGCCCTGCGCCTGGTCGCCGAGCGCGGCCTGGCCCAGGTGACGGTGGAGGAGATCAGCGAGGCGGCCGACGTCTCCCCGCGTACCTTCTTCAACTACTTCGCCTGCAAGGACGACGCCCTGGTCGGCGACCAGGCGGGCGACGCGGCGCGCCTGGTGGCCCGGCTGGCCGCCGTGCCGCCCGAGGTGCCGGTGCTGACCGCGCTGCGGACGGCCCTCGACGAGGTGATCGACGAGGTACGCGCCGAGCGCGAGCTGTGGTGCCTGCGGATGGACGTGGTGGCGCACAACCCCGCGCTGCTGCCCCGCCTGCTGGCCGGCAACGCCGAGACGGAACGCGCCATCGTCGAGGTCGTCGCGGCGCGGGTGGGCGTCGAACCCGACCACGGCTACCCGGCGCTGGTCACCGCCGTGACGGGCGCAGCGCTGCGCCACGCCATGACCCGGTGGGCCGCCCACCCCGACCGGCCGGACCTGGCCGACCTCGTCGACGAGGCGTTCGCCGCCCTCGCCGCGGGGCTGCCGCAACCCGACCGGCCCTGACCCGCAAGCCCCTTCCGGGAAAGGTGCCCGGGAGGCCGTGAAACCCGTACCCGGTAAGGAAGGTCCATGACCGCCACCGTGCCCGCCGAGACCCTCAAGGTCGGCGCCGGCCGCATGTCCCGCCGCGAGGTGCTCCAGGCACTCTCCGGCCTGATGGTCGGCATGTTCGTGTCGATCCTCGCCTCCACGGTCGTGGCGAACGCGCTGCCGCGCATCATCGCCGACCTGAACGGCACCCAGACCGTCTACACGTGGATCGTCACCACCGAACTGCTGGCCATGACGGCGACCGTGCCGCTGTGGGGCAAGATGGCCGACCTCTACAGCAAGAAGCTGCTGATCCAGCTCTCCCTCGGCCTCTTCGTGATCGGCTCGCTGATCGCCGGGCTCACCCCGAACGTCGAGGTGCTCCTGGTCAGCCGGGTCGTGCAGGGCATCGGCGCCGGCGGCATGACCGCCCTGGCCACCATCGTGATGGCGGCCATGATTCCGCCCCGCGAGCTGGGCCGCTACGCCGGCATCTTCGGCGCGGTGTTCGGCGTCGGCACCATCGCCGGGCCGCTGATCGGCGGCGTGCTGGTGGACACCTCCTGGCTCGGCTGGCGCTGGTGCTTCCTGATCGGCGTCCCGTTCAGCCTGCTCTCCATCTTCCTGCTCCAGCGCACCCTGCACCTGCCGGTGGCCCCCCGCCGCAAGGTGAAGATCGACTGGCTGGGCGCGCTGCTCATCACCTCCGGGGTCTCCACCGTGCTGGTCTGGTCGTCGCTGGCCGGCAACAAGTTCGCCTGGGCCTCGGGCTGGACGGCGCTGATGGTCGGCGGCGGTCTCGCCCTGCTGGCGCTGGCGCTCTGGGTGGAGTCCCGCGCGGACGAGCCGATCGTGCCGCTGGACATCTTCCGCAACCGGACGGTCTCGCTGACCACCATCGCCAGCATCCTGGTCGGCGTGGCGATGTTCGGCGGCACCGTGTTCCTGTCCCAGTACTTCCAGCTCTCGCTCGGCAAGTCGCCGACCGTGGCGGGCCTGATGAGCCTGCCGATGATCCTGGGCCTGCTGGTCTCGTCGACGGTCGCCGGCCAGCTGATCACCAAGTACGGCCGCTGGAAGCGTTACCTGGTGGCCGGCGCCGCCGTGATGGTCGCCGGCATGCTGCTGCTGGCCACCATCGACGCCGAGACCAGCATCCTGCTGCTCAGCGTCTACATGGCGGTGCTCGGCATCGGCGTCGGCATGCTCATGCAGAACCTCGTGCTCGCGGCGCAGAACGACGTCCCGGCGCACGAGCTGGGCGCGGCCACCTCCGTGCTGACCTTCTTCCGCAGCATGGGCGGCACGATCGGCGTCAGCGCGCTCGGCGCGGTGCTGGCCAACCGGGTCGCCTCGCTGAGCGCGGAGAAGCTCGGCCCGCTGACCGGCGGCGCCCCGGCCGGGGAGGGCTCCACCGAGGTGCCCGACCTGTCCGCCCTGCCCGAGCCGGTGCTGAGGATCATCCAGGACGTGTACGGCACCGCGACCGGCGAGCTGTTCCTGGTGGCCACCCCCTTCGCGGTGCTCGCCCTGGTGGTGGTGCTGTTCATCCGGGAGAAGCCGCTGCACACCCTCAGCGGTGAGGAGCGGCGGGCCAAGGAGGAGGCGGCTGCCGTCCTGCCCGGCGCGCACTGAGCCACCCGTGCGGGGGCGGTCCGGCCTGAGCCGGGCCGTCCCCGCGCCACGTCCGTGCGCCGGTTCGCCGGCCCGCTCCGCGCTACGCCGGCGGCGGCGGCGCGGCAACGGCCACCGGCGTGGCCAGCGGCACCGGCCGGCGTACGGGCGGCCAGGCGGCCGGGATGCGTTCCAGGACCCCGCCGGCGAAGACGTCCCGCAGGCCGAGCGGCTTGAGGTGGACGTACCCGATGTGGCAGTCGCAGACCGCGTTGCCGCACGGGCGCGGTCGTAGCGCCGAGCGCCACGACCCGTCGTAGAGGTTGCCGATCGGCTCGTCGATGAAGTGGCAGCGGCGCACGGTGCCGTCGCCGCGCACCGAGATCGCCGTCTCGCCCGCGTGGCACGGACGGTCGAGCGACACGTGCGGGCGGACGCTGTAACCGAACAGCGGATCCAGCTCCGTCCAGGTCGCCTCCTCGGCCGCGTCGTAGCGCCGGCCCTCGGCGGCGTTCACCCACAGGTAGACCTCGGCGGGCAGGGCGGCGCGCAGCGCCCGCGCCTCGGCGAGGTGCTCCGGCAGGCCGACCACCCCGACGGAGTAGCGGACGCCCAGCTCGGTCAGCCGGGCGCAGCGGCCCAGGAAGCGGTCCCGGTCGACCTGGCCGGGGTGGTAGGTGGTCCACAGCGCGGCGGCGCGCGGGTCGGCGTCGGCCAGCCAGTCCACCCGGGCGGCCAGGTTGGTCTGGATGACCACCCGGTCGACGTGCGGCAGGTGCGACAGCGACACCATCGCGTCGCGGTACCAGCGGCGGGTCAGCCCCTCGCCCCATGGGGTGAACAGCACCGACAGCCGCACGTCGGAGGTGGCCGCCACCCAGCCGGCGAACCGGTCCAGCGCCGCCCGGTCGGCGCGCAGCAGCTCCGGCGGGTCCCGCCGCTTGGCGAACGGGCAGTACGGGCAGTCGTAGTTGCAGCTCGCCAGGGGACCCCGGTAGAGGATCGCGAGGTTCACCTCGGCACGTATCCGGTCATCGCGTCGCGTACCCGGGCCGAGGTCAGCCACGGGCCGATCGCGTCGGAGCGGGCCAGCCCGGCCGGCGTCAGCCGCAACCCGCCGTCGCCGGCCCACCCCCGCTCGACCAGCCGGCCCAGCTCGGGAAAGTCCTCCCCGGGAAGCGCGCCGAAGCGGGCCCGGTAGGCCGCCGCGTCGACGCCCTCAGCGCGCAGCAGCGACTTGAGCAGCCACCGGCGGCGCTGCTCGGCACCGTCGAGGGCGAACCCGAACTCGGCGAAGCGGAAGTCGTCGGCCGGGCGGGCCAGGTAGTCGTCGAGCACCGCGCGCACCTGCGACACACCGACCGCGTAGTCGAACGAGTAGTGCAGGGACGTGGTGTAGGAGCGGGCGCCGCAGCCCAGGCCCACCATGCCGTCGTCCTGGCAGCAGTAGTCCGGCCCGTCCGGGGTGGGCGCGTCGGCGCGGCGGAACTGCCGCATCGACTCCTGCCGGTAGCCGGCCGCGCCCAGCGTCGCCACCGCCTGCTCGTAGAGGGCGAGCCGCTGGGCGTCCCAGTCCGCGCGGCCGTGCGCCCGCCGCCCGAGGCCGGTCAGCGGACGCACGTACAGCGGGTAGAGGTACAGCTCCTCGGGCCGCCACGCCAGGGCGGCGTCGAGGCTCTCCCGCCAGGTGTCGGCGGTCTGCCCGTCGATGCCGTAGATCAGGTCGATGTTGAGCACGGGGATCCGGGCATCGCGGATCGCGGCCAGGGCCGCCTCCACCTCCGTGCGGCGCTGCGGCCGGCCGGCGGCGCGGGCCTCGGCGTCGAGGAAGCTCTGCACGCCGATGCTCACCCGGGTGGTGCCGTGCGCGGCGAGCACCGCGAGCCGCTCCGGCGTCGCGGTGGCCGGCGAGGTCTCCACCGACAGCGGTACGCCGGGCAGCCGGGCCCCCATCGCGGTGGCGATGCCGAACAGCTCGGTCAGCTCGTCGGCGGTCAGGTAGGTGGGGGTGCCGCCGCCGAGCGCCACGCGGGCGTAGCCGGCGTCGCCGCCCAGCGCGTCGGCGACCCGTCCCGCCTGCCTGCGCAGCTGCCGAAGGTAGTCGGTCACCTGCTCGGCGGGCGCGTTGGCGCGGGTGAACAGGTTACAGAAGCCGCAGCGCATCTCGCAGAACGGCAGGTGCACGTAGAGGAAGAGCGCCTCGCGCGCCTCGGCCCGCCACACGTCCGCCAGCAGCGGGCGCGGTCGCAGCGGCCGGTAGGAGGTCTTGTGCGGGTACGCGTAGAGGTACTGCTGGTACGGCGAGCCGTCGAGGCCCGTGTCGGTGCTGGTCACCATTCCCCCGGTCGCAGGACGAAGTGGGCGTACGGGACCGTCCACACCACGTCGTGGCCGATCCGGTGGCCGGTGTGGCCGTCCTCCCCGTAGGCGGTGCCGTGGTCGGAGCAGACGATCGCGAACACCGGCCGACCCCGGCCGGTGAGCAGGGCGAACAGTCGGTCGATCCGGCCGTCGACGTACTCCAGGGCGGCGGCGTGGCTGGCCAGGTCGTCGACCTGGGCCCCGGGCAGGTGGTGGCGGTTGGGCTGGTGCAGGGCGGCGACGTTGAGGAACGTGAACAGCGGCTGCCGCGCCGGCACCCGCGGCAGCACCTCGGCCAGCCGGTCGAGCTGCGCGTCCAGGCAGGTGGGGGAGGTGACCCCGAAGCCGGGCTCCCAGTGCGCCTCGGCGAACAGGCCCGGCAGCACCGCCCCGAGCGGGCTGCGCCGGTTGAAGAAGCCGACCCCGCCCAGGCAGAGCGTGTGGTAGCCGACGTCGGCGAGCGCCGTGGGCAGGTCGGGCGCGTCGAACACCCACGTGTCGGCGCCGGACGTCTCGCTGCCGGGGAACGCCGCCGCGTACAGCCGCTCGTGCCGGCCCGGGGTGACCGGGGTGGGCAGGAAGCCGGCGAAGAACGCGTGGTGCGCGGCGTAGGTGAAGCTGGCGGGGGAGTGCCGGCGCTCCCATTGGCCCCCGGGCAGCGCCCGCGCCAGGCGCGGCGTGCGCCCCCGCGCGGCCAGGTCGGCGGCGACGTCGTGGCGCAGCGTGTCGAGGGTGAGCAGGAGCAGGTCGTGGCTGCCGATCAGACTGCGCACGCGAGCACCTCCCGCCCCGCCGCGTCGCCGCGCGTCGGCCCCTGGCCGGTCGCGTCGCCCCGTGTGGGCCCCCGTCCCGTCGCGTCCCCGCGCGGCGGTGCCTGCCCGGCCGCCGCGCGCCAGCGGTCCCACCGGCCGTCGGTCAGGGCGCGCACCTGCTCGGCGTAGGTGTCCCGGCCGTCGGTGAGCACCCCCGGCAGCAGGTCGCCGAAGGCGTTGACCTCGGCCACCGCGTGGCGTCGCCAGCCGACGAGGAACATCAGGTCGATCCCGACCTGGAGCGTGCGGGGGAAGCACCGGGCCACCCGCTCGCAGGTCTCCATCGCCGCCGCCCACGCCGCCGGCCCGGCCGCCGCGTGCAGCTCGGCGAGATCCCCGCGCGCGTTGCCCAGGTGCAGGTTGGTCAGCGGCCCCCGGGCGGCACGCACCACGGCGTGGGTGGGCCGCCCCGCGACCGTCACCACCCGCAGGTCGACCACCCGGTCGCCGAGCCCCGCCTTGGGCAACCACCGCTCCACGTGCAGGCCCTCTCCGGCGATCCGGTCGACGATCGCGGCGACCTCGGCCTCGTCGCTGTAGCGGCGCGGCCGCAGGGAATTGAACAGCCCGTCGGGTGTCGCCTCGACCGTGGTGACCGCCTGCACCCGCCGCCCGGCCACCGCCAGCGCGACGACCCCGGCGGCGGACGAGCCGTGCGCGGGCTTGACGAACACGCGGCTCCAGCGGGCCGCCGCCATCGCCGCCCGCAGCTGCTCCCACCCGTGCGCGGCGGGCAGCGCGGCCGGCACCGGCACCCCGGCGGCCGACAGCCGGGCGTGGCAGCGCCGCTTGTCGCACAGCACCGCGACGTCCGCCGGGTCGTTGAGCAGCTCCGCGCCGCCGGCGGCGACCCGGTCCAGGCCCCGCAGCAGCCCGGCGTACGTGTCGGCCAGGCCGACCAGCTCACCGTGCCGGGCCGGGACGGCGGACCGGCGCAGCAGCCGGTCCACCTCCGGGTCCTCCCCGGGCGAGTCGACCCGCACCACCGCGCCGGCCTCGGGCGGCGCCGCCCCGGTCAGCACGTCGGCCCACGGCAGCACCGCCGGTCGGGGCAGGCCGGCGCCGACGACCGCCCGGGTGAACAGGTCGACCCGACGGTTGCCGGGGTTGCCGACGACGGTCAGGCGCATGTCACTCCGACACCGCCGTGTAGCGGTAGCTCTCGCCGTCGTACTCGTCGGGCTCCTGCGGGTCGGAGACGTCCACCCGGACGCCCGGCAGCGCGGCGACCAGCGACGCGGCGGTCTCCTCCGCCAGGTAGTGGTGGGACAGGTCCAGCTCCGCCAGGTGGGTCAGCGGCTGCCCGGCCAGCAGGGCCGTCGCGCCCTCGTCGCCGAGCGTGCCCATCGACAGGTCCAGCCGTTCCAGCCGGGGCACCACCGGCGCGGACGCCAGCGCCCGGGCGAGGTCGTCGGCGATCTCCGAGTTGCACAGGCCGAGCCGGCGCAGCTGCGGGAACCGCTCCCCGGCCAGCAGCGGGGCGAGGTCGGCGACCTGCGCGTCGCCGCCGTAGTCGGAGGTGCCGAGCCACAGCTCCAGGTCGGTCAGCGCGGGCAGGTCGGAGTCGAGCACCGCGCCGACGAACGCCCGGGACAGCCCGCCGCTCTCCACCGCCAGCTCGCGCAGCCGCGCGTGCCGCACCGGGGAGAAGGCGAAGTCCTCGCCACCGCGTACCCGCAGCACCTCCAGCTGCGGGTACGCCGTCAGCAGCGGGCTGACGTCGCCGACCTTCATCCAGGAGACCTCGCACTCCTCGACGGTGATGTCACCGAGGAACAGGGCACGCAGGGCGGGCAGGCGCGACGCCACCGCGCAGAGTTGCGCGACCGGGGCGGTGTGGAACGCCGCGTAGCCCCAGGAGCCGATGACCAGGGAGTCCACGGACGGCCCCGCCTGCGCGACGAACCGGTCGAACGCGACGCGGAACTCCTCCGAGAGCTTGTACTCCATGGTCTCGTTGAAGTGCCAGAGGGCGAACCGCCACGAGACCGGGCCGTCCACCGTGGGCAGCGGCCCGTCGACGGGGACGTCCACCACCGGGCGGCCGGCGAAGTGCTCTGCGTGGGAACCGAAGGCCACCGCCGTTCACTCCCCGACGGCGGTGTAGCGGTAGCGCTTGCCGTCGTACTCCTCGGCGGTCTGCGGGTCCGCCAGGTCGACCTGCACGCCCGGCAGCGCGGCGACCACGGCGGCGGCCGTCTCCTCCGACAGGAAGTGGTGGTGCAGGTCGAGCCGCGTCAGGTGGGTCAGGGGCTGGCCGGCCAGCAGCGCCTTCGCCCCCTCGTCGGTCAGCGTCCCCATCGACAGGTCGAGCGCCTCCAGCCGGGGCACGACCGGCGCGGTCGCGACGGCCGCGGCCACCGCGTCGGCGATCTCGGCGTTGCACGCCGCCAGGTAGCGCAGCGCCGGCAGGCCGGCGCCGGAGAGCACCCCGGCCAGGTCCTCGACGCTCGCGTCGCCGCCGTAGTCCTTCCTGCCGAGCCATAGGTCCAGCCGGTGCAGGGCCGGCAGCTCGCACGCGCCGACGGCACGGACCACCTTGGCCGGCAGCCCGCCGGACTCGAACCGCAGCTCCCGCAGCTCGGCGTGGCGGATCGGCTCCAGCCGCAGGCCCTGGGCCCCGCGCACCCACAGCACCCCCAGCGACGGGTACGCCGCGAGCAGCGGCGTGATGTCGCCGTGGGTGAGCCAGGAGATCTCGCACTGCTCGTAGGTCAGGTCGGCGAGGAAGACCGCCCGCAGCCCCGTCCACTCCGCGGCGGCCTCGACCAGCGGCTCGATCGGCAGCGGCCGCTCGTAGGCCTCGCCCCACTCGCCGATCACCAGGGCGCGCACCGCCTCGGGCGGCACCTGCTCCCGCAGCGCCCGTACGAGACCGAGGAACTCCTCGGCCTCCGCGTCGTGCTCCTCGACCTCCAGCCGCCAGGCGACCGCCGACGGATCGTCGGGAAGTGTCATTCCCGGGGTGAAGGTCACTACCGGTAATCCGACGAACGACGACACGTGCGAGCTGATCACGCCTACCTCCGGTCCGACTGGTGCAGCGGCGGCGCGACGGTAACAGGTCCGCCCGACAAGAAGATCACCGACGGTCAGGTACGGTCCGAGCCGGGTGGAACCGGACGTCGTCGATTTCGAGGTGTAAGGGGGCCCCTCCTTACACCTCGGTCACAGCCCGAAGAAGTCGAGGTAGGCGTCGATCTGGTGGGCGAGCATCGGCTCTCCCGGGTGCGCCCGCATGCCCCGGGCCCGCGCCTGGGCCAGCAGGAGCGTCTCGGCCGGGGTCATGATGATGTCGGCGACCACCGCGTGCGCCGGCAGGTCCGCCACCGCGAACGGCGGCGGGTCGTCGGGGCGCAGCCCCAGGGGCGTGGCGTTGACCGCCAGGTCGGCGTCGGCCAGTCGCGGTCGCGCGGTCGCGCCGACCCGGCCGGGGTACGCGGCGCACAGCCGCCGCCGCAGCGTCTCCAGCCGGCCCGGGTCGGTGTCGCTGAGTCGCAGTTCCGCCACACCGGCGTCGAGCAGGGCCACCGCGATCGCGCTGCCCGCCCCGCCCGCGCCCACCACGCAGGCCCGGCGACCCCGGGGGTGGTGTCCGGCCCCGGCCAGCCCGCGGACGAACCCGTCGCCGTCGAAGGTGTCCGCGGTCCACGTCCCGTCGGCCTCGCGCCGCAGCGCGTTGGCGCTGCCGGCCAGGCGGGCGCGGTCGCTGGCCCGGTCGGCGAGTTCCAGCACGGCGGCCTTGTGCGGCACGGTCACCAGCATCCCGTCCAGGTTCGCCACCCGTTGCAGCCCCCGCACCACCTGGGTGAGGTCGGCCGGCGCCGCGTGGACCGGGACGAGCACCGCGTCGGTGCCGCGCCGGGCCAGCACCGGGTTGAGCAGCCCGGGGGCGCGTACCTGGGCGATCGGGTCGCCGAGCAGCGCGTACACCCTCGTGGCGCCGCCTATCTCGGTCATGGGCGTCTCCGCGGGCAGGGGTCGTCCGGCGGGGCCGGACCGGGGGCGGTGCCGACCCTACGCGACGGGGGCACCAGCCCCGGCGCGGGCACGGCGGCGGACGCGCCGCGCCCACCCGCCGGAATCGGTCGGGTGGGCGCGGTGTGCTGGTGTCGGCGGGTGCTCAGCCGCTGGACGACGGCCTGCGGATCGCGTCGCGGACGCGGTCGATGACCGCCAGCGCCGGTCCGGCCGCGAGGTTGCCCTTCGCGGACTGGGCGCTCGGGTGCGGGCGTGTCGGCGCGGTCGCCTCCGCCATCCGTACGGCGCCGGCCATCGTGCGCAGCCGGTCGGCGGGCACGTGCTGGCGCAGCAGCGGGAACTCCTGGCGTTCCTCGTAGCGGGCGTGCGTGAGCACCGCGTCGCGCAGCAGGATGATGCCGGTGTCGAAGCCCTCGGCGTCGACACCGCCGGCGATCAGGGCCTTCAGCGTCTCCTTGGCCTGACGCTCCTCGGCTAGGCGTTCGTCGACCATGGCGTCGCCGCCCCCGCCCGGCAGCGTCCGGGCCATCGGGTGGACGACCTCCTCCTCGGCGGTCTCGTGCGCGGCGAGGAGCTTCACCAGGTCGTCGAAGGCGTCCCGGCGGGTCTCCCCGGTGCTGCCGATGACCAGCAGGAACAGCTCCTCGATCCGCGCGTGCTGGGCCAGCAGCAGGTCGACGACGTCGTCCTCGGGGCCGCGCGTGGCCGGTGCGCCGGTGTCAGGCATGGCTGCCTCCCCGCGCGCGCAGCGACTCCACCGGGTGGGGCCCCTCGGTCTCGACGCGGTACTCGTCGCCGAAGCGCTCCCGGTGCATGTCGATGACCTGCTCGCTCGGCGGCTTCTGCCCGTCGTGCAGCTGCTGCTGCATCGACTCGAAGCGCTCGTGCGCCTCCCGCACGTACCCCTCGCCGATCTTGTTCAGGTCGACCTGGGTGGCGAGCAGGTGGCGCAGGTACTCCTTGTTCGGCTCGAAGGTCAGCGGCTCGGGCAGGCCCGCGCCGCCCACGATCTCCTCCGGCTCCCGGCCGTCGTGGCGGCGCAGCAGGTCGGCGGCCTGTTGCAGGTGCGCCAGTTCCATCTGCAGGTGCAGCTCCCACACCGCCTTGATGCGGGGGTAGCTCTCCTGCTGCATGAAGGAGTAGTAGAGCCAGCACTCGTTGTACTCGTGGGTGAGCAGCCGCTCCCACCAGTTCTCGCCCGGGTCGAGCAGCGACTCGTAGTGCGTGACGTGCTCCTGCTCGATGAGGCTGATCTCCTGGTAGAGCTGCCGCGCGATCGGCTCCATGTACTGCGGTCCGACGTTCATGTAATAGAACATGACCTGCTGCTCCGCCGACAGGATGGTCAGCGCGTGCAGCTTGGAGCGGGGGTCGACGCTGTTGCGGTCGTACGGGGTGCGCACCTCGTCGAACGGGTGCCGGTGCTCGGCGACGGTGGGCCGGCCGGGCATGACCTCGGTCAGGCCCTGCACGATCTTGTCCGCCTTGCGGCGTTCCACCATCTCGTAGAGGTTGGCGTAGCGGTAGAGGTGGTCGAAGTCCTCCAGCACGCCGAACTCGTAGCTCTGCTTCAGGTACGGGTCGGGCTCGTGCCGGGCCACCCACGCGGTCAGGTCGACGGCCACCTGCTCGTAGCCGAGCGTCGTCTCCAGCACGCTCGCGGCGCCGGGCAGCAGCCAGTTCACCACCCGCTGCTGCTGGCTCTCCAGGTAGCGCACGTACGCCAGCTGCCGGCGGACCTCCTGGTCCGGGCAGTTGCGGGCGAACTGGTGCTGGAAGTTGATCGCTTCGACCTCGATGCCGTTCATCGTGATGATGCGGCAGCGGGTGTACGGGTCGACCGCCTCCGGGTCGATCGGCTCCACGTTGAGTTCGCGCCAGTTGCGGATCTGGCTCTCCAGCGGGATTCCTTTGTGCTCCAACGGGTTGAACACGGCGTCTCCTTCTTCGGCCGGGGTACCAAATGCCCTACCCCGACAGTCCGGGCGAAAACGGCGAGCCGGGTGTTCCTCGGCCGGCGGACTGGTGATTTCACCGATGCGGCGCTGCCGGCGCCGCCGAAGACTGATGCATGTCGATATGCCCCGTCCCGTAGGGAGTGCCCGACGTGTCATCACCAACCACCGCCGCCCGCCCCCGTCCCGCCGCCCGCCTCGCCGGCCTGGCCGTGGCCGCCGTCCTGGCCACGGCGGGCGCACTGGCCGCCCCACCGGCCGCCCAGGCCGCCGCCAACCCGTACGAGCGCGGCCCCGCCCCGAGCGTCGCCCTGCTGGAGGCCAGCCGCGGCCCGTTCGCCACCGCGTCGCAGAACGTCTCCTCGCTCAGCGTCACCGGCTTCGGCGGCGGCGTCATCTACTACCCGACCAGCACCGCCGAGGGCACCTTCGGCGCCGTCGCCATCTCGCCCGGCTACACGGCCGCCTGGTCCAGCATCGACTGGCTCGGGCCGCGGATCGCCTCGCACGGGTTCGTGGTGATCGGCATCGAGACCAACACGCGCCTCGACCAGCCGGACAGCCGCGGTCGGCAACTGCTCGCGGCGCTCGACTACCTGACGCAGCGCAGCTCCGTACGCGGCCGGATCGACGCCAGCCGGCTCGCCGTCTCCGGCCACTCGATGGGTGGCGGCGGCAGCCTGGAGGCCGCGGTCTCCCGGCCGTCGTTGCAGGCAGCGGTGCCGCTCGCGCCGTGGAACCTGGACAAGTCCTGGTCCGACGTCCGGGTGCCGACCCTGATCATCGGCGGGGAGAGCGACAGTGTCGCGCCGGTCTCGTCGCACTCGGAGCCGTTCTACAACAGCATCCCCGCCTCGTCCGAGAAGGCGTACCTGGAGCTCAACGGGGCCAGCCACTTCTTCCCGCAGACCGTCAACACGCCCACCGCCCGGCAGGCGGTCGCCTGGTTGAAGCGGTTTGTCGACGACGACACCCGCTACGAGCAGTTCCTCTGCCCCGGCCCGAGCGGCTCCGCCATCCAGGAGTACCGCAACACCTGCCCGAGCGCCTGACGCTCCCCGGGGCGGCCGTCACCCCCGGCCGCCCCGCGGCGCATCGCTGCCCGGTCGGTGCAGAAACCGTCGGCCGCCGCCCAGGTCCGGGCGGCGGCCGACGAGCGTGCCCGCGAGCATCGGAGGTATTGACGACCCCCGTCAGAAACGTACACTCCCAGTGTAAATACTGGCGGCTGCCGGGGGGACGGGTGATGGAGCAAGGGCTCGCACTGCACCACATCGGGGTCCGCTTCGGCGGCCTCACCGCCCTCGACGACGTCTCGCTGCGGGTACCGCCCGGTCGGGTGGTCGGCGTGATCGGTCCCAACGGGGCCGGCAAGACCACGCTGTTCAACGTCGTCTGCGGCTTCGTTGCGCCGGACGAGGGCGCCCTGACCCTCGACGGCCGGCCGCTGCGCCCGCGCCCGCACCGGCTCACCCGCCTCGGCGTCGCCCGCACCCTGCAGGGCACCGGGCTCTTCGCCGGGCTCAGCGTGGTGGAGAACGTGATGACCGGGGCCACCCACACGGCCCGCGCCGGCTTCCTCGCCGCCCTGCTCGGCCTGCCGCGCAGCGACCGCGACGAGCAACGGCTGCGCCGGCACGCCCTCGACGTCCTCGACACCCTGGGCATCGCCGGGCACGCCGACGCCGCGCCGGGCACGCTGCCCTTCGCCGTACGCCAGCGGGTCGCCCTGGCCCGCGCGCTGGCCGCGCGTCCCCGGCTGCTCCTGCTCGACGAACCCGCCGGGGGCCTGGGCGCCGACGACATCGCCGAGCTGGCGGAGCTGATCCGGGGGCTGCCCCGCCGCGACGCCGACCCCTGCGCGGTGCTGCTGGTGGAGCACCACATGGATCTGGTGATGGCCGTCTGCGACGAGATCGTGGTGCTCGACTTCGGCCGGGTGATCGCCACCGGCACCCCCGACGAGGTGCGCGACGACCCGGCCGTCGCCGACGCCTACCTCGGCGCGGCGGTCGACGAGGCCGCCGCATGACCGGCGAGGCCCTGCTCGAGGTGCGCGGCCTGGTGGCCGGCTACGGCGGCGCGCCGGTGCTGCACGGGATCGACCTGACCGTGGCGCGGGGCGCCATCGCGGCGGTGGTCGGCGCCAACGGCGCCGGCAAGACCACCCTGCTGCGCGCGCTGTCCGGCATGCTCCGCCCGGCGGCCGGTCGGGTCGCGCTGGCCGGGGAGGACCTGCGCGGCGTCCCGGTCGAGCAGCTCGTGCGCCGCGGCATGGCCCACGTGCCGGAGGGACGCGGGGTCGTCGGCGAGCTCACGGTCGACGAGAACCTGCGCCTCGGCGGGCTGTGGCGGCGTGACCGGGCCGACGCCGCCCGCGCCCTCGACGAGGTCTACCAGCTCTTCGCGCCGCTGGCCCGGCGGCGGCGACACCTCGGGCACCAGCTCTCCGGCGGCGAGCGGCAGATGCTCGCCCTCGGCCGGGCGCTGGTCGGTCGGCCCCGCCTGCTGCTGCTCGACGAGCCGTCGCTCGGCCTGGCGCCGCGGGTGGTCGCCCAGACCATGGCCCTGCTGCGCCGGCTGCGCGACGACACCGGGCTGACCGTGCTGCTGGTCGAGCAGAACGTGCGCAGCGCGCTCTGGATCGCCGACCAGGGCGTGGTGATGTCCCTGGGCCGGATCGTCACCACCGCCCCGGCCGCCCGGCTGCGCGACGACGCCGACCTGCGGCACGCCTACCTCGGCTTCTGACCCCCTCGTCCCCGCAAGGGAGGACCGTTGGACCGCTTCGTCTTCCTCACCCTCGACGGACTGTCCAGGGGCGCGGTCCTCGCCGCGTTCGCCCTGGCCCTGGTGCTCATCTGGCGGGCGGCCCGGATCGTCAACTTCGCCCAGGGCGCGATGGCCGTCGCCACCGCGTACGTCGCCTACAGCGTCTCCGCCGCGACCGGCTCGTACTGGCTGGGGTTCCTGGCCGCGCTGGCCGCCGGGCTGCTCCTCGGCGCGGCGGTGGACGTGGTCGTCATGCGCTTCGTCGACCACGCCTCGCCGCTCAATCCGGTGATCGTCGCGCTCGGGCTGGTGCTGCTGATCCAGGCCGTCCTCGGCATGGCGTACGGCAGCGAGTTCCTGCCCGCCGGGACGCCCTTCTCCCGCAACCCGCTGACCGTGGGCGGCGTCGCCGTCCTGTCGCCGTACGACCTGTTCGTCTTCGCGGCGGTCGCGGTGGTGGTCGTGGGGCTCGCCTGGACCTTCACCCGCACGGCGGTGGGCCTGCGGATGCGCGCGGCGGCGTTCGCCCCCGAGGTGTCCCGGCTGCTCGGGGTGAACGTGGGCGGCATGCTCACCCTCGGCTGGGCGCTGGCCTCCGGGGTCGGCGCGCTGGCCGGCATGCTTGTCATCCCCACCGAGCTGGGCCTGCACCCGCACGCGATGGACCTGGTCTTCGTCTCGGCGTTCACCGCCGCGGTGGTGGGCGGCCTGGACAGTCCACCGGGGGCGGTGGTCGGGGGCCTCGCGGTCGGGTTGCTGCTCTCCTACGTCAGCGGCTACGCCGGCAGCGACGTCACCCCGCTCGCGGTGCTGGTGCTGCTGCTGACCGTGCTGCTGGTCCGTCCCGCCGGGCTGTTCGCCCCGGTCGCGGCGAGGCGGGTGTGAGCGCCACCCGGGCGGTGACCCCGCCGGACACGCAGGCCCGGGCCGGCCGCACCGGCCCCGCCGATCCCCGCCGCGGCTCGACCCTGCTGCGCCACCTCGGCCTCGCGGCCGTCGCCGCGCTGCTGCTGGTGGCCGCCAGCTACGGGCTGGAGCCGTTCCGTAACTTCCAGCTCGCCACCGTGGCCGCCTACCTGTGCGCCACCGCCGGGCTGACCGTCCTCACCGGGCTCAACGGTCAGCTCTCGCTGGGGCACGGCGCGCTGATGGCGACCGGCGCGTACACCGTGGCGCTGTGCCAGAACGCCTTCGCCGACGCCGGGATGACCGGCGGCTGGCTGCTCCCGGTCTCGCTGGGCGCGGCCGTCCTGGCCGCCCTCGCGGTGGGCGCCGTGGTCGGGGTGGCCGCCGCCCGGCTGCGCGGGCCCTACCTGGCCGGCGTCACCCTGGCCGTGGCGGTCGTGGTGCCGGCGCTGACCGTCACCTTCGACGGCGTGTTCAACGGCGAGCAGGGGTTGGCGGTGCCGGTCGAGCCTCCGCCGGTGGCCCTCGGCGTCCACTTCCCCTACGAGCGCTGGCAGCTCTGGGTGACCGCGGCGGCCACCCTGCTGGCCCTGCTGTTGCTGGCCAACCTGGTCCGCAGCCGGTACGGCCGCACCTTCCGGGCGGTCCGTGACGACGAGGTCGCCGCCCGCCTCGCCGGCATCCACGTCGCCCGCACCCAGGTCCTCGCCTTCGTGGTCAGCGCGGCCGGCGCCGGGCTGGGCGGCGCCCTGCTCGCGGTCCTCGCGCAGAGTGTGTCGCCCGGGGCCTTCTCGCTGACGCTGTCGCTGTTCCTGCTGATGGCGGTCGTCATCGGCGGGCTGGGCAGCCTCGCCGGCGCGGCCTGGGGCGCCGTCCTGCTGGTGGCCCTGCCCGACCTGACGCACGCCGTCACCGAGCAACTCACGCTGTCGCCGGCGGTCGCGCAGCGGGTCGAGGGCAACCTCCCGCTGGCGATCTTCGGGCTCACCCTGGTCGTCGTCATGATCGCCGCATCCGGCGGCGTGCAGGGCCTGCTGTCCCGGCTGGCCCGGGCCTTCTCCGCGCGTCCGGCGGGCCGACGACGGCCCTGAGCCGTCCCGGTCCGCCCGGCAGTCCGCACCCGTCCTACCCGCCCCCACCACCGCCGCCGCACCCGCCCCCACCACCGCCGCACCCCACCCCATCACCGCCGCACCCCACCACCGCGGCACCTCACCGCCGCCGCACTGCACCCCACCACCACCCGGACCGAGGAAAGGTCGGTGTCTGACATGACACGAACGGCACGGCGCGGCCTCGCGCTCGCCACCGCCATCACCCTGCTCGTCGCCTCCGCCGGCTGCACCGGGGACGACGGCGGCGGCCGGGGGGCGGTCCCCGGCGTCACCGACACCGAGATCGTGGTCGGCACGCACATGCCGCTCACCGGTCCGGCGTCCGCCGGCTACTCCAAGATCGCGCCCGCCACGAAGGCGTACTTCGACCACGTCAACGCCAACGGGGGCGTGCACGGCCGGAAGATCACCTACAAGATCATGGACGACGGCTACAACCCGGCGAACACCCAGCAGGTGGTCCGCCAGCTCGTCCTGCAGGACAAGGTCTTCGCCATCCTCAACGGGCTCGGCACGCCGACGCACACCGGCGTGCTCGACTTCCTCAAGAGCAACCGGGTGCCCGACCTCTTCGTCGCCTCCGGCAGCCGCAGCTGGGACCAGCCCGACCGGTATCCGGGCACGTTCGGCTTCAACCCCGACTACACGGTGGAGGGCAAGATCCTGGCCCAGCACGTGAAGACCAGCCTGCCGGGGCGCAAGGTCTGCTTCCTCGGCCAGGACGACGACTTCGGCCGGGACAGCCTGGTCGGCGTGGAGAAGGTGCTCGGCGCCGGCGCGGTGGCGGCGAAGCAGACGTACGTCACCAGCAACACCAACGTGGCACCCCAGATCGGCGCGTTCAAGGCGGCCGGCTGCCAGGTGGTCGTCCTCGCCACCGTGCCCGGCTTCACCGCCCTCGCCGTCGGCACCGCCGCCCGGCTGAACTTCACGCCACAGTGGCTCGTCTCCAACGTCGGCGCCGACCACCCGACGCTGGCCAAGCAGCTCGGCGCCAACGCCGGGCTGCTGGAGGGCATGGTCGGCGCCAACTACCTGCCGATGCAGAACGACGCCGCCGACCCGTGGATCCAGCTCTTCACCAGAGTCAACAAGGAGTACAACGGGGACGCGCCGTTCGACGGCAACACCGTCTACGGCATGGCGGTCGGCTACCTCTTCGTGCAGGTGCTCCTCGCCGCCGGCAAGGACCTCACCCGCGAGGCGGTGACCGAGGCCGTCGCCAAGGGCGGCTACCAGGGGCCGGGCCTGGCCCCGTTGCGCTACTCCGACACCGACCACTCCGGCTACGGCGGGCAGCGGCTGACCCGGGTGAGCGGGGGGACGCAGTCCTACTTCGGGCCGACGTACGAGACGGACGAGGGCGACGGGCCGGTACGCGAGCACACCGTCGCGCCGGTGGCGCCGCCGGCCAACGGGGTGCCGACGGCCTCCTGACCGGGCGCACCGGGCGTGGCGCGTCGGTTCTCCGGCCCGCCACGCCCGGTCCTGGTTTCCGGGTGAGGGCGCTCAGGCTTAGCGTCCTCTCCCGGAGAGTGAACTGTCCGCATCGACAGTGCTGTTATGCCGGAGGGCTGTCGGTGGGATGCGCCCTGTCCGCCGACGTGCCGTCGTTGACGGGTCTCGGACGCCCTCATAGTATTTGCATCGTGAATGCAGATTCGGGGCGATCCGCGGGCCGGGCGGCGGTGGCGAGGACCCGCCGCGCGGCGGCGTGGCGCGATGGTCGGGAAGGGGCGTACCCCCTGGGGCGCCTCGGGGTGCCGTGGGACGGGGCCGGCGCGGTCGCCTCCCTCGCCTCCGACGACGCGGCCCGGCTCACCGGGCGGACTCTCGTCCCCGACGGCGGGGCTGGCCCCGCCGACCGGCCCGCCGGATGACCGCGTGGGGCCGGGGCCGGGCGGTCGCCGTGCCGCCCGCAGCTAGACTCGGCGCGGCGGTACGGGGGACGTGACGGCGATGAGGAGGCGGGCGCGGATGGGCGGTGCCGAGGCGCCGGTCCGGGTCGACGGCCGGACCGCCCGGGCCGAACGCACCCGGGCGGCGATCGTCGAGGCGCACCTGGCGCTCATCTCCGAGGGCGACCTGCGGCCGACCGGCGAGCGCATCGCCGAGCGGGCCGGAATCTCGCTGCGGACGCTCTGGACCAACTTCAAGGACATGGAGACGCTGTTCGAGGCCAGCGGCGCGGAGCTGCTCCGGCAGCAGGACGCCGCCCACCGGCCGATCTCGCCGGCGCTGCCGCTGGCCCGGCGGGTCGACGCGTACTGCCGGCAGCGGGCCCGGCTGCTCCAGCTCATCGCCCCGTCGGCGCGCGCCGCCCAGATGCGCGAGCCGGTCTCCGGGCAGCTGCGCCGCAACCGCCTCAAGCACATCGCCCGCGTCCGCGACGAGGTCGAGCACCTCTTCGCCGCCGAGCTCGAACAGGCCGGTCCCGACCGCGACCAGGTGGTGCACGCCCTGGTGGCCGCGAGCATGTGGCCGGCCTGGTCGATGCTGCGCGACGGGCTGGGGCTGGGCGTGGACCAGGCCCGCGCGGTGATGACCCGGACGGTCGCCGCCCTGCTGGCCGACGTCGACCCGCGCTGACGCGCGAGGGGCGAAGGGGGCGCCGCCGGTCTTTCCATCGGGCTACCGATAGGTGACACTCGATTGCATGGTTACTGCATCCTCAGTGCAATTAACCGTGCTGCGCGGCCGGGCCGACGAGTGCGCCGCGATCCGGCGCCTGCTGGGTGACCTGCCCGCCGGCGGGGGAGCGCTGCTGGTCCAGGGCGAGCCCGGATCCGGCCGCAGCGCGCTCGTCGACTACGCCCACCGGCACGCCGGGAGCTGCACCGTCCTGGCCGGCGCTGGGCTGCCCGAGGAGGCGGGCCTGCCGTACGCGGGGCTGCAACGGCTGCTGGACCCGGTCCTGGACCGGGCCGGCGCGCTCCCCGGACCACAGCGGCGGGTGCTGCTGCGGGCGCTGACCGGCGCGGGCTGCCCCGCCCACGGGCGCCTGGCGCTGTCCCTGGGCGTGCTCGGCCTGCTCGCTGCCGCCGCGCGGGACCGCCCGCTGCTGTGCACGATGGACGACGTGGACCGGGGCGACCAGCCCACCGCCGACACGCTGGCGTTCGTCGCCCGCCGCCTGCGCCGGTCGTCGGTGGCCGTCCTGCTCACCACGGCCGCGGACGTCCCCCTCGGCGGGATAGCCCGGCACCGGCTCCGCCCGCTCGACGACCGGGACAGCGCCGCGCTGCTCGCCGACCGGCTGGCCGGCCGGCCACCCGCGCCGCCCGTGGCCGCCGCGCTCGTCGCCGCGGCCGGGGGCAACCCGCAGGCCCTCGTCGACCTGGCCGAGGGGCTCACCCCGGGCCAGTGCCGTGGGGAGGAGCCGGTGCCCGAGACGCCCCCGCCCGACGGCGGGCTGGGCCGCGCCTACCGGGCCCGGCTGGACCGGTTGCCGGCCGTCACCCGCCGGGTCCTGCTGCTCGCCGCGCTCGACGAGGACGGGGAGCCGGCCACCCTGGTCCGGGCCGCCCGGGTCGCCGGCACGGCGGTCGAGGCGCTCGCGCCGGCCGAACTCGCCGGCCTGGTCCGCGTCGAGCCGCGACGGGTCACGTTCCCGCAGCCCCTCGTCCGGACCGTGGTCCGGGCCGCCGCGCCGCTGGCCGAGCGGCGCGCGGCGCACCGGCTGCTTGCCGGCGTGCTCGACGGGGCCGGGCACCGGCTGCGCCGGGCGGGGCACCTCGCCGCCGCCGCCCAGGGCCCCGATCCGGCCCTGGCCGCCGAGCTGGAGCAGGCCGTGGCCGAGTGTGAGGGCGCGGGGGCGGCGGCCTCGGCCGCGCTGCAACGGGCCGCCGAACTCACCGACGATCCGGCGCGCGCCGCCGCCCGGCTGGTGGCCGCCGCCCGGTACGCCTGGTCGGCCGGCCGGGCGCACCGGGCCCGACTGCTGCTGGGCGAGCTGCCCCCGGGCGCGGACGCCGCGGTGGCGGGCCGGGCCGACCTGCTGCGCGGGGAGTGGGAACTGCGCACCGGCCGGCCCCGGTCGGCGCTCACCACGCTGCTGTCCGCCGCCGACAACTTGTCCGCCGCCGATCGCGCGGCCGCCGACACCCTGTCCGCCGCCGATCGTGCGGCCACCGGCGCCCTGTCTGCCGCCGGCGATTGGACGGCCGCCGGCGCCCTGTCTGCCGCCGGCGATTGGACGGCCACCGGCACGGGTGGTGCCGGCGATCGCGCGCTGGCCCTCGGCGCGCTGGTGCGGGCGGGCGAGGCCGCCTGCTTCACCGGCGACCAGTACCGCTACGCCGACGTGGCCCGGCGGGCGGAGCTGTTGCGCCGCCCCGACGACCCGCCCGCCACCGAGCTGCTGAGCGCCTACGTCGCCGGGACCGCGGCTACCCTGCGCGGCCACCACGAGCAGGCCGGGCCCGCCCTGCGCCGGGCCGTCGTCCTCGGCGGGCAGCTGACCGGGCCGGCGTCGACCCCCGCGG
Organism: Micromonospora sp. CNZ303; assembly: GCF_004345505.1. Classification (NCBI taxonomy): domain Bacteria; kingdom Bacillati; phylum Actinomycetota; class Actinomycetes; order Micromonosporales; family Micromonosporaceae; genus Micromonospora; species Micromonospora sp. CNZ303. The sequence goes on along the minus strand of NZ_SLVT01000014.1, from coordinate 108,398 downwards.
CCCTGACCTGCGCGGCGGCGGCCGGGCTGCTGGTGGCCGTGGACGGCGCGGCGCACCGGCTCGCCGAGCGCGCCGTCGAGCTGGCCCGCGAGCGGGGCGAGCTGTCCGCCCTGCCGCGCGCCCTGGAGCTGCGGGCAGCCGCCGAGTACTGGCTGGGCCGGCACGACGCCGCGACGGACACCTCCCGGGAGGGGCTGCGGATCGCCCGGGACGTCGGCCAGGAGAACTGGGCCGGCGTACACCTGGGCATGCTGGCGGTGCTGGCCGCCGTCCGGGCCGACCGTGACACCGCCCTGCGCCGGATCCGGGAGATCGGCGAGGACCCGGGCGCGCACAGCCGGCCCCGCGCCCTCGCGCAGTGGGCCCTGGCGGTGCTCGACCTGGTCGACAACCGGCCGGCCGCCGCCGCCGCGCGACTGGCCGCGCTGGCCTGCCCGGGCACGGGCCGGGGGCAGGTACTGGTCCTGGTGATGGCCACCCCGTACCTGGTGGAGGCGGCCGCCGCCGTCGTGGACCGGCCGGCGGCAAACGCCGCCCTCGCCGTCTTCGACCGGTGGGCCAGCAGTACGGCCAGCCCGTCGCGCCGGGCCCTCTCCGCGCGCTGCCACGGGCTGCTCGCGCCGCGGGGCAGCGCCGAGGCGGAGCGGGAGTTCCGCACCGCCCTGCGGCTGCACCCGACGGACGCCGGCGCGTTCGAGCGGGCCCGCACCGAGCTTCTCCTGGGCCGGGAACTGCGCCGCAGCCGCCGACCGCGCGCGGCGCGCGAACACCTGCACGCCGCCCGGGAGGCGTTCACCCTGCTCGGGGCGGCCACCTGGGCGGAACAGGCCACCACGGAGCTGCGGGCGGCCGGGGAGTCGGTCGGCCCGCCGGAGGAGTCGGCGGCGCGACTGCTGACCGGCCAGCAGCTCCGGATCGCGCGGCTGGTCGCCGAGGGCGCCACCAACCGGGAGATCGCCGCCCGGATGTTCCTCTCCACCCGTACGGTCGACCATCACCTCCGCAACATCTTCCACCGCCTCAACATCCGCTCCCGCACCCAACTGGCCCGCGCCCTCTCCTAATCCCTTCCCCCTCCCTCCCCGCCCTCCCGCCCTCCCTCCGGCCCTCACCGGCGTCGATCATGCAGTTGTGGTGCCCCGCAAAAGCGGCGAAGTGGCCCCGACCGCCCACCACAAGTCCATGATCGGCGGGGCGGGGCGGGGCCGGGGGCGGGGTGGGGCGCGGCGGGGTGGGGGAAGGGAGGGTCAGGGGGTGGGGAGGATTACGGTGCGGGCGCCCTCGCCGCGGGACATGCGGGCGAAGGCCTCGGGGGCGCCGTCGAGGGTGGTCCGGTCGGTGATCAGGTAGCCGAGGTCGAGGGTGCCGTCGAGTACGGCCCGGGCGAGTTCGGGCACGTCCCGGTCCGGGTCGGAGGAGCCGTAGACCGAGGAGCGCAGCGTCCGGGCCGAGTGGAAGATGTCCAGCGCGCCCAGCCCGACGATGTCGTCCTTGGCGCCCATGCCGACGACCGTCACCTGACCGCCCCGGCGGGTGGCGCGCCAGGCGGTGCGGATCGTGGCCGAGCGCCCGACGCACTCCAGCGCGTGGTCGACGCCCCTACCCGCCGTCCGCTCCCGGACCGCCCGGCTGAGCGTCTCGTCGGCCAGCAGGAAGTCGGTGGCGCCGGCCGCGACGGCCAGCTCCGCCTTGGCGGGGGAGACGTCGACGGCGAGTACCGCACCGGCTCCGGCGGCCCGCGCGGCGGCGACCACCGACAGCCCCACCCCGCCGAGGCCGATCACGGCCACCGACTCGCCGGGGGCCACCCCCGCCGTGCGGCGGACCGCGCCGACGCCGGTGAGTACGGCGCAGCCCAGCAGCGCCGCCGCCTCGAAGGGCAGCTCCGCCGGCACCGGGATGACCGCCTCCTGCGGCACCACCACCTCCTCGGCGAGGGCGCCGAGGCCGAGCGTGACGTGCAGCGCTTCGCCGGCCGGCGTGCGGCCCCGGGGGGCCGAGGGCGACCCGGTGCGCTCGCACAACCACGGCTCGTCCCGCCCGCAGTACCAGCAGCTGCGGCACGGCGGGGCCCAGTTCAGCACCACGTGCGCGCCGGGCGCGACCCGCGTGACCCCCTCGCCGACCTCGGCCACGACCCCCGCCGCCTCGTGCCCGAGCACCAGCGGGTACGGCGGTGCCAGCGTCCCGTCGACCATGGACAGGTCGGAGTGGCAGACGCCCGCCGCCCGGACGCTCACCCGTACCTCGCCCGGGCCGGGGGCCGGCAGCTCGATCTCCTCCACCCGCAGCGGGGCGTCGACGGCCCGTACGACCAGCGCCCTCATCGCTGGATGGCCTTGACCTGGCAGAACTCCTCGAGCCCGTGCCGGCCCAGCTCCCGGCCGAGGCCGGACTGCTTGTAGCCGCCGAACGGGGCGAGCGGGTTGAACGGGGCGCCGTTGACGTCGACGGCGCCCGTGCGCAGCCGCCGGGCCACCCGCAGCGCCCGCTCCTCGTCGGCCGACCAGACCGCGCCGGCCAGCCCGTAGCGGGAGTTGTTGGCGATGCGCACCGCCTCGTCCTCGTCGTCGAACGGCATGACCGCGAGCACCGGGCCGAAGACCTCCTCCTGGGCCAGGGCGCTGTCGGGTTCGACGTCGGCGATCACCGTCGGGGCGACGAAGTAGCCCCGCTCGGGCAGCGGCGCGTCGGGCCCGCCGGCGACGAGCCGGCCCCCGTCGGCCAGCCCCCGGGCGACGTGCTCGCGGACCCGTTCCCGCTGTGCGGCCGAGACCAGCGGGCCGAGCCGGGTGGCCGGGTCGAACGGGTCGCCGAGCCGGTAGCCCGCCGCGGCTGTGGCGGCCAGGTCGAGGGCCTCGTCGTAGCGGTCGCGGTGCACGAGCAGGCGGGTCCAGGCGGCGCAGGTCTGGCCGGAGTTGAGGAAGGCGTTACCGACCCCCACCTTGACGGCCGTGGCCAGGTCGGCGTCGTCGAGGACGACGTTTGCGGACTTGCCGCCGAGTTCCAGGGCGACCCGGGCGATCCGGTCGGCGGCGAGGTGGGAGATCCGCCGGCCGGTGGCTGTCGAGCCGGTGAAGGAGACCATGTCGACGTCCGGGTGCGCGGCGATGGCCTCGCCGACGACCGGGCCGGTGCCGGTGACCAGGTTGACCACCCCCGGCGGGAAGCCGGCCTCGTGGATGGCGTCGAAGAGCAGGTACGCGGTCAGCGGGGTCAGCTCGCTTGGCTTGAGCACCACCGTGCAGCCGGCGGCCAGGGCGGGGGCGAGTTTCGCGACGACCTGGTGCAGCGGGTAGTTCCACGGGGTGATCGCCCCGACCACGCCGACCGGTTCCCGGACCACCAGCGAGTTGCCGATCGTCTCGTCGGCCGGGGGGCGGGCGGCCAGCTCGACGTAGCTGTGCAGGACCGTCAGCGGCAGGCCGGTCTGGACCCTGCTGGCGACCTTCAGCGGGGTGCCGAGTTCCAGGGCGACGGTGCGGGCGATCTCGTCGGCCCGGGCGGAGAGCGCGGCGTGCAGCCGGTCCAGGCGGGCGGCCCGTTCGGCGGGCGCGGCGTCGGCCCAGCCGGGGAAGGCGGCTCGGGCCGCCGCGACGGCGCGGTCCACGTCGGCCGCGGTGCCCGCCGGCACGGTCGCGACGACGTCCTCGGTCGCCGGGTTCCGCACCGCGACGGTCTCCCCGGCGCCGGCGGCGACCCACTCTCCGTCCAGGTAGAAGTCAGTCCGTGCGAGATCCATCGTGCCCCTCACGTACGTCGGCCGAAACTAGCAGCGCAAGTTTTGACTCTAGTACGCGTCGTCGGGCGGCGGGAGGGGCGGCAGCGGCCCGATGTGCTCCTCGTAGGTGCGCGACAGCCCGTGGATCAGCGCGTCGAGACCCAGCGCGAAGGCGCCCTCATCCACCCGCTGCTGGTGCTCGGCCAGCCGGTGGGCCTGGGTCAGGTGCGGGTACTGCTCCGCGTACAGCCCCGGGTCCTCGACGAAGCCCCGTGCGAACGAGCCCAGCGCCGAGCCGGCCACGAAGTAGCGCATGAGCGCGCCGATGTGGGTCGCCCGGGCCGGCGGCCACCCGGCGGCGACCAGCCCGCCGTAGACGGCGTCGGCCATGGTCAGCGCCGCCGGCCGGCGCCCCGGTCCCCGGGCCAGGTACGGCACGATGTTCGGGTGCGCGGCCAGCGCCGCCCGGTAGGAGTGCCCCCACCGGCGCAGCGCCTCGCGCCAGTCGACGCTGCCGAAGAACGACACGTCCACCTGGCCGGTGACGCTGTCGGCCACCGCGTCGAGGATCTCGTCCTTGGTGGCGAAGTGGTTGTAGAGCGACGGTCCGCGTACCCCGAGTTCGGCGGCGAGCCGGCGGGTGGAGAAACCCTCCAGCCCTTCGGCGTCGATCAGCGCGGCGGCGGTCTCGACGATCCGCTGCCGGCTGAGCAGCGCCTGCCGCGGCCGGGGCATCCGGTCCTCCTTCGCTCGGGGGTCCGTCGCAGACTCTGCCACAACCGGGTCTGGACGGATTTAAACTTGCACCGCTAGTTTAAGCCTCATGGATCTGGAACTCTCCGCCGAGCAGGCGGCGGTCCGCCGGCTCGCCGCGGACTTCGTCGACCGTGAGGTGGCGCCGCACGCGGCCACCTGGGACCGCCGCGAGTCCGTGGATCCGGACATCGTCGGCAAGCTCGGCGAGCTGGGCTTCCTGGGGCTCACCATCGGCGAGGACGACGGCGGTTCGGGCGGCGACCACCTCTCCTACTGCCTCGTGCTGGAGGAACTCGGCCGGGGCGACTCCGCCGTGCGCGGCATCGTCTCGGTCTCCCTCGGCCTGGTCGCCAAGTCGATCGCCGCGCACGGCTCGGCCGGGCAGCGGGAGCAGTGGTTGCCCCGGCTCTGCTCCGGCGCGGCGCTCGGCTGCTTCGCGCTGACCGAGCCGGACAGCGGCTCCGACGCGGCCGCCCTGACCACCCGGGCGGTGCGCGACGGCGCCGACTGGCTGATCACCGGCGCGAAGATGTTCATCACCAACGGCACCACGGCCGACGTCGCGCTGGTCTTCGCCCGCACCGGCGGCCCGGGACACCGGGGCATCAGCGCGTTCCTGGTGCCCACCGACGCGCCGGGCCTGACCCGCCGCGAGATCCACGGCAAGCTGGGCCTGCGCGGGCAGGCCACCGGGGAGCTGCGCTTCGACGGCGTACGGGTTCCGGACTCGGCGCTCCTCGGCGAGGAGGGCGCCGGCTTCCGGCTCGCCCTCGCCACCCTGGCCAAGGGCCGGATGTCCGTGGCCGCCGGCTGCGTCGGCATCGCCCAGGGCTGCCTGGACGCGGCCGTCGGCTACGCCGGGCAGCGCACCCAGTTCGGCAAGCCCATCGCCGGCCATCAGCTCGTGCAGCAACTGCTCGCCGCCATCGCCGTCGACACCGACGCCGCGCGGCTGCTGGTGTGGCGGGTGGCCGACCTGATCGACCGGGGCGAGCCGTTCGCCACCGAGGCGTCGATGGCCAAGCTCTTCGCCAGCGAGGCCGCCGTGCGCGCGGCCAACAACGCGGTGCAGGTCTTCGGCGGCTACGGCTACATCGACGAGTACCCCGTCGGCAAGTACCTGCGCGACGCCCGCGTCGCCACCCTCTACGAGGGCACCAGCCAGATCCAGCAGCTCCTCATCGGACGCGCGCTCACCGGCGTCAACGCCTTCTAGAGCCAGGAGGAACCGTGACCAGATTCGCCGACCGGGTCGCCGTCGTCACCGGCGCCGCGCAGGGCATCGGCGCGGCCACCGCGCACCGGCTCGCCGCCGAGGGCGCGGCCGTCGCGGTGGTGGACCTCGACGCCGCGCGCGCCCGGGCCGTCGCCGACGAGATCGCCACCGCCGGTGGCCGGGCCGTCGGCATCGGCTGCGACGTGACCGACGCCGAGGCGGTCGCCGCCATGACCGACCAGGTGGTCCAGGCGTACGGGGGGCTGCACGTGCTCGTCAACAACGCCGGGATCACCCGCGACAACCTGCTGTTCAGGATGGCGCTGCCCGAGTGGGAGGCGGTGCTGACCACCAACCTGACGAGCATGTTCCTCTGCTGCCAGGCGGCGCAGCAGCACATGGTGGCGGCCCGCTACGGCCGGATCGTCAACCTCAGCAGCCGTTCCGCGCTGGGCAACCGGGGCCAGGTCAACTACGCGGCGGCCAAGGCCGGCGTGCAGGGCCTGACCGCCACGCTGGCCGTCGAGCTGGGCCCGTTCAACGTCACCGTGAACGCGGTGGCGCCCGGCTACGTGGCGACGGCGATGACCGCGGCCACCGCCGAACGGGTGGGCAGCAGCCCCGAGGAGCACCAGCGGGCGGTCGCCGAGCAGACCCCGCTGCGCCGGGTCGCCCAGCCCGCCGAGATCGCCTCGGTGATCGCCTTCCTGGCCAGCGACGACGCCTCGTACGTCAGCGGCCAGACCCTGTACGTCAACGGCGGCGCGCGCTGAGCCGCGCTTAGCACGCACCCGAGGAGGAGGGGACATGGACTTCGCGCTCTCGGACACCGAACGGGCCATCCGCGACACGGCCCGCGACTTCATCGCCAGGGAGGTCATGCCGCTGGAGCCGGAGCTGCTGCGGCGCGAACGCGCCCACCGGCCCGGGCTGGAGCCCGACGAGCTGCGCGAGTTGCAGCTCAAGGCGCGGGCGTTCGGCTTCTGGGGGCTGGCCACCCCCGAGGCGTACGGCGGCATGGACCTGCCGGCCGTCACCCAGTCGCTGATCTGGACCGAGCTGGGCCGCTCGTACGTGCCGTTCCGCTTCGGCGGCGAGGCCGACAACATCCTGTTCCGGGCCAACGAGGAGCAGCGGCGGGAGTTCCTGGTCCCGACGATCGAGGGGGAGCGGCGCAGCTGCTTCGCGATCACCGAGCCGGGCGCCGGGTCCGACGCCGCCAACATCCGGCTCAGCGCCCGCCGCGACGGCGGCGACTGGGTGCTCAACGGCGAGAAGACCTTCATCACCGGCGGCAACGAGGCCGACTTCGCCATCGTCATCGCGGTCACCGACCGGGAGAAGGGCGCCCGCGACGGCGGCGCCACGGCCTTCCTGGTGGACCGGGCGATGGGCTGGCGCTCGGAGTTCATCCAGACCATGGGCGAGGGCGGGCCGGCCGCGCTGGTCTTCGACGACGTACGGGTGCCGGAGCGCAACATCCTCGGCGAGCCCGGCCAGGGCTTCGCGCTCGCGATGGAGTGGATCGGCAAGGGCCGCTACACCATCCCCTCGCACGCCGTCGGCATCGCCGAGCGGGCGCTGCGGATGGCGATCGACCACGCCACCACCCGGCAGACGTTCGGCCGGCCCATCGGCGACAACCAGGCGATCCAGTGGATGATCGCCGACTCCGAGACCGAGCTGGAGGCGGCCCGCTGGCTCATCCTGCGGGCGGCCTGGACGGTGGACCAGGGCATGGATCCCCGGCACGCCTCGTCGATGGCGAAGCTCTACGGCGCCGGCATGGTCAACCGGGTGGTGGACCGCGTGCTGCAGATCCACGGCGGCATGGGCTACACCCGGGAGCTGCCCGTCGAGCGGTGGTACCGGCAGGTCCGGCTCTACCGGATCTTCGAGGGCACCGACGAGATGCAGCGGCTCATTATCGCCCGGGACCTGCTGCGCGGCTACACCCGACTGGGAGGGCACCTGGCATGAGGACCTTCGACTCCGTCGACGAGCTGGCCGCCGCGGTCGGGGAGACCCTCGGCCCGGGGCCGTGGCAGCGCATCGAGCAGGGGCGCGTCGACCTGTTCGCCGACGCCACCGACGACCACCAGTGGATCCACCTCGACCCGGAGCGGGCCGCCGCCGGCCCGTACGGGGGCACGATCGCGCACGGCTTCCTCACCCTGTCGCTGCTGCCGGCGCTCGTGGGGCGGCTCTACCGGGTGCGGGGCGTGCGGATGGGCGTCAACTACGGGCTGAACCGGGTGCGGTTCCCCGCCCCGCTGCGGGTCGGCACGGCGGTCCGGGCCGTCGCCACCATCGCCGAGGTGTCGCCGGTGGCCGGCGGCGTGCAGCTGGTCACCGCCGCGACCGTGGAGTGCGACGCCAGCGGCAAGCCGGTCTGCGTCGCCGAAACGGTGAGCCGGCTCCACGTGGGGCCAGCGGCCTCCTGAACCACGGGCGGCACCGGCCGCGCGTGGCGGGGACCACATGATTAGCGCCGTGTTCGGGAGTTTGTGTCGCTTTTATCCATCGGCCGTTCGGTTGATATGGCGACGGCCGTTGGTCTAGGGTGGTGGCACTGCGGTCGCCGGTACCCGGCGTCGCCGCATCGTAGGACAGGAAGGGCAGCATGATCACCACGACGACCGCGCCGACCACCACCACCGAGGCCACCACCACGGCCCCCGGTGACGAGACCCGCGCGAGTGAGCTGACCGCCGCCCTCGCCGCCCTGCCGGAGGGGCACCCCGACCGGCCGGCGCTGCGGGCGCGGGTGATCGAGGCGTGGCTGCCGCTGGCCAACCACCTCGCCTTCCGCTACAGCGGGCGCGGCGAGCCCAACGGGGACCTGGCCCAGACCGCCGCCCTCGGGCTGATCAAGGCCGTGGACCGGTTCGACGCCTCCCGGGGCGTGGACTTCGCCGGCTTCGCCATCCCGACGATCCTCGGTGAGATCAAGCGTCACTTCCGCGACCGCACCTGGAACATCCGCGTGCCGCGCCGCCTGCAGGAGCTGCGGCTGCGAATCTCCGAGGCCAACGGCACCCTCACCCAGACGCTCAACCGCGCGCCGACGGTCGCCGACATCGCCACCCACCTCGGCGTCACCGAGGAAGAGGTCCTGGAGGGCCTCGAAGGCGCCCGCGCCTACAACGCGGTCTCCCTGTCCACCCCCATCGGCGACGGCGACAGCGCCACCGAGCTGGGCGACACCCTGGGCGCCGAGGACAACGAGTTCGAGCTGGCCGAGCTGCGGGTCGCCCTCGGCCCGGCGCTCGCCACCCTCGACGAGCGGGAGCAGAAGATCCTCACCCTCCGCTTCTACGGCAACCTCACCCAGAGCGAGATCGCCACGCAGGTCGGCGTCTCCCAGATGCACGTCTCCCGCCTGCTCGCCCGCGCGCTGGGCAAGCTGCGCGGCCAGCTCGAGGGCAGCCGCTGACGACACCCCCGCGGCGGACGGCCACGTAGCCGTCCGGCACCCGCCCCGACGTACCGTCCTCGTCCGCCCCGCCGTGCCCGGCGGGGCGGACGAGTGCGTTTCCGGCACGGGCGGCCGGTCCCGCCTCGTGGCCCTGTCTTCCAGGTTGCCGTGTTGGGCGCCGCAGCACCGCATCCGTGCGGTGTCGGCGTCACGCCCTGTGGCCGCCACGGGTGGCGGTGCCACCATCAGACCATGGTGGATGTCGATGTATTTCGGCGTGGGGCGCAGGCCCGGGCAGCGGTGATGACGGCGCGGTTGCGCCGGTTGGTGACCTGCGAGTCGCCGCCGGGGCAGGGCCACGAACTGGCCGCCTGCGCCGACCTGCTCGAGGCGTGGGGCGACGCCGCGCTGGGCCGGCGGGGGCGTCGAGTCGTCCTCGACGGACTGCCGCACCTACTCTGGGCGGCCCCCGACCAACGCGTGCTGCTGCTGGGCCACTACGACACGGTCTGGCCGGCGGGCACCATCCGGGACTGGCCGTTCACGATCACCGGAAGCACCGCGACGGGGCCCGGGGTCTGCGACATGAAGGCCGGGATCGTGCAGATGCTCACCGCGCTGGAACTGCTGCCGGACACCTCGCGGGTGGGGCTGCTGCTCACCTGCGACGAGGAGAGCGGGTCGGTCACCTCCCGGCCGCTGATCGAGGAGCAGGCCCGGCGCTCCGGGGCGGTGCTGGTCGGCGAGCCGAGCACCGAGGGCGGCGACCTGAAGGTCGCGCGCAAGGGCGGCTCCGTCTACCGGATCACGGTGCGGGGCCGGGCGGCGCACGCCGGCGTCGAACCGCACCGGGGCGTCAACGCCGGGGTCGAACTCGCGCACCACGTCCTCGCCGTGCAGGCCTTCGCCGCGGGGGAGACGAGCGTGACCCCGACGGCCCTCACCGCCGGCACGATGACGAACGTGGTGCCGGAGTCCGCGGTCCTCTGCGTCGACGTGCGCGCCTGGACCCGCGAGGAGCTGCACCGGGTGGACCGGCTGGTCCGCGAGCTGACCCCCCGACTGCCCGACGCGCGGTTGGCCGTCAGCGGCGGGATAAACCGGTACCCGCTGCCGGCCTCCGTGTCGACGCCGCTGCTGCGGGTCGCGCAGTCGGTGGCGGTGGACCTCGGGCTACCGGCTGTCCGCGGCGTCGCCGCCCCGGGCGCCTCCGACGCCAACTTCACCGGCGCCCTCGGCGTACCGACCCTGGACGGTCTGGGTGGGGTGGGGGGACTGCCGCACGCGCGTGGCGAGTACGTCGACGTCGCGAGGATGCCGGAGCGCACCGCGCTGCTGGCCGCCCTGACGGCCCGCCTCCTCGCCACGCCCGGCCCGGCCGAAGCCGCCGAGGAGTACCGGCCGCTCGGCGCGGTGCCCGCCGGGCAGGGCTCGTCGACGGACGGGTGAGCGGCCCACCCGCCCCGCGCGGCGTCGCGCCCGCCCGCCCCGGGCGGCGGCGGTCGAAGTTCCGCACGGTTGCGTAAACGCGCCCGGCGCCGTTGGGCGATGCTGGATCCGTCGATCACGCGGGAGGCGTTCATGGCTGGAATGACCGGTGACTCCGGACCCGACTCGCTGCTGGCGGCGGCGGCGGGGGACATGGTGCACAACGCGCGTACCTTCGCCGACCGGATGGCCGCCAGGCGCTCCATCCGGCACTTCTCGCCGCAGCCGGTGCCGATGGAGGTGATCGAGGAGGCGATCCGCGCGGCGGCGACCGCGCCGAGCGGCGCGAACCTGCAACCGTGGCGGTTCGTCGTGGTCACCGACGCGGCCCGCAAGCGCCGGCTGCGGGAGGCGGCCGAGGCCGAGGAGCGCGAGTTCTACGCCCGGCGCGCGTCGGCGCAGTGGCTGGAGGCGATCGCCCCGATCGGTACGGACTGGCACAAGCCCTTCCTGGAGGTGGCGCCGGTCGTGATCGTGGTGTTCGAGGTGCACCAGGGCCCCCGGTCCCCGAAGCCCTACTACGTCAAGGAATCCGTCGGCATCGCGGTCGGCGTACTGATCACGGCGCTGCACCACGCCGGCCTGGCCACCCTGACGCACACGCCGAGCCCGATGCGCTTCCTCAACGAGGTGTGCGAACGGCCGCCGGAGGAGCGCCCGTACCTGGTCATGCCGGTCGGCTATCCGGCGCCGGACGCGACGGTGCCGGACCTGGTCCGCAAGCCGCTGCCGGAGGTCCTGATCCGGCGGTGACGGCCCCTTCTCCGGGCCGACGCGGGCCGACCGAATATCACCGTTCTCGTAATCAATCAATGATCCGCGTGTCATGAAGTGCCGCACGTTGGAAGATGCCGCGCTGCGCCGTGGCAACCAAGATTCTTTTCGCAACTCCTGTGACGGACCGATCGGTGATTCGCCGGCCGGCGGTGCGTCCGGGTCTTGGCGGGCTTCGGGGGCCCCGCCCCCGCCCCACCCTGGCCCGGGCTGACGCTCCCGCCGCCGGTCGTGCCCGGCTCGACCAGAAAGGGTGTACATGTCCGTGGATTCGATGGAGGTCGCTGGCCTCCGGGACGCGTGGGTCAGGCTCGGCGACACGGAGCTGACCTCGCGCCTGCTCGTCGGTATCGAGCAGTACACGTCGCCGTCGGTGATCCGCCAGGTGCTCGAGGCGACCGGTTCGCAGGTCTTCATCACCACCGTGGACCCCGACAACAACCGTTCGAGTCTCCTGCTGTCCGACCTGGCCGACGAGATCCCCATCGAGCAGTACCTGTGGATCGGCACGACCTCGTTCGCCCGGTCGGCCGACAGCGCGTGGAAGACCGTCAACATCCTGCACGACGCCTACGGCATCACCGTGTTCAAGCTGGACGTCCGCGGCCGGACCAACGAGCCGGACAACCGGGCCACCGTCGAGGTCGCCGCCCAGCTGCGCGAGCAGGGCTGGGAGGTCATGCCGTTCATCCTGCCCGACCTCGCGACCGCCAAGGAGCTGGCGGCGCTCGGCTGCTCGGCGCTGCGCGTGATGAGCGCTCCCGTGGCCTCCGGCCACGGCATCCCCGACCCCGGCCCGATCCGCCAGATCATCGACACGGTCGACATTCCGGTGGTCGTCGAGGGCGGGCTGGGCAGCGCCCGGCACGCCACCCTGGCGATGGAGCTCGGGGCGGCGGCGGTACTGGTCAACACCGCCCTGGTGAAGGCCCGGGAGCCGATGCTGATGGCGCAGGCGATGAAGCACGCCGTGGCGGCCGGTCGGCTGTCGTACCTGGCCGGCGCCATGCCCGGCGACGAGATCCCCTACTGACCGAGGAGCCGACCATGGCCGTCGAGGTGTGCATCCCGACCGTGTTCCGCAACTACACCAGTGGCAGCAAGTACGTGACCGCGGACGGCTCGACCGTCGCCGAGGTGCTGGCCGACCTCGAGGCCCGGCACCCGGGGCTGGGCAGCCGCGTGATGGGGGAGGACGGGCAGCTGCGCCGCTTCGTCAACCTCTACATCAACGACGTCGACGTGCGCACCAGCGGGATGCTCGACTCCCGCCTGCGCGACGGCGACTCGCTGACCATCCTGCCCGCCGTGGCGGGGGGCTGATGGCGTCCGGACCGGTCCCTGTCTTCGCCGGTGTGCTGTTCGACCTGGACGGCGTCCTGATCGACTCGACCGAGGCCATCCTGTCGCTCTGGCGGGGCCTGGCCACCGAGCACGATCGGGTGCTGTCCGCGTCGGCGATCCGCGACGACGTGCTCGGCTGTTCCCCGGAGCACTCGGTCTCGGCGCTCTTCGGCGACCTCGACCCCGACACGCGGGAGGAGATCCTGCGCCGGGTGCGGGTCGCCGAGACCGACCTCGCGTTCGTCGAGGTGCCGGGCGCCCGGGAGATCCTGGCGACGCTCGGCGGCGCCGGTGTCCGGCTGGCGCTGGTCACCGGCGCCTCCGCGCGCCGGGCCCGGCGGGTGGTGGCGCACCTGGGCGTCGCCGCGGCCTTCGACGCCATGGTCACCTGGGGCGAGACGGCGCGCGGCAAGCCGGCGCCGGACTGCTACCTGCTCGCGGCGCGCCGGCTCGGGCTGGCCCCGGCGGACTGCCTGGTCGTCGAGGACGCCCCCAGCGGCGTCCGCGCCGCCTCGTCCGCCGGGGCGGTGACCGTCGGCGTCGGCGACGCGCCGGCCCTGCGGGCCGCCGGGGCGACCTGGACCGCGCCGGACCTCGCCGCGCTGAGCGTCGCCCGGGCCGCCGGCGCGGTCGAGCTGCGCCTGGCCGGTACCCCGATCGCGGGCCTGTCCACGGTCGCGGGGCCGGCCACGCTGTCGGGGACGCGGGCGTGAGCGCCGGCCGCCCGCTGCGGGTCTTCTTCGCCACCTCCGAGGTGGCACCCCTGGTCAAGGTGGGTGGTCTCGGGGACGTCGCCCGGGCCCTGCCCCGGGCGCTGGCCGGCCGGGGGCACGACGTACGGCTGTTCCTGCCCGGCTACGCGGGGCTGCCGGACGGCCGCCGGGTCGGCACGGTGGCCGTAGCGGCGGGCTCGGCGCGCGCCGAGTTCACCGTCGACGACCTGGGCGACCACGACGGCGTCCGGTACCTCACCCTGCGGACGCCGCAGCATCCCGACTGGCAGCGGCCCGAGGGGTACGTGGAGAAGCACCTGTCGTCCTTCGTGCTGTTCTCCCGGGCGGTCGCCGAGCTGGCCGCCCGGTCGGCGAGCCCGCCCGACGCGGTGCACTGCAACGACTGGCACGTCGGGCACGTCCCGGCGTACCTGCGCGCCCTCGACGCGTCGCCGCGGACCGTGATGACCATCCACAACCTCGCCTACCAGGGGTTGTTCCCGCACGACAAGGCCGACGAGCTGGACCTGACCCGCTACGGCACCGGCAACCTGCTGGCCCAGGGCATCCGGTACGCCGACGCCGTCACCACCGTCAGCGCCCGCTACCGGGACGAGACCCTCGCCCCCGCGCACGGGGTCGGGCTGCAAGGGCTGCTGCGGGCCCGGGGCGAGGACTACCACGGGATCCGCAACGGGGTCGACTACGACGACTTCGACCCCGCCACGGACCCGCACCTGCCGGCCCGCTTCGACGTGCACGACCTCGCGGGCAAGGCGGTGGCGAAGCGCGCGCTCCAGCAGCGCAGCGGCCTGGCGACGGATCCGGCGGTGCCGCTGTTCGCCTTCGTCGGCCGGTTGGTCGACCAGAAGGGCGTCGACCTGCTGCTGGAGGGCATCGACGAGATCGCCGCCCTCGGCCTGCAACTCGTCGTCGTCGGCGTCGGGGCCGAGTACGAGCGGTCGTTCCGCCGCGCCGCCCGCTACTACCCGCACGTCGCCTACCACCCGGACAGCGGGGAGGCGATCGCCCGGCTGGCGTACGCCGGCTCGGACGCCTTCCTGGCACCCTCCCGGTTCGAGCCGTGCGGGCTGGCGCCGCTGATCGCGCTGCGCTACGGGTCGGTGCCCGTGGTGCGGCGGGTCGGCGGCATGGCGGAGACGGTCGCCGCGACGGGGCTCGGCTTCTCGTTCGACGGCTACCGCGCGCCGGACCTGGTCGACCTGATCGCGCAGGTGGTCGCGCGCTGGGCCGACCGGCAGGCGTGGGCGCGGTTGCGGGAGCGCGGCATGCGGGCCCGGTTCTCGTGGGACGAGGCCGCCGAGCGGTACGAGCAGTTGTACGTGCGCGCGCCGGCGCACGGGACAGGACGGGAGGACGACTCGGGTGCCGGTCAACCGACGTAGCGGGATCCTGCTGCATCCCAGCTCTCTACCGGGCCGGTTCGGGGTGGGTGAGTTCGGGCCGGCCGCGATCGAGTGGCTGGACTTCCTGGCGGCCGCCGAGCAGAGCGTGTGGCAGGTGCTGCCGCTCAACCCCGTCGGCGCGGACGGCTGCCCGTACCAGGCCAGCTCCACGCTGGCCGGCAGCCCGCTCTACGTCAGCGTCGAGCGGCTGCGCGACGAGGGCCTGCTCACCGCCGCCGACCTGGCGCACGTGCCGGCGCTGCCGCCGGACACCGTGGACTACCCGGCGGCGGGCGCCGTCAAGGCCGACCTGCTGGCCCGGGCGTACGCCGCCTTCACGCCGACCGCCGACAGCGAGGCGTTCGCCCGGGAACAGGCGTGGTGGCTGGACGACTACGCCCGCTACATGACCCTGCGGGAGCGGCACGGCGGTCCGTGGACGAGCTGGCCGGCGCCGCTGGCCCGGCGGGACCCGGACGCGCTGGCCCGCCTCGACGACACCGAGCGGGACCGCCTCGACTACTACCGTTTCGAGCAGTACCTGTTCGCCTCGCACTTCACCGCCGTCCGCGACCACGCCCGCCGGCTCGGCATCGAACTGATCGGCGACGTGGCCATGTTCGCCGGCACGGACAGCTGCGAGACGTGGGCGGCGCCGGAGCTGTTCCAGCTCGACGCGGCGGGCCGCCCGACCGCCGTGGCCGGGTTCCCGCCCGACGAGTTCAGCACCGACGGCCAGGTCTGGGGCAACGCGCTGTACCGCTGGGAGCTGATGGCGAAGGACCAGTACGCCTGGTGGGTCGACCGGATCCGCCGGATGACCCAGCTGTACGACATGATCCGGCTCGACCACTTCCGGGGCTTCCTGCACTACTGGGCCGTGCCGCAGGGCCGGCCGGCGAGCGCGGGGCGCTGGCGCGACGGGCCGGGCCCGTCGCTGTTCCAGGCCATCCGCAAGGAACTCGGCGAGGTGGTGATGCTGGCCGAGGACCTGGGACCCGCCTCGGCGGAAGTGCAGCAGTTGCGCATCGACGCCGGCATTCCCGGCATGCGGCTGCTCCAGTTCGCCTTCGCCGGCGACGAGAACCAGCATCTGCCGCACCACTACCCGACCGACTGCGTGGCATACACCGGAACGCACGACAACGACACCACACTGGGCTGGTGGGAGGAGTCGAGCGCCGACCAGCGGCTGCGGGTGGAGCGCTACCTCGGGGGCCTGCCGGACGGCATCTGCTGGTCGATGGCGCGGGCGGTCTTCGCGTCGGTGGCCGAGCTCGCCGTCCTGCCGTTGCAGGACGTGCTGGAGCTGGGCCCGGCGGCCCGGATGAACGTACCGGGACAGGCCGAGGGGAGCTGGCGGTGGCGGTTCCGGATGGAGTCGCTGACCCCGGGCCTGGAGTTCCGGCTGCGCCGGCTGACCGAGACGTACGGCCGGGACCGGCGGGCGTCCACCCGACGGGCCAGGGGGTTCACCGGCTGATGGCGGCACCGACCTCCACGTACCGGCTCCAGTTCGGCCCCCACCTCGGTCTCTCCGACGCCGTCGCGCTGACCGACTACCTGGTCGACCTCGGTGTCGGCGCGCTCTACGCCTCCCCGCTGCTCGCGGCGGCGCCGGGCTCGACGCACGGCTACGACCTGGTCGACCCCACGCGCGCCGACCCGGGCCGGGGCGGCGAGCGGGCGCGCCTCGCGCTCGCCCGCCGGCTCGCCGAGGCCGGGCTCGGCTTCGTGGTCGACGTGGTCTGCAACCACATGGGCGTCGCCGACGCGACGGCCAACCCGTGGTGGTCCGACGTGCTGCGGCACGGGCCGGAGTCCCGCTACGCCCGGTTCTTCGACGTCGACTGGTCGGCGGGGCCGCTGTTGCTGCCGGTGCTGGGCGACGACGGCGACGGCGGCGCGGCGGCCGAGGGTGAGCTGAAGCTCGCCGACGACTCGCTGGTCTACCACGAGCACCGCTTCCCGCTGGCGCCCGGCACCGGGCACGGCACGGTGGCGCAGGTGCACGGCCGGCAGCACTACCGGCTGGTGTCCTGGCGCCGGGGGGCGGCCGACCTGACGTACCGCCGGTTCTTCAACATCGACACGCTGGCCTGCCTGCGCACGGAGGACCCGGAGGTGTTCGGGGCGCTGCACGCCGAGACGCTGCGCTGGGTACGGGAGGGGCAGGTCACCGGGCTGCGCGTCGACCATCCGGACGGCCTGGCGGACCCCGCGGGATACCTGCGACGGCTGCGGGCCGCGGCGCCCGCAGCGTGGATCGTCGTGGAGAAGGTGCTGGGCGCCGACGAAAAGCTGCCGGCGGGCTGGCCGGTGGACGGCACCACGGGCTACGACGCGCTGGCCGAGATCTCGGGCGTCTTCGTGGCCCCGGCGGGCCGGCAGCGGCTGACCGAGGCGGCGGGCCTGACCGGCACCGCGCTGGCCGACGTCGTGCGCGAGGCGCGCGAGCAGGTCGTCACGACGATGCTGGTCGCCGAGGCGCGACGGGTGGAGGCGCTCCTCGCGGCACTGCTGCCCCGCTGCCCGGCGGCCGAGCGCGCGGACGCCGTCCGGGCCCTGCTGGTGGAGTTTCCCGTCTACCGGTCCTATCTCCCGCAGCACCGCTGGGCGCTGGACGAGGCGGTCGAGCGGGCCGCCCGGCGTCGGCCGGCGCTGCGGGGGATCCTCACCGCCGTCCGGGACGAGATGGTCGCCCGACCGACCGGCCCGCTCGCGGTGCGGGTGCAGCAGGCGACCGGCCCGGTGATGGCCAAGGGCGTCGAGGACACCGCGATCTACCGGCACAACAGCCTGGTGGCGGTCAACGAGGTGGGCGTCGACCCGGGCCGGTTCGGGGTGTCGCCGGGTGAGTTGCACGCGGCGAACGCGGCCCGGGAGGCCGGCTGGCCCGCCACCATGACCACGCTGTCCACCCACGACACCAAGCGCTCAGAGGACGTACGGGCCCGCCTGGCGGTGCTCAGCGAGCTGCCGGAGGCGTACGCCGAGCGCTTCCGCCGCTGGTCGGCCCGGCAGCCGTTGGGCGACCCCCTGCTCGAACCGCTGGCGTGGCAGACCCTGCTCGGCGCCTGGCCGATCGGCCCCGAGCGGCTCTCCGCCTACCTGCTCAAGGTCGCCCGCGAGACGCGGGTCCGCACGAACTGGCACGATCCCGACCTCGACTACGAGGACGGCGTCACGAGCTGGCCCGCCCGGGTGCTCGCCGACGCGACCCTCACGGCGGAGGTCCGTGCCTTCGTCGACCGGATCGCCCCGCCCGGCTGGTCGAACTCGTTGGGCCAGAAGCTGCTTCAGCTCGCCGGCCCCGGGGTGCCCGACGTCTACCAGGGCACCGAGTTGTGGGACTACTCCCTGGTCGACCCGGACAACCGCCGCCCGGTCGACTTCGCGGCCCGCCGGCGACTGCTGGCGGAGATCGACGCGGGACGGACGCCGCAGGTCGACGACACGGGGGCGGCCAAGTTGCTGGTCACCTCCCGGGTGCTGCGGCTGCGCCGGGACAGTCCGCGGCTGTTCCGCGGTTACCGCCCGGTCCGCGCGGAGGGTGGCGCGGCGGAGCACCTCGTCGGCTTCTCGCGCGGCGGTGACGACGGCGTCGTGGCGCTGGCCACCCGGCTGCCGGTGGGGCTCGCCGAACGGGGCGGTTGGGCCGACACCGTGGTGCCCCTGCCCGGTGACGCCGACGGCTGGGTGGACGTGTTCACCGGCGCGCCGGTCCGTACGCCGGCGCCCCGCGTCGAGGACCTGTTCGGCCGCCTGCCGGTGGCACTGCTCGTCAAGAAAAGAGGATCATGAGCGTCGACGTGGAAACCACCGGCCGGCGACGGTCGATGGCGGCCCTGCTCGGTGGGGTGGCCGCCACCAACACCTCCATGGTGGGGGCCAGCACGGCGTCCACGCTGATCGGCGCGGAGGAACTGACCGAGCTCTGGAGCGGTGTGCCGAACGCGGCCGGCGTGCTGGGCACCGCCGCCGGCACGCTCTGGCTGGCCGCGCTGATGGCGCGTCGGGGCACCCGTTCCGCGCTGTCGCTGGGCTACCTGGTCGCGATCGTTGGCGCGGCGGTGGCCGGCGCCGCCGTGGCCTCCGGGCAGGTGCTGCTGCTGATCTTCGGCATGGTGCTGCTCGGGGTGGGCAACGGCGGGGCGCAGCTGTCGCGGTACTGCGCGGCGGACCTGTACCCGCCCCGCCGGCAGGGGCTGGCCGTCGGGGTCATCGTCTGGGCGGGCACCGTCGGGGCGGTCTTCGGGCCCAACCTGATGGATCCGAGCGCCGACGTCGCCGACCGGCTGGGTCTGCCGGACCTGGCCGGGCCGTTCCTCGTGGCGCTGCTGGCGGCCGGCATCTGCGTGCTCGCCTCCGCCGCCATGCCCCGGTCGCGGACGGCGGCCCGGCAGGGCGCCAACGATCCGACCCCGGCGCAGGTGTGGCGGCACCCGGTGGTGTCCGTCGCGTTGGTGTCCATGATCGCCGGGCAGTTGGCCATGGTCGCCCTGATGACCATGACGCCGCTGCACATGAGCAGCAACCACCACGGCCTCACGGCGGTGGGCGTGGTGCTCAGCGGCCACATGATCGGCATGTTTGCGCTGGCGCCGCTCTCCGGCTACCTGTCGGACCGTTTCGGCGGCCGGGCCGCGATCCTGATGGGCATCGGCCTGCTGGTCACCTCCGTGGTGGTGGCGTCGTGGCCGGCGGCCCACGGCAGCGGCCTCACCCGCCTGGTGGTCTCGCTCTTCCTGCTCGGTTGGGGCTGGAACCTCACCTTCGTCGGCGGTAGCGCCCTGCTCACCCAGGCGCTGACCCCGGCCGCCCGGCGGGCGGTGCAGGGCCGGGTCGACGCCCTCGTGTGGGCCGCCTCGGCCGTGGCCAGCGTGGTCGCCGGGGTGGTGCTGGCGACCACCAACTACGTGGTGCTGTCGGTCGCCGCCGGGGTCGTCTCGCTGATCCCGGTGCCGATGCTGCGCCGCCGGCCGCCGGCCGAAGCGTCGGCCACCGCCCCCGAGCACGCCGACGCGGTGCGCTGACCCGGCGCGAGGCGGGCACGTGCGAAGGTGCGGCCCTCGGGGGCGGCGGACGATGCTGGGTGCGGCGCGGGCCGGCGTACCGCCCGGTACCGGCCGCGCCTCCCTGGGGCCGCCGGTGCCCGGTGGGTCCCGCCGGTGCCGGCCGACCCGCCCACTCCCGCTGGACGCTAGGAGAACCTGATGACAGTCGCGTTGGAACGTGCCGGCGTCACGACGTTCCGGGGCCGCCCGGTCACGCTGCTCGGGCCGGAGGTGCGCGTGGGCGATCCCGCGCCGGCCTTCACCGCGCTGGCCAACGACTTCTCGCCGGTCGACCTGGCCTCGTCGGCCGGTACGGTGCGGATCCTGTCCGTGGTGCCGTCGCTCGACACCGGCGTCTGCGACCAGCAGACGCGGCGGTTCAACGAGGAGGCCGCCGCCCTGCCGGGGGTGAGCGTGCTGACCATCTCCGTGGACCTGCCCTTCGCGCAGGCCAGGTGGTGCGGCGACGCCGGCATCGAGGGGGTCCGGACGGCCTCGGACCACCGCGACCTGTCCTTCGGGCTCGCCTACGGCGTGGTGATCGCGGAGTTCCGGCTGCTCGCCCGGGCGGTCTTCGTGGTCGACGCCGAGGACCGCGTCGTGCACGTCGAGTACGTGCGCGAGGTCGGCGAGCACCCGCGCTACGAGGAGGCGATCGCCGCGGCGAGGTCGGCGTCGTCCCGCTGACCCGTCCCGGGGTCGCCACCAGCCACTGCGCGCGCGGTGACCACGACGTCGATGCGTCGTGGTCACCGCGTGACCCTGTCCGCCACCAGGCCCGCGCCTGCTTGCGGCCATGTGCGCGTGCCCGCGCCGGGCCCTGCTCTCGCGCTTCCCGGCACGTGCGCGCGCCGGCCGCGTCCCCGTCAGGTGCGCCACCGGCGGCGTCCCCGCCTCCGTCCACCGGGTGCGGCCCGTCGTGCGGGCATGGCACGACGGGCCGTAGCGCGTGCGGGGGAGCGGCCGCCGCGGGCGCGGAACCGCCTCAGCCGCGGTCGCGCGCCGGGGGACGGGCCACCGGGCCGGACGGCGTGGCGACGGAGCCGGCCGGCTGCCGGCCCGCGCGCAGCACGCGCAGCATCACCGAGGGGCGCATGATCGCCTGCGGCGGGTCGATCAGCCCGGCCACCCGCAGGAAGGCGTCCGTGACCCGGCTGTCCCGGGTGGCGGCGGCGTGCACCCGGGCGATGTAGGCGTTGGCCATCCGCACCTTGAACGGGCGCGGCCCCTCCACCCGCGGGTGCGCCAGGTCGCCGCCGGCGGCGACCTCCCAGGGGGCGTCGAGCTGCCGGGAGATGTCGGCGAAGAAGGCCCGCGGCCGGGGCGTCCCACCGCCGGCGAGGTGCCGGCGCAGGATCAGCGCCTCCAGGGCGGCGACGGTCATGCCCTGGCCGTACACCGGGTTGAACGTGCAGACCGCGTCGCCGACCACGAGCAGCCCCTCCGGCAGCCGGGACACCCGCTCGTAGCGGCGCCGGACGCTGGCCGGGAACCGGAACGAGGCCGGCTCGTCGAGGAACTCGGCGTCCCGGACGGCGTCGATGATGTCGGGCACGGGCAGCGAGGCCGCGTACGCCAGGAAGCCCTCGCGGTCGGTCGGCGGCTCGTCGCCGAGGATGCCGGTGAGCGAGAGCAGCCCGGCGTCGCCGCCCAGCGTGGCGAGGAACGCGCCGCGCGGGTGGGCGGGGGTGGCCACCGGGTTGATCGAGACGTCGCCGTGGAACGGGTCGTGGGAGAAGCGGAAGCGCGCGCTGGTGTAGGTGAGCCCGATCTTGATCCGCTCCTCCGGCACCGGGCCGTGGCCGAGCTCGGTCAGCCAGGTGGGGGTCCGGGAGCCGCGGCCGGTGGCGTCCACCACCAGGTCGGCGTCGATCACCTCGGCGACGTCGGTGCCGCGGTGGTGGATCCGTACGCCGGTGATCCGGTTGCCGTCGGCGGTGGCGACCGGGGCGACGACGTCGGCGTCCTCGACGAGCCGCACCCCCGACAGGGCCAGTACCCGGCGCCGCACCAGCGCCTCGATGCCCGGCCGGTAGCCCCCGACCACCAGCAGGCCGGTCTCCGCCGGCTTCAGCCGGTGGCCGTTGAAGTACCAGCGGATCCGGGTGCCGAGGTCGCCCGAGCGCAGGCCGGCCGCGGTCGCCTCGTCGGTGAAGCCGGGCAGCAGCTCCTCGATGGCCTGCTGACCCCGGGCGAGCAGGCCGTGCAGATGCCGCCCCTGCGGTGCGCCGCGGCGCACCTCGGTCGCGTCGGCGAGCCGGTCCCGGTCCACCAGGACCACCTCCCGGTACGCCTCGGCGAGCACGCTCGCGGCGAACAGCCCAGCCATGCTCGCGCCGAGGACGACGGCCCGGCCTCTCGCGGTGTCGCTCATCGTGTGGTTCCTCTCGGTTCGCCGCCGGGCGGACCTCCCGCCCGGTACAGGGGTGCCGGTCTGCGGGCCGCGCTCATTCGGCGGGTACGGCGGAAGCGGCGGGCTCGCCGGCCCTCGGCTCCCACTGCGCCGCCGAACGGACGGCCGGCCGCTGTTCGCGTACCGTCCTCGGCGCCTGGGCCCCCGGGTCCACGGGCGCCCGGCCCAACCACGGCCGCAGCCCCGACGCCGGGCGCTCCACCACGTAGAAGCTCAGCGTCGCCGTCACCACGCTGGCACCCGTCACCGCCGCGGTGATGAGCCAGAAGTTGCCGGTGCCCAGCGGCGTGCCGGTCGCCCCGTAGTAGACCCACAGGTAGAAGACATGCCAGAGGAAGACCCCGTAGGAGACCCGGCCGAGGAAGCGCAGCACGGGGTTGGACAGGGCCGCCCGCATGTAGCCGGGACGGCCCGCCGGCAGGGTCAGCGGCGCCACCAGCAGCAGGGAGATGACCAGGTAGAGAGTGTGGTCGACCATCGCCGAGCCCAGCGGCGGGTAGTTCATCTCGTTCGGGCCGCCCAGGGGGGAGCAGGCCGCCGCGTACACCAGCACCGCGCCGATCCACGCGGCGCCCGGGTGCCGGATGAGGAACCGGTACGCGGCCGGCGCCCGCTCGGGCGTCACCTCGGCGACGGCGGAGAGGGTCGCCAGGATCATGCCGACCGCCAGGTAGCCCATGTACTCGGTCGGCCAGAGGTGCTGCAACGGGAAGGCGCCCATCGAGGGCAGGTGGTGGTACGCGGCGAAGCCGGCGCCGGTCAGCACCAGCGCGCCCAGTGGCACCAGCAGCCGCCTCGCGCGGGTCCCCGGGTCGGCGGCGCGTACCGCCCAGCGGCGCAACGCCCAGGCCAGCAGCGGCAGGGTGACGTAGAACGCGACCTCGGTCGCGAGGCTCCACGTCTGCTCCATCCCCGTGGGCATCGAGTTCGGCTGGTAGACGTGCAGCACGAGCAGCGAGCGCAGCACGTACCACAGCCCGGTGAGGGCGTCGGTGTTGAGCACGAGCAGCGCCGTCACGGCCAGCGCCCAGTACGCCGGCAGGATCCGCAGGGCCCGCCGCCAGAAGTACGGCTTCAGCGCCATCGACGGCCGGTCGGTGAGGGTGGCCAGCGCGAAGGGCCGGTAGAGCACCAGCCCGGAGAGGACGAAGAAGATCGGCAGGCCGACGTCCATGGTGTTGAAAATTGGTCCGGCGACCGGGTTACCGGCCGCGCCGTACATGTCGGAGGCGATCACGCCGGAGGTCAGCGCGATGTGGGTCAGCATGACCATCACGGCGGCGACCCCGCGCATGCCCTCCAGCTCGGGGAAGAAGATCCTCGGTCGGGCCTGCTCGCCGGTGGCGGATGTCGCCCCCGGGGCGTGCCCTCGCACTGTTGTCATCGTCCGCTCCTCACGCGCCCGTACTGTCCGAAAAGGATCTGTTGAGCCTTGCCTCGGCAGAACCGGGCGCCCCGGCGCGTCCGTCCGCTCCACTGTCGGATCGTGCTGCTCCGCCGGACCCGGCGCACCTTCCACCGTGCGCAACTCCGCGCCCGGCGACGGGATGAGCGCACGACGGGAGATGCGGGGCTCAGAGAGCCAGACGACGATCCTGATGACCAGACACCACCGATGACCGCCGCGCGTGCGGCGGACCTGAGCGGCGGAGGGGACACAGGGTGGGCGAGAAACGTGCGGCAACAGGTAGCGGAGGGCGCGGCCGAAGGGCCATCGCGGTCGGGGGCGTGGCGGCCCTGGCGGCCGTACTGGTGATCACCGGGCAGCAGGCCCCCGCGGTCGCGGGCGGAGACGCGGACCCCGCGCCGGCGCCCGCCGGCCAGTCCGACCACCGGGTCACCCTGATCACCGGTGACCGGGTCACCGTCTCCCCGGACGGCGCGCGGGTCACCGTCACCGCCGCCCCGGGCCGCGCCGGCACCCGTTTCACCAGTCACCGGGTCGGCGGGCACCGGACGATCCTCCCGGAGGACGCCCGCCCGCTGGTCGCCGCCGGGCTGCTGGACCGGCGCCTGTTCGACGTCACGGGGCTGGTCCGGGCCGGCTACGACGACGTCCGCAGCCCTGGGCTGCCGCTGATCGTGTCGCGACGCGGCGCCGATCCCGCGGCCGGTCTGACCGGGCCGGGGCTGCGCACGACCGGCCGGTTCGCCGTGGCCGGGATGAGCGCGGTGACCGTGGTCAAGACGGACGCCGCCTCGGCCTGGTCGGCGATCCGCGAGCAGCGGGCAGGCATCGAGCGGATCTGGCTGGACACGCCGTTGACCCCGGCGCCCGTGCCGGCGCCGCCCACCGCCCCGCCCCCGGCCTTGTCGGCGAATGGCGCCGCGCCGACCGTGGCCGTGCTGAGCACCGGCGTCGACGCCGAGCGGGCCGGGCCGGCCGCCCGGGTGGCGCGCCGGCAGGTCTTCGTCGGCGCGAGCACCGGGGACCGGCACGGACACGGCACCCGCACCGCCGCCGCCGTGCCCGGCGCGACGCTGCTCGACGGCAAGGTCTGTGACGACGACGGCCGGTGCCCGGAGTCGGCGATCCTGGCCGGCCTGGAGTGGGCCGCTGGCCGGGCCGACGTCGTCGACCTCGGCGTCGGTGGCGCGGAACAGTTCGGCACCGGCCCGCTAGGCCGGGCGGTCGAACGGATCGGCGACCGCACCGGGGCCCTCGTGCTGACCCCCGCTGCGGACGGGGCTGCCGGGGCGATCGCCACCCACGACAGGCCCGACGGGCGTGCGACCGGGCTGCCGGCCGGCACGGTGACGGGCGCGGCACTGCTCGCCCAGCGTCACCCGGACTGGTCCGTGGACCGGCTCCGCGCCGCCCTCGCCGCCTCCATGGTGGACGGTGCGCTCGACGCGGCGGCGCTGGCCCGGCGGAACGTGCTCCCGGCCACGGCCTTGCTCGCTCTCGGGGTGCAGCAGTGGCCACACGCCGACGACCGGCCGCAACAGCGGACGCTGACCTGGCACAACCACGGAGACCGGCCCGTCGAGCTGCGGCTCGACGTCGCGCTGACCGGCCCCGACGGCACGCCCGCCCCCGCCGGGGCGCTGCGGCTCGACGCGACGACGGTGACCGTGCCGGCGGGCGGGTCGGCCGGCGTCGCCGTCACCGCCGACACCCGCCACGACGGGCCCGACGGCCGCTACACGGGCACCGTCACCGCCACCCCGGCGGGCGCGCCCGACCTGGCCGTGCGCTCGCGCGTCGAGGTGGAGAAGGAGGTCGAGAGCCACACGCTCACCGTCCGGCACCTCGGGCCGGACGGGCGGCCCACCGGCCGGGCCGAGACGATGGTCCTGGACCTCACCGGCGATCTGCGGGCGTTGCTGTACGGCGAGGACGGCACCGCCACCACCCGGCTGCCGAAGGGCAGCTACGTCCTCGTCGGCGACGTGGTCGACTTCGGCGACGCCGACTCGACCTGGCACCGCCTGGTCCAGCCGGAGCTGGCCCTCGACGCGGACGCCACGGTGACCATGGACGCCCGACGGACCGCCCCGGTACGCACCACCGTGCCCCGCCCGGACGCGCGGACCGCCATCGTCGACCTCGGCTTCAACCGGCGCGCCGAGGACGGCACCGGGTTCGGCATCGCCCTGGCCCTCGACGGCTTCGAGGGGCTGCGCTCCGGGCAGCTCGGCCCCGACCTGCCCGCCGAGGAGATGACCGGTTACCTCCACTCCACCTGGGCGGTGCCCGGCCCGGCTGGCGACTTCCGCGACACCCCCTACACCTACGGGCTGCTCGACACCCGCCCGGGCGGCTTTTTCACCGGCTTCCACCGCAAGGTGGCCGATCGGGACCTGGCGACGGTGGACAGCCGGCTGGCCGCCCAGGTGACCGGCCGCGCGGCGACCAAGGCCATGTTCCCCAACGCGCCCGGCGTCGTCGGCACGCTGACTCCACTGCTGCCGTTCAGACTGCCGGCGCGCACGACGCACCTGCTGGACGGCGGTGCCACCCTGTGGAGCGCCGCCTTCGGCGAGAACGTTCCGGGCGGGGACGGGCTACCGGTCGAGATCACGGCCTTCGGCCAGGCGAACCAGTCGTACCAGGCCGGGCAGCGGTACACCGACCGGTGGAACGCGGCGGTGCTCGGGCCGATGTTCGACTTCGCCGGTCACGCCGGCCGGCGCGGCGACACCGTCTGGTTCGGCGTCCCCATGTACTCCGACCAGGACGGGCATCGGGCCGGCTCCCTCACCGACGCGGCGACGACCCGGATGTACCGCGACGGGCGGCTGGTGGGCGCCTCCGGCGCCGGGAACCTGGAGGCCGAGGTGCCGCCGGGGCCCGCGACGTTCCGCGTGGAGAAGCGGACCAGCCGACCGTCGTACTCCCCCCTGTCGACGCGGGTGGACGCGACGTGGACGTTCCGGTCGGACACCGCCGGCGGGGCCGACCAGATCTTCCCGATCTGGGTCGTCCGGTACGCGCCGACGGTCGACGACCACAACGTCACCCCCTGGGCGCCGGTGACCCTGCTGCCGGTGAAGGTGATGTCCCAGCCGGAGGCCCGCGTGGGTCGGGTCCGGCAGCTGGCCGTGCGGATCTCCGTCGACGGGGGCCGCACCTGGCGCAAGGCCCCGGTGGTGCCGGCGGGCGACGGCGGCTACCGCGCGGTGGTGCACGCGCCGAAGGGAACCCGGACGGTGTCGCTGCGCGCCACCCTGGTCGACTCGCACGGCAACCGGCTGGACCAGACCATCGTCAACGCGTACCGGTTCGCGAAGTGATCCGGTACGACACGGGCAGGCCGGCCGCCGCTCCCGCGCCCCGGTGCGGGAGCCGGCCGGCCGGCCGGACAGGAGGAAACATGGCAACGGTATCGAGATGGCTGTCGCTGACGCTGGGCGTCGTCCTCGCCGTCGGCGCGATCGGGTCGGGCCCGGCCGCCGCCGCGACGACGGCCGGGGAGCCGCCGCGGAGCTGCATAAGCGCGCCGAGCACCCCGGAGAAGAGCCCCACCGGCGTGATGGTCCGTACCGTCGCGACCAACGACTGCCTCGTCCTCGCGGTCGTCTGGCTGATGCGCTACGAAACCACCGACACCGGCTGGCGGACGGTGCTGGATCGTTACATGGACCCCGGGTCGACGACCCGGCTCGACTTCCCGTGCCGGGCCAGCGGCACCCGGATCTACCGGTCCGTCGTCTGGGACCCGAACATGATGGCCTACCTGACCTCTCCCGAGGTCCGCATCACCTGCTGACCCGCCCACGCGGCCCGCACGTCCGGACGCCCGCGGCGTACCGGTGACACGAGGAGGAGGAACGACATGTCCGCAGGCAATGCCGCCGTCGTGA
The DNA here is from genome assembly GCF_004345505.1 of Micromonospora sp. CNZ303. Taxonomy (NCBI): domain Bacteria; kingdom Bacillati; phylum Actinomycetota; class Actinomycetes; order Micromonosporales; family Micromonosporaceae; genus Micromonospora; species Micromonospora sp. CNZ303. The sequence goes on along the minus strand of NZ_SLVT01000014.1, from coordinate 80,785 downwards.
GCGACGAGACGGCCGTACGGGACGTAGCGCGACGCATCGTGACGGCCTGGGCGGCCAACGACGCCGACGCGTTCGCGGCGATCTTCGTCGAGGACGGCACGCTCATCGGTGACGCCTACATGAAGGGCCGGGAGGAGATCCGCTCCTACATGGCCGCCGGGTTCGCCGGGCCGTACGGGGGGACCCACGTCCTCGTCGAGCCGCTCGACGTCCGCTTCCTGACCGACGACATCGCGCTGCTGGTGACCCAGGGCAGCGTGCTCCTGGAGGGGGAGACCGAGTTCGTCGCCGAGCGCGCCTTCCTCGCCACCTCCACCGTCGTCCGGGTGGACGGGGGGTGGAGCATCGCCGCCTACCAGAACTCCAAGGGCACGGCCAACCGCTGACGACGCGTACGCGGCGGCGGGCCGCCCGGCGTCCGACTGCACCCCGCACCGCCCCTGGGCGGTGCGGGGTGCGTCGGTGCGTCCGGGTGACCCGCCGCCCGGGCTGAGCCCCGCCCGCTCAGGCGGGGCGGGGGAGGCCGGCCGCCAGCGAGCGGTAGGCCTCGGCGGGGGTCAGCGCGGTGCCCCGGTCGAAATTCTCCGTGAACGCGGTCGGGCCGAGCGCGTCGCGCGCGGCCTGAGTGATCCGGTCGACGTCGCCCCGTTCCCCGGCCGGGAGCGGCGCGCCCACCGAGGCCCGCGCCATGGCCGCCGCGCCGAGCAACCGGGCGGCGTCGCCGTGCCGGCCGTCGAGCGTCGCCGTGCCGGCGAGCCCTTCCAGCGCGAGCGCCTGCGCCCGGGGATCGCCGATGGCGGTGGCGACCTCGAACGCCTCGGCGTGCAACTCGTGCGCGTCGCGGGCGGCGCCGCGCTGCTCCGCGACGAAGCCCAGCTCGGCCAGGAGCAGTGCCCGCACCACGTCGGCGTCCAGGCCCGGCTGGCGGGTCCACGCCAGGACGCCGCGCAGCAGCTCCTCGGCGGCGTCCAGCCGGCCCTCGCGGCGGGCCCCGAGCCCGAGGCCGATCTGCGCGTACAGCTCCCCGGGCTTGAAGTTCTGTTCGGCGGCCAGCCGTAGCGCCCGCTCGTGGAACTCCCGGGCCCGGTCGTAGTCGCCGCTGAGCAGCGCGATGCGGCCCAGGCCGGAGAGCCGGTCGGAGGCCTCCAGCCACAGCCCGAGCTCCTCGGCCATCCGCAGGCCCTCCCGGTGCAGCCTGGCCGCCTCCGGGTAGTCGCCGGTCGCCTCCGCCCGCGTGGTCAGCGCGAAGGACGCCTGGAGCTGGCCCCACCGGTCGCCCAACTCGCGGAAGAGCGCCACGCTGCGCGCGCTGTCCCGGCTGGCCGCCTCCAGGTCGCCCCGGGACTGCGCGTGCCCGGCCCGCAGGCTCAACGCCGTCGCCACCCCCCACCGGTCGCCGAGCGTCTCGAACTGCGCCAGCGCGTCGTCGACGAGCTCCTGGCTGGTCGTGACGTCCCCCGTGTTGAGCAGCGCGAGGCCGAGGAAGCAGGTGGCCCGGGCCCGCCCCGCCGGGTCCTCGTCCGGCGGCCAGCCCGCCAACGCCGGGGCCACCAGCGGGGCGTGGTCGCCACCGGCCTCCAGCAGGGCGAGCCCGGCCCGCCAACAGGTGGCCGCCGACCGTACGGAGGCCGGCACCGGACCGGGCACGGCGAGCGCCGCCTCGATCGACCGGCGCGCCTCGCGCAGCCGGCCGCGCAGGTACCGGTACCAGGCCAGCGCGGTCGACAGCTCCAGCGCGCCGGCCGCGTCGTCGTCGGCCAGCGCGCCGTCGAGCGCGCGACGCAGGTTGGCCGTCTCCTGGTCCAGCCGCGCGAGCCAGCGCCGCTGCGCCGCCCCGCGCAGTTCGTCGTCGGCCCGCCGCGCCAGCTCGAGGTAGTGGCGCCGGTGGCGGCGGCGTACCACCGCCACCTCGTCGGCCTCGCGCAGCCGCGCCAGGCAGTACTCGGCGACCGACTCGAGCAGCCGGTAACGCGGCTCACCGGCGCCCTCGGTCATCACCACCAGCGAGCGGTCGACCAGCCGGACGAGCAGCCCGAGCACCTCGTCGGCGGGCAGGTCCGGGTCGGCGCAGACCGCCTCCGCGGCCTCCAGGGTGCAGCCGTCGGCGTGCGCGGCGAGGCGCCGCAGCACCACCCGCTCCGGGTCGGAGAGCAGCTCCCAGCTCCAGTCGATCATCGCGCGCAGGGTCTGCTGGCGCGGTGGGGCACCCCGGTGGCCGCCGGAGAGCAGCCGGAACCGGTCGTCCAGCCGGGTGACCAGCCCGTGCACGCCCAGCGCGCGCACCCGGGTGGCGGCCAGCTCCAGCGCGAGCGGCACCGCGTCGAGGCGGCGGCACAGCTCGGCGACGTCACGGGCGTTGGTCGCGTCCAGGGCGAATCCGGGGGCGGCGGCGGTGGCCCGGGCGACGAAGAGCTGCACCGCGCTGGAACGGGCGAGCACCTCGGGCTCGGTGACCTCCGGGTCGGGCAGCTCCAACGGGGGGACCGGCCAGACCCGCTCACCCGCCACGCCGAGCGGGTCCTGGCTGGTGGCCAGCAGGCGTACGCCCGGGGCGTGCGGCAGCACCCGCTGGGCCAGCTCGGCGACCGGCTCCACGACGTGCTCGCAGTTGTCCAGGACCAGCAGCAGGGACCGGCCGCGCAGCACGTCGACGAGGCGGTCGGCGGGGGTGGCCGGGGCGCCCGTCGGCCCACGGTCGGCCCCGGTGGCCTCGCGGATGCCGAGCACCGCCAGCAGCGACCCGGCCAGCGCGGCGGGGTCGTCCGGGCGCAGCGAGGCCAGCTCGACCAGCCACACCCCGTCCGGGTACGCCTCGACGAGCTGGTGGGCCGCCTCGACCGCCAGCCGGGTCTTGCCCACTCCGCCCGGCCCGACGAGGGTGAGCAGCCGTTCGACGCGCAGCAGTTCGTGGACGTGCCGCACGGCCTCCGCGCGCCCGACCAGCGGGGTCAGCGGAGCGGGCAGGTTGGTCCTCGGCATCACCCGTCCCGTACCCGCCGGGCGCGGCGCGGCCAGCGGATCGTCCGCGCCGTTCGGCTCGGCGCCGCGCGGATCCCTCGCGCCGCTCCTGCCGCCCTGACCGCTCCTGCCGCCCTGACCGCTCCTGCCGCTCTGGTCGCTTGCACCGCTCCCGCCGCTCGGGCCGCCCTGGTCGCTTGCACCGCTCGGGCCGCTCCGGTCGCCCGCGCCGAGCAGCGCCGGGTCGTGCGCCAGGATCGCCCGGTGCAGCGCCACCAGCTCCGGGCCCGGGTCCAGGCCCAGCTCCTCGGCGAGCTGCCGGCGGAAGCGGGCGTAGCTCTCCAGCGCCTCGCCCTGTCGCCCGGCCCGGTAGAGGGCGCGCAGTTGCAGGGCGCGGGCCCGTTCCCGGAACGGATGCCGCGCCACCAGGTCGGCGAGCTCCCCGACCAGCAGCTGGTGCTCGCCGAGGACCAGCCGGGCCTCGGCCCGCTCCTCGACGGCCACCAGGCGCTGCTCCTCCAGCCGGGCGGCCAGCGGGCGGGTGAACGGCTCGTCGGCGAAGTCGGCCAGCACCGGGCCACGCCACAGGGCCAGGGCCTCGTCCAGCAGCGCGACCCGGGCGGGTGGGGCGGTCGTGCCGGTGGCCCGCTCGACCAGCGCGCCGAACCGGTCGGCGTCGGTCTGCCCGGGTGCGGTGCGCAGCAGATATCCGGGCGGTCGGGACACCACCGCGTCCCTGCCGCCGGCCTCCGCGTCGTTCAACGCCCGCCGCAGCTGCCAGACCTTGGTCTGTAGCGCACCGCTGGGATTGGCCGGCCGGCGCTCGCCCCACAGGTCCTCGACCAGCCGGTCGACGGGCACGGGGCGGCCCTGGTGCGCCAGCAGGTCGGCGAGCAGGACACGAACCTTCAGATCGGGCACGGTGACCGGTGCGCCGTCCGTCGTCCAGACCGCCAACGGACCGAGGAGCCCGAAACGCATGGCGTCACCGTAGCGCAGCGCACCGACGACGGGCGGTCACGGCGCGGCGCGGCGGCGCGGCGACCGGGAGCGCACCCGGAGAAGACCGGGAGTGGACCGGGAGCGGTGGGCGGCAGAGTGGGACCGGCGACGGATCCGGCCCGGCGAGGCGAGGGAGGCACACCGGGTGTCGCGGCGCGGGCGGCATGCGCGCCCCGGCCGTTGGTCCCGGTCGACCACCGTGAGGCGGCCGGAAGGGCTGGCGACGCGGGCGCGGGAGCGTGCCCAGGGCGCCGGTCGGCGCCCGTGCCGTGCGACGGCCCGCGCCACCTCGGTACGCCGGAGAGCCCGCGCCGTCGCCGCCGCTCCCGGACAGGGGAGCGTCCGTGACCACGAATGGAGAGACAGCATGAACCTGCCGACGATCGTGTCGCAGTCGGAATGGGACACCGCCCGGGAGCGGCTGCTCGCCAAGGAGAAGGAGGCGACCCGGGCCCGGGACGCGCTGGCCGCGGAGCGCCGCAGGCAGCCCATGACACGGATCCACAAGGAATACGTCTTCGAGGGCCCGGGCGGCAAGGCCAACCTGGCCGACATCTTCGACGGCCGGCGGCAGCTGATCGTCTACCACTTCATGCTCAGGCCGGGCGAGTCGCACTACTGCGAGGGGTGCTCGATGTTCGTCGACAACCTCGGCCACCCCGCCCATCTGAACGCCCGGGACACCACCCTGGCGCTGATCTCCCGGGCGCCGCTGGCGGAGATCACCCCGCTCAAGGAGCGGATGGGCTGGACGCTGCCCTGGTACTCGTCCCACGGCACCGACTTCAACACCGACCTCGGGCTCACCACGAAGGCGGGGGAGGCGTTCGGGCTGAGCGTCTTCCTGCGCGACGGCGACGAGGTGTACCGCACCTACTTCACCTCGGAGCGGGGCGTCGAGGCGCTCGGCAGCAACTGGTCGCTGCTCGACCTCACCCCGCTCGGCCGCCAGGAGACCTGGGAGGACACCCCGGACGGGCGCCCGCAGGAGGAGCCGTACGGCTGGTGGCGGCTGCACGACGAGTACGACAACTAGGCGCCGCACCGATACGGAGGAAGGACCACGATGGATGTGAACGCGAGCGAGGCGGAACCGAGAGCGGGCCGGCGCGAGTGGATCGGCCTGGCCGTGCTCACGCTGCCCACCCTGCTGCTGTCTCTGGATCTCAACGTTCTCTACCTGGCGCTACCGCAGCTGAGCGCCGACCTGGCGCCGGACGCCGCCCAGCTGCTCTGGATCATGGACATCTACGGCTTCATGATCGCCGGATTCCTGGTGACCATGGGGACCCTCGGTGACCGGATCGGCCGTCGCCGGCTGCTCATGATCGGCGCGGCGGCCTTCGGCGTGGCGTCGGTGATCGCCGCCTACTCGAGCAGCGCCGAGATGTTGATCGCCACCCGGGCGCTGCTGGGCGTTGCCGGGGCGACCCTGATGCCTTCCACGCTGTCGCTGATCAGCAACATGTTCCGCAACCCGCAGCAGCGCACCATGGCCATCGGCCTCTGGATGAGCTGCTTCATGATCGGCGCGATCATCGGACCGCTGGTCGGCGGTGTGCTGCTCGAGTCGTTCTGGTGGGGCGGGGTCTTCCTGCTGGGCGTACCGGTGATGGTCGTGCTGCTGGTGGCCGCGCCGCTGCTGCTGCCCGAGTACCGCAACCCGGAGGCCGGGCGGCTCGACCTGTTCAGCGTGGTGCTCTCGCTGGCCACCATCCTGCCCTTCGTCTACGGTCTCAAGGAGCTGGCGAAGGACGGCTTCGGCGTCCGGCCGGTCCTGGCGATGGTCGCCGGTGTGGTGATCGGCGTGATCTTCGTGGCGCGGCAGCGCCGCCTCACCAGCCCGCTGCTCGAGGTGCGGCTGTTCGCCAACCGGACCTTCAGCGCGGCCCTGGGCATCATGCTGCTCGGTGGGTCGACCATCGGCGGCATCGCGCTGCTCTTCGCCCAGTACGCCCAGCTGGTCGAGGGCCTCTCCCCGCTGCGGGCCGGGCTCTGGATGCTGCCGTACGCGGTGTCCATGCTGGTCGGTTCGATGCTCGCGCCGCTGATCGCGCAGAAGTTCGCCCCGGGCTACGTGGTCGCCGGCGGCATGGCGATCGCCGCGGTCGGCTTCGCGCTGCTGAGCCAGGTGGGCACCGCCGGTGGGCTCGGCCTCGCGGTGACCGGTCTGGTGATCGTCTACCTCGGCTTCGGTCCCGGTGCCGTGCTGGGCACGGACCTGATCATCGGGGCGGCGCCGCCCGAACGGGCCGGCTCGGCGTCGTCGATGTCGGAGACGAGCACCGAGCTGGGGGTGGCGCTCGGCGTCGCCGTACTGGGCAGCGTCGGCACCGCCGTCTACCGCAGCGAGATCGCCCCGGCCCTCGCCGCCGACCTGCCCGCGCAGGTCAGGGAGGCGGCCGGCGATTCGCTGGCCGGCGCGAGCGCGGTGACCGGGCAGCTCTCCGAGCAGACCGGCAGCGCCCTGCTGGAGGCCGCCAGGGCGGCGTTCACCAGCGGGTTCAACATGGCCGGGTTGGTCAGCGCGGTGATCGCGGTGATCCTGGCCGTGGCCTCGGCGCTGCTGCTGCGCCGAGTACGCCCGGCGGCCGAGGAACCGGTCGTCGATGCCCCGGCGGTCCCGGCCGGTGGCACCGACGAGACGCCCGCGTCGGCCCGGCGCTGACGGGTCGGTCGCGGCGCGACCGTGCGGCCGGGGTGGAGCGCTCCACCCCGGCCGCACGCCGTTCGCGTACGTTCCGGGCGGCACCCGGAGCTGCCGCGGGTCGCCCGGCGGGCCCCGCGTCCCCCGCCGGCGGCGCCGGCGGACCGGGTGCGCGTACGACGGCGCCGCCCGACCCCGGTGGGGTCGGGCGGCGCCTCCGTGTCGGGACGTCAGTTCGCGCCGGTGTCGGGCAGGGCCAGCCACCACGGGTTCTCCCGGGCCCAGTGCACCGTCCGCTCCAGGCCGGTACGCAACGGCACCTCGCACTTCCAGCCCAGCACGGTGCGCGCCTTCGTGGTGTCCGGGATCCGCCGGGCCAGGTCCTCGTAGGCGCTGCCCAGCGCCCGGCTGGTGTCCACGTCGGCCACCGCGGCGGTGCCGGTGAGCGTGCCGATCATCTCCGCCACCTCGCCGATGGTGTTCTCCACCATGCTGCCGATGTTGAACGACTCGCCGAGCGCCGCCGGGCTGGTGGCGGCGGCGAGCGTACCGGCGACGGCGTCGTCGACGAAGGTGAAGCAGCGGGTCTGCCGCCCCTGGTCGTAGACCACCACCGGGCGCCCGTTCAACGCCCGGTGCACGGAGCGGCTGACCAGGTACGCCGGGCGCTGCCGGGGACCGTAGACGTTGAAGTAGCGGACGATGGTGGCCGCCAGCCCGTGCTGCCGGGCGAAGGCGTACGTCAGGTGCTCGGTGAGGGCCTTGCTCGACGAGTACGTCCAGCGGTCGGCGGACGTCGCGCCGAGCACCCGGTCGTCCTCCTCCGCCCACGGCACCGCCGGGTTCTTGCCGAAGACCTCGCTGGTGCTGGCCAGCACGACGCGGGCGCCGGCCCGGCAGGCCAGGTCCAGCACGTTGCGGGTACCGGTGAAGTTGATGTCGACGACGTCCAGCGGGCGGGACAGGTACTGGTCGACGCCCACCACGGCGGCCAGGTGGTAGACGACGTCGACGCCGGAGGTGATGGCCTCGGCCAACCCCTCCGGGTCGCGCACGTCGCCCTCCACCAGCCGGGCGTGCGCCGCGGCCGGCGAACGTCCCACCGGCGGCGCCGGGCCGTCGAAGACGGTGACGTCGTCGCCGCGCTCCAGCAGCCGGTCCACCAGGTGACCGCCGATGAAGCCGTGCCCGCCGGTCACCACCACCCGCGCGCTCACCGGCCGATCCCCCGGTAGTGGTACCCGGCGGCCCGCAGCCCGGCGATCCTGTCCTTCGGGAAGTACGCGCGCCCGTCGAGCACCAGGCACGGCCGGGCCACCGGCAGCGCCGCGTAGTCGATCTCGGTGAACCGCCGGTGGTGGGCCAGGACGGCCAGGCAGTCCGCGCCCCGCACCGCCTCGTCGAGGTCGGCGACCGGCCGCAGGCCGAAGAGCTTCTCCGCCTCGTCCGGGTCGACCAGGGGATCGTGCAGGCGGACCTCGCAGCCGGCCTCGCGCAGGGCCGCGACGGCCGGCAGCGTCGGGGTGGCCCGCAGGTCGCCGGTGTCGTTCTTGAACGCCAGCCCCAGCACGGTCACCGTCGCCGTCTCCGCCGGCCTGCCGAGAGCGGCCAGCTCGTCCAGGACCAGGCGCGCCGTGTAGCCCGGCATCCCCGCGTTCACCTGCCGACCGGCCGGCGCGGTGAGGATCTCCAGTCCCCGCTCCCGCGCCGAGTGCCAGACCATCCAGGGGTCCTTGGTCAGGCAGGAGCCGCCCACCCCGACGCTGGGCAGTAGGATGTTGATGTTGCTCTTGCCCTTCGGGATGCTGTTGGCGGCGGCGATCACGTCCAGCACGTCGACGTCGAACAGCGCGCTGAACTTGGCCAGCTCGTTGGCGAGCGCGATGTTGAGGTCGATCCACCAGTTGTCGGCGAGCTTGACGATCTCCGCCGCCTCCAGCGAGTCCACCGGGATCACGTCCACCCCCAGCGCCCGCTGCCAGAAATCGCCGGCCGCCCGGGTGCTGTCGGCGTCCAGGCCGCCGGCGACGATGGGGAACGTCCGCAGCTCTCGCAGCGCGGTGCCCTCGGCGAGCCGCTCCGGGGTGAAGGCGATCCCGAAGTCCTTGCCGCCGTTCAGCCCGCCGCGCTCCAGCAGCGGCAGGACGAAGTCCCGGGTGGTGCCCGGCGGGACCGTGCTCTTGATCACGACCAGTTGGCCGGGTCGCAGGTGGCGGGCCAGCTCGACGCAGGCGCCGCGGAGCTGCTCGTCGGCGAGCGAGCCGTCGCGGCGCACCGGCGTGCCGACGGTGACGAGGACGACGTCGGTCTCCGCCAGCGCCGCGTAGTCGGTGGTCACCCGCAGCCGGCCGCCCTCGATGCCGGCGCGGACCAGCTCCGGCAGGCCGGGTTCCTCGAACCGGCAGTGCCCGGCGCGCAGCTCGTCGACCAGGTGCGGGTCGACGTCCACGCCCACCACGTCCAGGCCCCGTTCGGCCAGGACCGCGGCGATGCAGGACCCGACGTAGCCGAGCCCGACGACCGCCACCCGAGGATCTCGTCGGTCGGACAGAACGCCCATCTGTGCTCCAATCAGGGAAGCTGACGGGTCCCAGGCCGGGATCCCGCCGGTCAGCCGTAGGTCTTGACGAACTCCCGGATGGACGAGACGACGTAGTCGATCATCTCGTCGGTGAGCCCGGGGAAGACCCCGACGTGGAAGGTCTGGCTGGTCACGATGTCGCTGTTGGTCAGCTCGCCGACCACCCGGTACTGCTGGTCGGCGTACGCGGGATGGCGGGTCAGGTTGCCCGCGAACAGCCGCCGCGTGCCGATCTTGCGGTCCTCCAGGAAGCCCACCAGCTCGGGCACGTCGAACGGCGCCCCCGGCTCCACGGTGATCACGAAGCCGTACCAGCTCGGGTCGCTGCGCGGCGTGGCCTCGGGCAGCAGCAGGTGCGGCACCCCGTCCAGGCCCTCGCGCAGGCGCCGCCAGTTGTGCCGCCGGGCGGCGCAGAACTCGTCCACCCGGGCCAGCTGGGCCAACCCCAGGGCGGCCTGGAGGTCGGTGGTCTTCAGGTTGTACCCGACGTGCGAGTAGATGTACTTGTGGTCGTAGCCCTCCGGGAGGGTGCCCAGCTGGTGCTCGAACCGCTTCATGCAGGTGTTGCTCTTGCCCGGGTCGCACCAGCAGTCCCGGCCCCAGTCGCGCAGCGACTCCACGATCCGGGCCAGGGCCAGGTTGTTGGTGACCACGCAGCCGCCCTCGCCCATCGTCATGTGGTGGGCCGGGTAGAAGCTCGCCGAGGCCAGGTCGCCGAAGCTGCCGGTGGGCCGGCCGTCGTAGAAGGAACCGACCGCGTCGCAGTTGTCCTCGATGAGGAACAGGTCGTGCTCCTTGGCGAGCTGCGCCATCTCGGCGACCGCGAACGGGTTGCCCACCGCGTGGGCCAGGATGATGGCCCTGGTCTTCGGGCCGATCGCGGCGGCCACCCGCTCGACGGTGGCGTTGTAGGTGCCCAGCTCGATGTCGACGAAGACCGGCACCAGCCCGTTCTGCAGGATCGGGTTGACCGTGGTGGGGAACCCGGCCGCCACCGTGATCACCTCGTCGCCCCGGCGTAGCCGCCGGTCGCCCAGCTGGGCGGAGGTGAGCGCCGAGACCGCCAGCAGATTGGCCGAGGAGCCGGAGTTGCACAGGTGCGCCTTGCGGACCCGCAGCTTGCGGGCGAAGGCCGACTCGAACCGGCGGGCGTTCTGCCCGGACGCGATGCGCAGGTCCAGCGCGGCCTCGACCAGCGCCACCCGCTCCTCGGCGCCCAGCACCGCGCCCGAGGGCCAGATCTCGGTCTCCCCCGGGACGAACGGCCGCTCCTGTTGGACCTCCTGGTGGTACTTGCGGACGCTGTCCAGCAGCAGTGCCTTGGGGTCGCTCATCCCATCTTCCTCTCGGATCGTGCCCGGCAGCGGGCGTCGGTCGGCGGCCGTACGGGCGTCATGCGGCGAACTCGATCCGGCTGTGGTCGCCGACCACCAGCCGGCTCCCGGCCGCCGGGCTGAGGCTGACCGTGGCGGAGCGGCCGATCAGGCAGCCGCGCAGCCCACGGACGGCGGTGATCGAGGCGTCCGCCAGCACGATCGAGTCGGCCACCTCGGCGTCGACGAGCCGGCAGCCGGGCCCGATCGCGGTGTGCGGGCCGATCCGGCAGCCCTCGACCACGGCGCCCGCGCCGATGACCACCGGCCCCTCGACGCGGCTGGCGACGATGCGGGCGCCCGGCTCCACGACCACGGCGCCGGTCAGCTCGCTGGCCGGATCGACGCTGCCGGCGACCGCGCGCGGCTGGCCGTCGAGCAGGTGCCGGTTGCAGGCCAGCAGGTCCGCCACCTGGCCGGTGTCGCGCCAGTACCCGTCGTACTCACTGGCGCGCACCTCGGCGCCGCTGGTGACCAGCCACTGCACCGCGTCGGTGATCTCCAGCTCGCCGCGCGCGCTGGGCGTGATGGCGTCGACGCCGGCGTGGATGGCCGGCGTGAAGAAGTAGACGCCGACCAGGGCGAGGTCCCCGCGCGGCTGCCGGGGCTTCTCCACCAGGCGGCGTACCGTGCCGTCGGGGTCGAGCTCGACGATGCCGAAGGCGCGCGGATCGTCCACCTTGTGCACGAGCACCTGGGCCGCCGGTCGGTGGCGGCGGAACTGGTCGGCGTACCGGGCCACGCCGTCGGGCAGCATGACGTCGCCGAGGTACATGACGAAGTCGTCGTCGCCGAGGAACGGCCGGGCCAGCCGGACACAGTCGGCCAGCCCGCGGGGCCGGTCCTGACGCAGGTAGGTCAGCCGCACCCCGAGGCGGGAGCCGTCGGAGAGGACCTCGCGGATCTGGTCCGCCCAGGCGCCCACGATCACGCCGATCTCGGTCACGCCGGCGTCGCGGACGTTCTCCAGCACGTGCTCCAGGACCGGCTTGTTCGCCACCGGGACGAGCTGCTTGGGCATCGAGTGGCTCAGCGGGCGCAGCCGGGTGCCGGCGCCGCCGGAGAGCACCAGGGCCTTCATCGCGTCCCCCCGGCGCCCCGCCGCCCGGGTGGGCCGGCCACCGGCCGCGCCGTCCGGTCAGTCACCGGTGCCGCCCTGCCGCTGCTCGACGGACTTGCGCAGGCCGTCGACGACCGTTCGTACGTCTGCATCGTCCAGTCCCTGGTGGAGCGGTAGGAGGAGGGTGGTCCGCGCCGCCTCGTCGGCGCCGGGCAGGTGCCAGCCGGCGCCGTACGCGGGCACCTTGTGCAGCGGCGCGTAGCGGAACGTGGTGTAGATGCCGATGTCGAGCAGGTCGGCGGCCACCTGGTCGCGGATCTCCGGGTCGAGCTGCACCCAGTAGAAGTAGTGCGAGCTGCGCTGCCCGGCGGGCAACGGCGGGGGGAGCCGGACGCCCTCGACATCGGCGAGCAGGCGGTCGTACTCCGCGGCGATCTCCCGCCGGCGCGCGACGAACCCGGGCAGGCGGCGGAGCTGGACCAGGCCGATCGCCGCGGTGAGGTCGTTGCCGACCACCCGGCGGCCGAACTCGCGCACGTCCAGCTCCCACCAGCGGTGCGGCACCCCCTTGCCGGCGGCCGAGAAGCCGCTGGCGTGCTCCAGGCCGTGGTACGCCAGGCGGTGGGCCCGCCGGGCCAGTTCCGCGTCGCGTACGTGCAGCATCCCGCCGTCGCCGGTGACCAGGATCTTCATCGCGTCGAAGCTCCACATGGCGATGTCGCCGAAGCTGCCGCAGGGACGCCCGTCGACGGTCGACGCGACGGCGCACGCCGCGTCCTCCACCAGGGCGACCCCGCGCCGGCGGCACAGCTCGGCGATCTCGGCCACCTCGCCGGGAACGCCGCCGTAGTGCAGCAGGATGACCGCCTTCGTGGTGGGGGTCAGGGCCCGCTCCACGTCGGTGACGGAGGGGTTGAGCGTGCGCGGGTCGACGTCGCAGAAGACCGGCCGGGCGCCGGCAGAGGCGATGGCGTTGGCGGCGCCGACGAAGCTGATCGAGGGCAGCACCACCTCGTCACCGGGCCCGAGCGCCAGCAGCTCCACGGCGAGGAAGAGCCCGGCCGTGGCCGAGTTGATGAAGATGGTGCGCTCGGGCACCAGCCCGGCGTGCGCGGCGAACTCCTGCTCGAACTCCCTGGTACGCGGCCCGTGCCCCAGCCAGCTGCTGTCGAAGACGGCGCGCACGGCGGCGAGCTCCTCGGCGCCGAGGGTCGGCTGGAAGACGTTGATCATCGCTTCTCCTGTCGTCGAGGACGCCCGTGCACCGGCAGCGACGCGGGGGCGGCGGCGGGCAGCCGGCAGCGGGGCGGCGCGGGGCGCGCCACCCGGGTGGGCCGCGGGCGGGCGGTGCGGGAGCGGAGGGTGCCGGCGGGCGTGCGCGGGGGCCCGCCCGCCGGCGGCGACGGCGGTGCCGGATCAGGCCCGGTACCGCCGGGTGAGCTTCTCCAGCACCGGCACGGTCTCGGTCGGGCTGGGCGTGGCGAGCAGGTCGTCGTAGAGGGAGTCGGCCCCCTGCCGGAACGCCGGCTCGTCCAGCACGCGGACGAGCTGCTTGCGCATCGCGTCCACGGAGAGGTTCTTGATGTCCAGGACCAGTCCCGCGCCGCGCCCGGCGACGCAGCGGGCGGTCACCGACGACTCGATGTGCTTCGTGGCCATCGACCACTCCAGGCCGTCGGCCTCGATGGTGATCATGCCGTTGTCGTCGTCGGAGTCGGTGATCAGCTGCGGCACCCGCAGCGCCACCGCGCTGGCGAAGGTGCCCATGCCGCCGTGGTGCACCATCGCCGAACAGGACGGCAGCAGCTGGGTCAGGGGCAGGTAGTCCACCGCGCGGACGTTCTTCGGCAGGGTCGGCATGCCGGCCAGCTGGTCGGCGTTGAGCGTCGCGACCACCTCGACGTCCAGGTCGGAGACCATCTCCAGCAGGCCGGGCACGTGGTCCCAGCCGCCCTTGAAGTACATCCGCTGGGACAGCCCGAGGGAGAGCGCGACGCGGGGCCGCTCCGGCCGGTGGTGCAGCCACCGGGGCAGCACCGTCTGCCCCGAGTAGGGCACCCAGCGCGTCGGCACGGTCCGGACGCTGGTGGGCAGGCGTACGCCCGGGGGAGTGGGGTCGACGGTCCACTGGCCCAGCAGCAGCTCGTCGTCGATCTCCAGCCCGTACCGCTCGGCGGCCGGCCGCATGGTCTCGACCAGCGGGTTCTCCTCCGGGCCCGGGCCCGGTCGGGCGGCGGCCTCGGCGAAGCGGTCCATGGTCGAGGCGAAGTAGTCCAACCCCCAGAGCAGCCGCGCCTGCGCCGCACCGGCGACGCGCGCCGCCACCGCGCCGGCCGGGAAGCACGGGTCCCAGAGCACCAGGTCGGGCTGCCACTCGCGGGCGAAGGCGACCAGGTCGTCGAGGACCGGGTGCGGGTCGCGGGCGGTGGACCCGACCGGGTGGAAGTCCCACATGGACGGCAGCATGAACTGGTAGAAGACGTCCCAGACCTCCTTGTCCGCCGGGGTCAGCTCCAGCGCCTCGGTGATCCGGTCGAGGCGCTGCTTGACGCTGCGCGGCTGCGGTCGACCGGGGCCCATCGGCATGATCTCCGGGTCGCCGACCGCGACCGGGGTCAGCCCGACCGCCAGCGTGCTCTCCGCCAGGACGGGGTGGGACGCGACGCGGACCTCGTGGCCGGCGCTCTGCAACGCCCACGCGAGCGGAACCAGCGGGTACAGGTGGGCCGGGTTGGGCCACAGGGCGAACACGACGCGCATGTCTCTCCTCGGTTGTGCGGTCCTGGTGGGTGCGGTGCGGCGGTCGGCGGAACGGGTCAGAGCTTGCGGGCCACCCCGGCGTACATCCGGTCGGTGGAGGTGGCGTCGGGGTCGTCCTGCCGCCAGCGGCCGGTCGGCACGAGCCCGGGCGCGACGAGCTCGAAGCCCTCGAAGAGGTCGGCGATCTGCGCGGCGGTCCGGTAGACCATCGGCGCCGTGGCGTTGCGGTAGCTGTCCTCCATCATCCGGCGCTCCTCGTCCGGCCCGCCCTCCACGCAGAGGTGGGACAGGGCCAGGTACGAGCCGGGTGCCATCCGGTCGCGGAAGGCCCGGATGATGCCCTTCGGGTCCTCGCTGTCCCGGATGAAGTGGAAGACCGCGATGAACAGCACCCCGACGGGCTGGGAGAAGTCGATGAGGGACTTGGTGTCGGGGTGGTCGAGGATCGAGCCGGGGTCGCGCAGGTCGGCGGTGAAGATCCCGGTGTTGGCCCGCTCGTCCTCGGTGAGCAGGCGCTTGCCGTGCTCGGCGACCGCCGGGTCGTTGTCCACGTAGATCACCCGGGGCTGGGCGACGGCCCGCCGCGCCACGTGGTGGGTGTTCTCCTGGCTCGGCAGGCCCGCCCCGACGTCGATGAACTGCCGGATCCCGCAATCCTCGGCGAGGTGCCGGACGGCGCGGCCCAGGAACCGGCGGTTCTCCCACACCACGTCGCGGGTGAGCGTCTGTCCGACCCGCCCGATCACGGCCTCCGCCGCGGCCCGGTCCACCGGGTAGTTGTTCGTGCCGTGGAGGAAGTAGTCGTACATCCGCGCCGGCGACGGCCGCTCCACGGACTGGGCAGGTTCTGTCGACATCGGTCTCTCCTCGTACGTCGTTGGTGGGGAGTGCGGGTGGGGGCCGGCCCCGTCGGGACCGGCCCCCGGGGTCAGCCGGTGACGGGGCTGCTCTGGTGCGAGAGCAGCAGCGGGCGGCCGTCGTCCTGGCGGACGATGATCCAGGTGGCCCGGATGTGCCGCTCGGGGGCGACCTCGCTCTCGCCGGCGAGGATGATGCCGCCGCCGGTGATCACCATGGCGACGTCCGGGTGCAGGAAGTTCACCGACACCGGGTAGCCCTTGACGTAGGCGCCCCGGTACGGGCCCGCGAACCCCTTGGTCATGAAGGCCCGGATCTCGTCGCGGCTGGTCAGCTGCTCGTCGCCCATGAGCAGGCTGCCGTTCTCCGCGAAGAGGTCGGCGAAGAAGTCCGGGTCGTTGGCCTTCCACGCGGCCTGGATCAGCTGCGGTACGGCCAGGACGGCCTTCTCGTCGTCGCTGACGAATTCCCGGTAGTAGGAGTGGTCCTCCGCGACGCGGGCGGCCTCGAGGATCTCCGTCGCGTCGCCCCACCGCGACGCTGCCTTGGTGGTCATGGGTGCTCCTTGCCGATCGTCACGGGGGGATGGACGGTCACCAGCGCAGCGTCGCGCCGGCGCCGCGCGGGCTGTTCTGGTAGCCGGCGAGCTTCCACTCGCCGTCGCGCTTGACGACGATCCACGTGGAGCGGACGGCGAGCTCCGGGGCGATCTCGGTCTCGCCCGGGGCGAGGATGCCGCCGTGGGTGCGCAGCAGGGCGACCTCGTCGTTGACGAACCGCACGTCGACGGGGTTGCCGGTGACGCCGGTGCCCTTGAACGGCCCGGCGTACGCGGCGGCCATGAACGAGTAGATCTCGTCGCGGCCCTTCTTGTAGACGTCGCCGGGGAGGATGAGGATGCCGTCCTCGGTGAAGCTGTCGGCGACGCCGGCGGCGTCGTTGCGGCTCCAGGCGGCGACCAGCCGCAGCGGAACGCCGAGGGCCTCCTTCTCCTTCTCGCTGGTGAAGGGGCCGTAGTAGGCGTCGAGGTCGGGTCGGTTGGCCTGGGTGGTCGTGGTCATGGGGGTGCTCCTTCGTCGGTTCGGGCGGCGGGATGCGCCGACGCCGGGTACCGGTCGTGATCGCTACCCCGAATCGTTGCCGGGGCCCGTCACCGACTGCATCTCTCTGATTGCGCTGCCGGGCAGGCCGGGGCGGGCCGTCGCGCCGGCCGGGGCACGCCGTCGCGCCGGCCGGTCGGGGCGGGAGCGGGGGGCGGGCGGCGGCTGATCCCGCGACACCGCACTTGCGGAGATGCGTCGACCTCCGGCGGAAGCAGACGATGCCAGGGCCACCCCAGGCGGGGCGCGCCCCGAGCGACCGCGCCGCCCGCCGCCGGTGACGGCTGGCCGGACCGGACGCGACCGGGGCGGATGCCCCCGCCGGCCCGGTCCCGCGCCGTGCGCCCGGCGGTCACGCGGCGGTGGTGTAACCGCCGAACCGACGATTATCGAGGAGGTCAGGGTGGACGTCACCCAGACGGTGCCCGGCACGGAACTGGTGCGTCGCGCGACGGAGCTGGTGCCCCTGTTGCAGAAGCACGCGAGCTGGTCCGAGGAGAACCGCCGCATGCACGACGAGGTGGTCGAGGCGATGGCCGACGCCGGCCTGTTCCGGATGCGGATCCCGAAGCGGTACGGGGGGTACGAGTCGGACACCCGGACGCTGACCGACGTGACGGCCCAGCTGGCCCGGGGTGACGGCTCCGTCGCCTGGACCGCCTCGGTGTGGTGCATCCCGGGCTGGATGGTCGGGATGTTCCCCGACGAGGTGCAGGACGAGGTCTTCGGCACGCCCGACGTGCGGGTCTGCGGCACGCTGAGCCCGACCGGCAACGCGCAGCCGCGGCCGGGGGGTGTGCTGCTCAACGGCCAGTGGGGCTTCATCAGCGGTGCCCTGCACAGCCAGTGGCAGGAGATCATCGCGATGGGGGCGGCGCCGGACGGCACCCCCATGCCCCTCATGATGCTGGTGCCCATGTCGGACCTGGAGGTCGTCGACGACTGGCACACCGCGGGGATGCGGGGCTCGGGCAGCGTCACCACCGTCGCCCGGGATGTCTTCGTGCCGCAGGAGCGGGTGCTGCCGCTGCCGGCCGTGCTCCAGGGCCAGTACGCCTCGAAGCTCAACGCCGAGTCGCCGATGTACCGGGCACCCCTGCTCGGCGTCGCCGCCGCGTCCTCGGTCGGCACCGTGATCGGCCTGGCCCGGGCCGCCCGGGAGGTGTTCTTCGAGCGGCTGCCCGGCCGGAAGATCACCTACACCGACTACGGCAGCCAGGCCGAGGCGCCGGTGACCCACCTCCAGGTGGCCGAGGCGACGCTGAAGGCCGACCAGGCCGAGTTCCACGGCTACCGGGTCGCGGACCTGACCGACAGCAAGGGCCGCTCGGGCGAGCCGTGGACGCTCGAGGAGCGGGTCCGCTCCCGCGCCGACGTGGGCGCGGTCTGCCAGCTGGGCCGCGAGGCGGTGGAGGTGCTGGCCCTGGCCAGCGGCGGTTCGTCGGTCTACAGCTCGGTGCCGATCCAGCGGATCGCCCGGGACGTGCACACGGTCAACCTGCACGCCCTGATGACCCCGCAGACCAACTTCGAGCTCTACGGCCGGGTGCTCTGCGGCCTGGAGCCGAACAGTTTCTACATCTGACACCGGCCCGGGCGGCGGCACCCGGCGACGCCGGGTGCCGCCCCGGATCCGTACCAGCTGCGCTGATGTCACGCCTGTGGGCGGGCACGCGACGAGGAGGGGTGGATGTACGACTATGTAATCGTCGGGGCGGGATCGGCGGGCTGCGTGCTGGCCGCGCGACTGAGCGAGGATCCCGACGTCCGGGTCTGCCTCGTCGAGGCCGGCCCGGCGGACACGGCGCAGAACGTGCACGTTCCGGTGGCGTTCGGCCAGCTGTTCCGCACCCAGCTCGACTGGGACTACGACACGCACGACGAGCCGCACCTGGACCGCCGCCGGGTCTACCTGCCCCGCGGCCGGGTCCTGGGCGGCACCAGCTCGATCAACACGATGATCTACGTCCGGGGCCACCGGTCCGACTTCGACGGGTGGAACCAGCCCGGGTGGAGCTTCGACGAGCTGCTGCCGTACTTCAAGCGCTCGGAGGACAACGAGCGGGGCGAGTCGGCCTACCACGGCGTCGGCGGCCCGCTGCGGGTCTCCGACGGGCGGGCCCGCAACCCGATGTCCGCCGCGTTCGTCGAGGCGGGACGGCAGGCCGGTTACGGCGCCAACGACGACTTCAACGGCGCCGAGCAGGACGGCTTCGGGCTGTTCCAGCTCACCCAGCGCGACGGCCGGCGGGCCAGCACCGCCACCGCCTTCCTGCACCCCGTGGCCGACCGGCCCAACCTGACCGTCGAGGTGAACCTTCAGGTGCACCGGGTGCTCATCGAGAACGGCCGGGCGGTGGGCGTGGTGGGCCAGCGGCTCGGCGAGGACGTCGAGATCCGGGCCGAGCGGGAGGTGGTGCTCTCCGGCGGGGCGTACAACAGCCCGCAGCTGCTCATGCTCTCCGGCATCGGGCCGGCGCCGCTGCTCGGCGCGCTCGGGGTGCCGGTCGTGCTGGACCAGCCGCAGGTCGGGCAGAACCTCCAGGACCACCTCCTGGTGCCGCTGATCTATGCCCACTCGCACCCGATCAGCCTGCTCGCCGCCGGCACGCCGGAGAACCTGGAGCTGTTCATGTCCGAGGGGCGCGGGCCGATGACCGCCAACGGCCCGGAGGCCGGCGGGTTCGTCCGGACCAGCGACGCCCTGGCCGCGCCCGACGTGGAGTTCCTGGCCGCGCCGGTGATGTTCGCCGACAACGGCCTCGGGACGCCCACCGACCACGCGCTGTCCTACGGCCCGTCCATGTTGGCGCCCCGCAGCCGGGGTTCGGTGCAGCTCGCCCTGGCCGACCCCACCGCCAAGCCGAAGATCGTGCACAACTACCTCGCCGAGGAGTCCGACCTGGACGACGCGGTGGCGGCCCTGCGGATCGGGCTGGACATCGCCCGGCAGCCGGCCCTCACGCCGTACGTGGAGCGGCCGTACCGGCCGCCGGCGTCGGAGTCCGACGCCGACCTGCGCGACTACGTCCGCCAGTACGCGCACTCCATCTACCACCCGGCCGGCACCTGCGCGATGGGCGCCGTGGTCGACGCGGAGCTGCGCGTCCTCGGCGTCGACGGGCTGCGGGTCGCGGACGCGTCTGTGATGCCCCGCCTGGTCAGCGGAAACCCGAACGCCGCGACGATCGCCATCGGCGAGAAGGCCGCGGACCTGATCAAGGGGGTGGCCGCGGCCACCGAGCCCGCGCTGGCCGCCGGTGCGGCGGGCCCGACGCGGTAGCGCGTCGGGCGGGGCCGCGGCCGGCGACGTGACCGGCCGTGGCCCGAGGCGGCGACCACCAGCGGTACCCGCGCCGACGCGACCGGAGCGCCGGCGACCACTCACATCCGACACCCGGCAGAGGAGCACACCATGACCAACAAGGCAGCGTCGCTCGTCGAGCAGTCCAAGCAGTGGGCGAAGCACTACGGGGCGTACAGCAACGGGGAGGAGGGTCACGCCTTCACCGCGCCGCTGCGCGTACGCGCCAACTGGGACGCCAACGACGCCGACGCCATCGCCGAGATGTTCACCGACAACGGCAGCATGCTGATGGGCGACGACCAGCTGAAGAGCCGGGACGAGATCCGCGCCTGGCTGACCGACGCGTTCGCCGGCCCGTACAAGGGGGCCCGGATGACCTTCGAGCCCGTCGAGATCAGCATGCTGCACCGGGACTCCGCCCTGATCGTCGCCGAGGGCGGCATCCTGCTGGCCGGCGAGACCGAGGTCGCCCCCGAGCGGAGCAGCCGCATCGTCTTCGTCACCGTCCGCGTCGACGACGACTGGCGGGTCCTGTCCTACCAGTCGAGCCCGGTCAAGGGCTGACCCGGCCCACCCCGTCGGCCCGGGCCCGGGCGCGGGAGGCGACGACCGGCTCCGGCCGGCCGCGTCCCGCTACCGGGCCCGGGTCGCGTCGTACCTCGCGTCCGCCGCCGGCCCGCCGCCGGCGGCGGTTCGTCGTACGTCCCGCGGCCCGGCCGCCCTCCGTCGCCTTCCGGGACGGGGCCCGCCGGGCCCGGTGGTTGGCGTTGCTCGCGGCCGTGGCCCCAGCCCCAGCCCCAGCCCTGGCCCCAGCCCCGGCCCTGGTCCTGGCCCCGGCCCTGGTCCTGGCCCCGGCCCTGGTCCTGGTCCTGGTCCGCCGTCGCGCCGCGCCGTGCCCTGGTGCCGACCCCGGTCGGCCGCCGGCGGTACGCGAAGGGTGGGGCCGGGCACACGGAAGCGACCACGGCGCTCGCCGTGGTCGCGGGGTGGCCCGTGCGCCCCGGCGGCCCGGCCGGGGCGCACGGGACGTCAGGAGGTGGCGAACTGTCCCGGCCGCCGCCCCGGGCCGGCCGGGCCCCGGTACGCCTGGGCGATGTCCAGCCAGTGGTGGGCCTCGGCGCCGACGGCCTTCAGCGACAGGTCGTCGCGGTGCCGGCGCCGGGTCACCAGGAGGCAGAAGTCCTCGGCGGTGCCGTTGACGATCTGCTCGGCGTCCGGCGGCCCGAAGCGCCAGACCGCGCCCGACGGGGCCGTGATGACGAAGCGGAACGTGCTGCTCGGCACCTCCAACCCCCGTGCCAGGTAGCCGAAGTCCCAGGTGCGGACCGCGAACTCGACGAGCGGCCGGAGCCGGTCGGTGCGGCGGCGGCGCACGCCGAGGGCGTCGGCGATGTCCTGGCCGTGCCCGAACAGCTCCATCATCCCCGCCGCGGCGAGCACCGGCGCCGGGAGCGGCCGGACGAGCCAGGGCACCGGCTGTCCCGCCGGGACGGCGGCGAGGGCCTTCTCGGCGAGGGTCCGCTCCTCGCGCCACCGGGCCAGCAGCGCCGCCGGCGCCTCGGCCAGGTACGGGGCCATCGCCGCGTTCACGTTCGCGTCGAAGTCGCCGCTCATGCGCGACATGAGGGCCTGGAAACCGTCGGGGTCGGCGGCGGCCAGGCCGGCCATCCGGAAGGTGGCGGTCAGGTGGGCGATCTGGTGCGCGACCGTCCAGCCCTCGGCGGGGGTGGGGGTACGCCACCCGGCGTCGTCCAGCTCGGCGACCATGCGGTCGACGTCGTCGCCCTCGGCCTCCAGGGCGGCGAACACGTCCTGTTCTGCCACGCGCTCATCCTCTCGATGCGGTGCCGCCCCACCCGGACGGACGATGCGGGCCCCGGGCTTCGTCGCGGGGGGTGACCTCGACCGGTGCGGTGGCGCACGTCGCCGGCGCCGTGCGGCCGGCGGTTGACGGGGAAGCCGGCCGATCGGGTCGGTGCCGGCGCTTCAATCATCGGCGGGTGGCGTGGCGGGTGTCTTCTCCCACTGTGCGGAGCGCGACCGGCGGCCACGTCCCGGTCCGACCGTCTCCGGGGCCTCGCGGCCCGGCCCATCGTCGGGCGGCGGGTTGCCGTCGACCGGCGGATCCGCCTCGTGGCCGGCGGGACGCCCGCGCAGCCGGAGCGCGAACAGCCCGCCGAGCAGCAGGACGCCCACCACCACCCACAGGGCCGGCCGGACGGCGGGCAGGAACGCGTCGGCGAACGCGTCGGCGGCCACGTCGCGGTACCGGTCGGCGAGCTCCGGCGGGGCACCGGGCGGCACGACGAACCCGCCGGCCTGGCCGGCACCCAGCTTGACGCCCTCGCCGGCGGCCGCGCCGAAGCCGTGCAGGAAGTCCGCCCGGGCCTCGGGAGGCAGCTGCGCCGCGCCCGCGCGGGCGGCCTCGGGCAGGGTGTCGGCGAGGCGGTGTTGCAGGACGGCGCCGACGACGGCCGCGCCGAGCGCGCCGCCGACCTGCCGTGCGGTGTTGAGCACGCCCGCGGCGGCGCCGGCCAGTGGGGCGGGGACGTGGCGCATCGCCTCGGTGGTGGTCGGCGCGATGGACGCCCCCATGCCGATGCCGACGGCGACCAGCGGCAGGACGAAGGTGCCGGCGGTGGAGTGCGGCGTGACCAGCAGCGCCATGCCCAGCACGCCGAGCGCGTACACGGTGAGCCCGCCCGCGAGCAGGCGTCGGCCGCCGAGCCGGTCGGTGAGCCGCCCGGCGACCGGCGCGACGGCGCTGAGCACCACCGTCCAGGGCAGCGCGGCGAGGCCCGACTCCAGCGGGCTCATGCCGAGCAGCGCCTGCGTCTCGATCACGAAGACCAGCAGGAAGCCGTACAGCCCGAATGAGCTGACGAGCGTGATCAGGGTCGCCGGGCCGAAGTTGCCGAGGCGGAACAGCCCGGGCGGGACGAGCGGCTCCCGCTGCCGGCGTTGGCGCAGCGCGAAGACCACTGCGCACAGCGCCGCGGCGGCCAGGATCGCCGGGATGCTGACGGGCCCGCGTACCGTGCCCCAGTCGTGCCGTTCGCCCTCGATGAGGGCGTACATGAGGCCCACCAGCGCGGCGGTGGCCAGGAGCACGCCGACCACGTCGAGGTGGCGCGGCCGGCGGGTGCGCAGGTCGGGGACGAGCCACCAGGCGAGGGCGACGCCCGCCACGCTGAGCGGCACGTTCAGGTAGAAGATCCACTCCCAGCCGAGCCGGGTGATCACGAGACCGCCGAGGGTGGGGCCGCTGACGGCGGCCACGCCCGCGACGGCGGTGAAGATCCCGAAGGCGGCGCCCCGCCGCGCGGCCGGGAAGATGCCGGAGATGAGGACCAGCGCCTGCGGCAGCAGCGCCGCGGCGCCGACGCCCTGCACCACCCGCGCGGCGATGAGCTGCCCCGGGGACTGGGCCGCCCCGCAGAGCACCGAGGCCACCGCGAACAGCGCCATGCCGGCCATGAAGACGGTACGCGGGCCGAACAGGTCGCCGAGGCGCCCGGCGACGATCAGCAGCGACGCCAGCGCCAGCAGGTAACCGTTCAGCACCCAGAGCATGCTGTCGATCCCGGTGTCCAGGGACCGCATCATGTCCGGCACGGCGGTGTTGACGATGCTCGTGTCGAGCAGGATGAGGAAGTTGCCGAGGCACAGCACCAGCAGGGCCGCCCACGGGTTGACCGGTCGCGGCGTCACCGCCTCGGCGCCCCGCTGCGGGTCACGGTTGCTCCGCACGCGACGCCTCCTGCTCGGCGTCGGCGTCGGTCACGCCGCGCGGGGCGGGCCGCAGGCCGTCCTCGTACAGGGTCGCGCCGATCCGGCGGGCCGTGGTGAGGCTCGCCCAGGCCGTGACCGTGACCAGCGCGGCGTCGTCGGCGCCGCCGTCGCGGCAGGCGGCGACGTCGGCGTCGGTCACCCGGTACGGCGCGAGCGCGGTCAGCAGCGCCAGCCGGGCGACGGGTCGCTCGGCCGGCGCCAGTTCGGCGACGGCGGCGTCGAACCACCGGCCGCCGCCCGGCTCCGGGGGCGGCGGGCCGGCCAGGCAGGCCAGGATCCGCTGCCGGACGTGCTCCGGCAGGGCGGCCTGCCCGGCGTGGTGGACCGCCTGGCCGGCCCGGGCGAAGGCGGCGGCCACGTGCGGCTGGCCGACGGCCCAGGTCAGGTCGGCCTCCGGCGGCGCGGGCGGCAGCAGCTCCAGCGAAAGGCCGGGTGGCCGTCCGGCGCGCGCCAGCGCTCCCATGATGCGGGCGGCGGTCCGCCGGACCCCGGCGCGGATCCCGGCCGGCGCCGGCGGCAACGGGGAGTCCTGGAGGAAGACGCTCACCATCCGGTTCAGGTAGTGGAAGGCCACCGCCACGCCGATCAGTTCCGGCCCGTGCGCGGCGGGGAAGGGCGGGGGACGGCGGCGCGCCGCGCTGGCGTCCCCGCTGTGCCGGGCCCACTCGGCCAGGGCCCGCAGCCGGGGGTCGCCGATCCCGCCGACCCCGGTGCCCGGCCACCCGCCCGGGTCGCCCAGCAGCCCGGCGGCCGTGGCGCCGTGCACCTCCACGCAGTACGGGCACCGGTTGCTCTCGGAGACGGCGGCGGCGACCACCTCCTTCGCCTCGCGGCCCACCAGCCCTTCGGCGAGCAGCGTCTCGCGCAGCATCAGCCAGCAGGCCCGCAGCACGTCGGGGGCGGGGGAGTGCAGCAGCACCGGGGGCGCGAGGACGCCGAAGTCGTCGGCCATCTGCCGGTAGACCCGCGCGACGGGCCCGTCGGCGGCCTCCGGGGCGACCGGCGTCACGTGCCGGACGTGGGTCAGCATGGTGCGGCTCGTCACCCGAGCCAGTCGCCTGCCCATCGGTTTCCTTCCTGGTCGGGCGGGCCGGGGCCGGGGGCGGGGTGCGCCCCCGGCCCGTCGTGGTCCTAGCTGGGCACGACCTGGGGCACCGCGGTGACCGTGCCGTCGGGCAGCGAGCCGTGGTAGGTGACGTCGATGCCCCGCTGCTGCGCCGCGCGGACGATGCCGGGCACGGCGCGTTCGGCCAGCGCGGCGATGGTGAGGGCCGGGTTGACGGTGAGCGCGCCCGGCACCGCCGAGCCGTCGGTGACGAAGATGCCGGGGTGCTGCCGCAGCTCGTGCCGGTCGTCGAGGGCCGACGTCGCCGGGTCGTCGCCGATCCGGCAGGACGACAGCGGGTGCACCGTGTACGCGCCGACCACGTCGTTGGTCCACGGCATCACCCGGGCCAGCCCGTCGCGCTCCAGGATGTCCCGGGCGTCCGCGTCGGCGGCGGCCCAGCCCCGCAGCGTGTTGGCGGTGGGCCGGTAGCGCAACGGGCCCCGGCCGAGCATCTGCTGGGAGATACGGTCGGCGTTGCCGGTCGCCGGCGGCGGCCCGAAGACGCCCTCGTTGTCGTCCTCCGACATCGTGAACAGCGTCAGCCACGACTGCCAGCGGCGCAGCATCTCCTTCTTCTCCAGGCCGAACCAGCTCGGGCCCTGCGCGTCGGGCACCTGGGCGAGGATCGTGCCCAGCCCCAGCGGGAAGAAGAGCTGCTCCAGCGAGTACCGCTCGTACTCGGGCAGGTCGGGGTCGAGCCGGTCCCAGGTCGCCACCGTCGGCCCGCGGCCGATCTGGTTGGCGTCGTAGCCCTTTCCGTTGGGGCGGCTGAGCCCGAGCACCTCCCGGACCCGGTCGTCGTCGAAGACCGCCGTGTTGAGCCGCTCGCCGTTGCCGGAGAAGTACCGGCCGACGGCGGGGGGCATGGTGCCCAGCGTGGGCTCCGAGCGTTGCAGGATCACCGGCGTGGCCCCGGCCCCGGCCGCCACGATGACGATCTTGGCGTCGATCGTCCCGCTGTCGTGCAGGATCCGGTAGTCCTCCGCGTCGACGATGCGGTAGTGCACCCGGTATCCGCCGTCCTCGGTGCGGGAGAGGTGCTGCACCTCGTGCAACGGCCGGATCTCGGCGCCGTGCGCCAGGGCGGCCGGCAGGTAGTTGAGCAGCAGGGAGCGCTTCGCGTCGAAGCGGCACCCGGCCATCATCCAGTTGCAGTTGGTGCACTTGTCGACGTCCACGGCCGACGGCACGGGGTTGGCCGTGCGCCCGGCGTGCGCGCAGGCCGCCGCGAAGAGGCCGCCGGCGTACGGCACCTTGTCCCAGCTCTGCATCGTCACCGGCAGCGACTCGCAGACCCGGTCGTACCACGGGTCGAGCGTGGCGCGGGTGATGGCCGCCGGCCACATCCGGCGGCCGATGCTGCCCTGCCGCTCGAAGACGAACTGCGGCGCGCGCGGCATGGTGGCGAAGTAGACGACGCTGCCGCCGCCGACGCAGTTGCCGCCGAGCACGCTCATCCCGTCGCCGACGGTGAAGTCGAAGATCCGGGTGTACGACGAGCCGAGCTTGAAGTCGTGGTCGAACTCCTCGCTGGACAGCCACGGTCCGCGCTCCAGGACCACCACCCGCGCCCCGCCCGCGGCCAGGTGGTAGGCCGGGATCGCGCCGCCGAAGCCGCTGCCGATCACCACGACGTCGGTGCTTGCGCTACTGGTCATGCCGGGCTCCCTGTGGGGGTGGTGTGTGGGTGCAGTCGCGACAGCGGGCGTCCGTACGAGTACTCGGGGAACCGCCACAGCCCGTCGTCGTCGGGCTTGGTGATGCCGATCGCCAGCAGCCCCGGGTGCCCGGCGGCGAGCGCGTCGAGCGTGTTCATGTGTGCGGCGCTGTCGTATGCCATGTTGCTGAACAGGGCCAGCCCCACCCACATCTCCTTCTCCGGGTTGTCCGGGGCGAGCAGGTGGCTCAGCAGCGCGGTGCGGTGGTCGAACGCGAGCGCGACGAAGGGCGGCACCGCCGGGTCGAGGGTCAGGCCGTTCGCCTCGGCGTACCCGGTCGCGTGCGCGTTGAGGGCCTCACTGAGCGTTCCCAGCATCAGCGACAACCCGCCGGCCGGGTCCTCCATGAGGGCCAGCGCCCCGCACTCGACGGCGCCGCCGTCGGTCGAGACGCCGGCGATCGCCCGGTCGTCGGCGGACCGCTTCGCCCCGGGGACGATGGTGTCGGCGAACGCTTCCAGCGTCAGCACGCGTGCCTGCTGCTCCTCGGGTGTTTCCGGTTGCACGGCGGCTACCTCCTTCTGGGGCGGGCGCGTCGGTACCGGTCCCGCCGGGACTTTTTTCGGGCAGCCTTGACCACCGCCCGCTAGGGCGACGGATGCAAGGGATGAATTGGTGGTCGCCCGGAATGCTTTCCGTGCGGCGTGGACGGTGCGCGAAGTTCTGCATCATCGTGGCTACCGACGCAGGTGGGACGCATCTTCTGTTTTGCTGAGGCCGATGTCCCGACGGCCGGGACGATTGACGCGGAAATTGCGAACGGCGGCGGGCGTGCAATTTCCGCGCCACGTTCCACGCGGACGGAGGTGGCCGCCCCCGCGCGGCGGGCACGGCGCGCCGTCCCGGGCGGCGGACGCCGCGTCCCGGCCGCGGCGGACGGTGGGGCCGGGCCCACGAGCGGGCGGGCCCGGTGCCCCGCGGCGCGTTGCGGCGGCGTGGTCCGCGCGGGCGGGCGCCCGCGCGGGGCACAGTCCGGACGGGTCGGGGTCGGCGGTCAGGCCGGTTCGGTGGCGCGGCGCGGCGCGGCGGTCGCCGGGAGCGCGGCGCGCCCGGCCTGCCGGCGGCTCAGCCGCCCGGTGCGGTGCAGCCAGCGCACGGTGTCGGCCAGGGTCTCGTCCAGCGACCGGCTCGCCGGCCCGAGCAGCTCCTCGGTGGGCGTGCCGTCCATCGGGCGGGCCGTGGCGCACAGGTAGATGGCGCCGTGCTCGGCGGGCAGGTGCACGGGCGAGAGCCGCTGCGCCGCGCTGACCAGGTGGCCCATCGGCAGCAGGGCCGCAGCCGGCAGCCGGAGGGTGGGCAGGGCCCGCCCGGTGACCCGGCGCAGTGCGTCGACGAACTCCCGGGTCGTGACGTACCGGCCGGGGGCCGGGAAGCGGCGGGGGCCGCGCCCCGGTTCGAGGACCGCCGCGTGCAGCCGGGCCACGTCCCGCACGTCGCCGACGGGGAAGCCGCCGGTCGGCCACAGCGGCATCAACCCGCGCAGCACGTTGCGTACCCGGGTCGTCTGGTCGCCCAGGTGCGGGTCGTCGGGCCCGAGCGAGGCCAGCGGATAGGTGATGACCACCGGCGCCCCGTCGTCCTGGTGCCGGCGCGCCACGTGCTCGGCGGCGGCCTTGCTGCTCAGGTACGCCTCGCGGGGCGCGCCCACCGGGGAGTCGACGGTCAGCGGCGATCCCGTGGCCGGCAGCAGCGCGCCGAAGGTGGAGACGTGCACGATCGGGTCGAGGCCCGCCGCCCGCGCCGCCGCGAGCACCACCTCGGTGCCGCGGAGGTTGACGGCCCGCATCCGCGCCCGGTCCCGGGAGTCGAAGCTGTACACGCCGGCGGCGTGCAGCGCGGCGGCGCAGCCGTCGGCGGCCCGGGCCACGGCGGCGGGGTCGGTGACGTCGCCGGTGACCAGCTCCACGCGCCCGGCGTCGGCGCCCAGCGTCGCCAGCACCCGCCGGGCGCGGGCCGGGTCGCGCACGAGCAGCCGGACCCGGTGCCCGGCGTCGAGGACGGCCGCCGTCGAGTGGGAGCCGATGAATCCGGTGCCACCGGTTACCAGGACCAGCATCGCGACTCCCGCGGGTGGGGGACTGGGTCGTCGCCCATCATGGGCGGGCGCCGCCGGGCCCTCCTTCTCCCAGGGTGCTCAACCGGCGTCGATGGCGTTGCCTGCGCCCCCGGACTCCCAATACTGGCATTGCCGCAGTCGTGGGAGCCGTCGTCGTGACCGTCCGGCGGGGCGGCGCAGAGCAGGAGGCAGATCATGATCGCTCGTCGGGTGGCCTCGTCGGTGGTCCAGCGCCAGGTCAACTACGTCACGCCGGTGCCGCAGGGGTCCGCACGGGGACTGGTGGACGCCGTTTACCGGCAGGTCGCGCAGGAGATGCAGCTGGTGGTGCCGCCGGCGCAGCTGCACTCCCCGTCGCCGGAGGTGCTGGCGGCGTACTGGATGGTGATGCGGGAGCCGCTGCTGCCGACGGAGAACGTGGACCGGGCGACCAAGGAGGCGGTGGCCGCCGCGGTGTCCGTGGCGAACATCTGCCCGTACTGCGTGGACATGCACAGCGTCGGGCTCTACGAGCTCTCCACGGAGCACGACGCGGAGGCGATCGTGGCCGACCGGCTCACCGAGATCGCCGACCGGCGCATCCGCGTGGCGGCGGAGTGGGGCCGTACGGCACACCAGCCGCAGACCTCGCGGCCGGTCCTGCCGTTTCCGGAGCGGGACCGCCCGGAGCTGGTCGGCGTGGTGGTGGGCTTCCACTACATCGCCCGCGTGGTCAACGTGTTCCTCTCCAACTTCCTGCTCCCGCCGGGGCTGTCGCCGCGGGCGCGCCGGCGCCTGAAGCGGGGCATCGGCTGGGTGTTGCAGGGGACGCTGCGCGACGCCCGGGAGCCGGGCCGCTCGGTGGAGCTGCTGCCGCCGGCGCCGCTGCCGGCGGAGGCGGCCTGGGCGGCGGGCAGCCCGCACGTGGCCGGGGCGATGGCCCGCGCCTACGCGGCGTTCGAGGCGGCCGGCGAGCGGGCGGTCCCGCCGGCGGTCCGGGAGCTGGTCGCGGAACGCCTCGACGCCTGGCGGGGGGAGGAGACCGGCCTGAGTAGACAGTGGTGCGAGCGGCTGATCGCGCCGCTGCCCGAGGCGGAGCGGGCCGCCGGCCGACTGGCCCTGCTGACCGTGTTCGCCTCCTACCAGGTCGACGAGGAGGTGGTCACGGAGTTCCGCCGCCACCAGCCGGGCGACGCGGCCCTGGTCGATGCGGTGGCCTGGGCCAGCTTCGCGGCGGCCCGCTGGGTCGGCACCTGGTACGCCCCCGCCGGCTCGCCCGAGCCGGTCTGACGGATTCCCGACTTGAACTGCGCAACATTGGAGACGTGTCGGCGTGTCGGAGCCGACACGCTGGGTGAGGGGCGTGGTTTCTCTCGCGCCCGTGACCCTTCCAAGGAGGAAACGTGACCAGCTACCAGGCGACCCTGCCCGGAGCGTCCGGGCGTTGGGCGACACTCAACGGCGCGCACCACCGGGCGGCCCTGAACGCCTTTCTCGTGATCGTGCTGGCGCACTGGGCCGAGCACCTGGTGCAGGCGTACCAGATCTGGGGCCTGGGCTGGTCGCGGCCCGAGGCCCGCGGGGTGCTCGGCATGCCGTTCCCGTGGCTGGTCAGCTCGGAGTGGCTGCACTACGGCTACGCCATCGTGATGCTCGTCGGGCTGTGGATGCTGCGCCCCGGCTTCGTCGGGCGCAGCCGGAGCTGGTGGACCGCGGCCCTGGCGATCCAGTTCTGGCACCACATCGAGCACCTGCTGCTGCTGTTGCAGGCGCAGACCGGCCGGCACCTGT
The DNA here is from genome assembly GCF_004345505.1 of Micromonospora sp. CNZ303. Classification (NCBI taxonomy): domain Bacteria; kingdom Bacillati; phylum Actinomycetota; class Actinomycetes; order Micromonosporales; family Micromonosporaceae; genus Micromonospora; species Micromonospora sp. CNZ303. Next base: position 50,695 of record NZ_SLVT01000014.1, on the reverse strand, counting down.
TCGACAGCCCCGTGCCCACCAGCCTGCTCCAGGTCGTGATCCCCCGGGTCGAGCTGCACCTGTTCTACAACACGGTCGTCTTCGTGCCGATGATGATCGCGATGTACCTGCACCTGCGGCCCTCCCCGGCGGAGGCGGAGCTGATGTCGTGCAGCTGCCGGCAGCCCGAGGTCGCGGCCCAGCCGTCATGACCACCGTGGACGGCGCCCGTCCGCCGGCACCGCCCACGTCCGTCGGGGCGGTGCAGCGGGCGGTCATCGCCGTCGCGGTCGGCATCGTGCTGTCGATCGTGGCGCTGCTGGCCTTCGGTACTCCGGCCGAGAGCCGGAGGTTCATGCTGAACCCGGGCGACGGGTCGGTCGTCGGCGTCGCGCCCGCCGAGGTGACGCTCACGCTCGGCGGAGCCGAGTCGGCCGAGAACGTGCACCTGGCCGTCACCGGACCGACCGGGGCGGTCGTCTCGATCGGGAAGGCGGCCGTCCGCGACGGCCGCCTGGCCGTGCGGGTACGCGACGCCGGGCCGGGCACCTACCGGGTGGCCTACCGGGCCCTGTTGCCCGACGGCCGGCAGGTCGCCGGTCTGGCCGGCTTCACGGTGACCCCCGGCGCCGTTCCGGCCGGGCCCGTCGCCGCGCCGATCGGGGACGAGGCCGCGAACGCCGGCCACGACCACGCCCGGATCGACGGCATCAACGGCGTGCTCCTCCTGCTCGACCTGGGCCTCGTCGCGGTGGCCCTGCTGCTGATGTTCCTCCGTCCGCAGCGGGGAAGGGGGCCTGTCACCGGCCCGTGACCCGCCCGCCGGGCGGCCCTGCCCGGGGCGGCGGATGGAGCGCACAGCAGAAGACGCGGCCCCGGCCAACGCGAGGTGACGATGAAGTCACCCGCCGGCCGGGGCCGGCGTCGTCGTAACGACAGGGGGATCTGCCATGCCGACGGTACTGGGCTCCATGCGTCGACTGCTGATGGCGCCGACGCTCGCGGAGGTGACCTTCGCGCGTCGGGGTTTCCCCGGCCCCGCCACGGAGGTCACCCGCCGGCTGGAGGCGGTTCCGCAGTCGGTCGTCTGCGGATTCGAGTGGGGCATCGACACCCGCGACCCGTGGGAGCTGGAGCGCCGGCTCGCGCTCGTCGACCGGGAACTGCTCGGTTTCGCCTACGAGGGCGCCACGATGGCCTGCACCATCCTCGACGTGATGGGGCCCCGGCGCGGCACCCGCACCCGTGACCTGCTGCGGGGGCCCGGCGCGCCGCACCTCTTCCTCGCCTACATCGGCATCGGGTTCGCCATGGCACGCCTGCCGCGACCCCTCTGGCGGCACGTCGTGCCGGACCTCACCGGCTCCCCGTACCACCCGACGATGACCTGGCTGGCCGTGGACGGCTACGGGTTCGACCGCGCCTACTTCGACCTCGACCGCTGGGTGACCCGGCAGGAGCGGCTGGCGGCGTACCCGTGGCAGGGCCACGGGGACTACTTCCTCCGGGCCACGGACCAGGGCCTCGGCCGGGCGCTGTGGTTCATCCACGGCGCCCGCACCGCCGACGTGGCCGGGGCCGTGCGGGCCTTCGCCGCCGACCGGCACGGCGACCTGTGGAGCGGGGTGGGGCTCGCCGCCACCTTCGCCGGCGGCGCCGACGCCGAGGCGCTCGCCGCGCTGCGCGCCGACGCCGGCCCGTGCGCGCCGGACCTGGCCCAGGGCGCGGTCTTCGCCGCCAAGGCCCGCAGCCACGCCGGGCACGTGCCGGCGCACAGCGAGGCGGCGATGCACGCGCTCGGCGGGCGGTCCGTGGCCGCCGCCGCGGCGCTCGCCGACGACGTGGCGGTCCGCGCGGAGCCGGCCGGACCGGTGCCCGCGTACGAGGTGTGGCGGCGCAACGTCCGCGCGCACTTCGAGCCGGCCGGCGTCAACCACGGCCGCTGAGAACCGCCCGCGTCGTCCCCCGGACGGTCGCCGTGCCGTCGCGTGTCGACGGTGCACGTGAATGTTCCGGATAGTTGCGACGAGTGCGCAAGGTTGAAGAAATCAATCCTTCCCGCGCTTGCCATCATCGAATTGGATGTCCATCCCCGGTAAACGGAAACACCGACCCTTTGGGGGAACGTGCCATGCAGAGCCTGCGTGATCTGCGGCGCAGAATCCTGACGCCAAATATCTCCGAGACGAAAATGGACGTGCGCGGATTCCACGTGAAGAACGAGGAATCGAAGGCGCTGCTCGAAACCGTCGGCGCCTCATTCCTCGCCGGTTACGGATACGCCGCCGAGGCGCCGACGGCCGAGGCGGCCGAACGCCGGCTGGAAACGGTGCCGACGCGTTTTCGTGGTTTCGCGTACGAGGGCGCCGCGATGGGCTTCGCCGTCCGCGACGCACTGCGGCCGGGCCGCCCCCGGCACGTGGAGGCCATGCTCGCCGGCCGGGGCGACGCGCACGTCTACATGGCGTACGTCGGCGTGGGCTGGGCGATGGCCCGGGTGCCCCGGATGCGCTGGGGCCAGCTGCACGCCCCGGACCCGCTGCTGCGGTGGCTGGTGCTCGACGGCTACGGCTTCCACCAGGCGTACTTCCACACCGACCGGTACGTGTACGGGCAGTACCGCCACCCGCGGTTCCCGTGGCCGGCCGAGGGCCCGCGCGAGTACGCCGACCGGGTCATCGACCAGGGCATCGGGCGGGCCACCTGGTTCGTCGGCGGCACCGACGTGGACCGGGTGACGGAGATCTTCGCCGCGTTCCCCGCGCACCGGCGGGCCGACCTGTACGCCGGGGCGGGCCTCGCCGCCACCTACGCCGGTGGTGCCACCGAGGCGGACCTGCACCGGTTCCGCGACCGGGCCGGCGACTACCGGGTGGACCTCGCCCAGGGCAGCGCCTTCGCGGCCGGGGCCCGGGTACGCGCCGGCCTGGTCGTCCCGCACAACGAGGTCGCCACGCAGGTGTTCTGCGGCATGTCCACCGCCGAGGCGTCGAAGGTGACCGACGTGACCCTGCCCCGCGGGCAGGACGGCGGCACGCCCGCCTACGAGCGGTGGCGCCAGGCCATCGCCGCCGAGTTCGAGGGGCGGTGCTGACCGTGGCGCCCCACCCCGCGGCCCGTACCGCGCCCCGGCGGTCCACCACCGCACGCACCGAAGGAGAGACCTCGTGACAAGGATCGCTGTCGTGGGGATGGCGTGCCGCTACCCGGACGCCACGTCGCCCCGTGAACTGTGGGAGAACGCCCTCGCCGGGCGGCGGGCCTTCCGCCGGCTGCCCGACGTGCGGATGAGTCTGGACGACTACTGGGATCCGGACCCGGCCACGCCCGACCGCTTCTACGCCCGCAACGCGGCGGTCATCGAGGGCTACGAGTTCGACCGCATCGCCTACAAGGTCGCCGGCAGCACCTACCGCTCGACCGATCTCACCCACTGGCTCGCCCTCGACATGGCGGCCATGGCGCTGGCCGACGCCGGGTTCCCGATGGCGGAGGGACTGCCCCGCGAGCGCACCGGCGTGGTCGTCGGCAACACGCTGACCGGCGAGTTCTCCCGGGCCAACCAGCTGCGGCTGCGCTGGCCCTACGTGCGCCGCATGGTCGCCGCCGCGCTCAAGGAGCAGGACTGGGACGACGACCAGCTCACCACGTTCCTCGGCGACTTCGAGGCGACCTTCAAGGGCCCGTTCCCGGAGGTCGACGAGGACACCCTCGCCGGCGGCCTGTCCAACACCATCGCCGGGCGCATCTGCAACCACTTCGACTTCAAGGGCGGCGGCTACACGGTCGACGGCGCCTGCTCCTCGTCGCTGCTCTCCGTCGCCACCGCGTGCAAGACCCTCTCCGACGGCGAGGTCGACGTGGCGGTCGCCGGCGGGGTCGACCTCTCCATCGACCCCTTCGAGATCATCGGCTTCGCCAAGACCGGCGCGCTGGCGCGCGGCGAGATGCGGGTCTACGACCGCGGCTCGAACGGCTTCTGGCCCGGCGAGGGCTGCGGCATGGTGGTCCTGATGCGCGAGGCCGAGGCCCGCCAGGCGGGGCATCGCATCTATGCCACCATCGCGGGCTGGGGCATCTCCTCCGACGGCAAGGGGGGCATCACCCGCCCCGAGGTCGCCGGCTACCAGCTCGCCCTGCGCCGGGCGTACGACCGGGCCGGCTTCGGCATCGAGACCGTCGGGCTCTTCGAGGGCCACGGCACCGGCACGCAGGTGGGCGACGCCACCGAGCTCCAGGCCCTGTCCCTGGCCCGGCGCACCGCCGACGAGAACGCCGCCCAGGCCGCGATCAGCTCGATCAAGGGCATGATCGGGCACACCAAGGCGGCGGCCGGCATCGCCGGTCTGATCAAGGCCGCGATGGCGGTCCACCACGAGGTGCTGCCGCCCACCATCGGCTGCGTCGACCCGCACGAGATCCTCACCGCCGAGCAGTCCGCGCTGCGGGCCCTGCGCAAGGCCGAGGCGTGGCCGCGCGACGTGCCGGTGCGCGCCGGCATCACGGCGATGGGCTTCGGCGGCATCAACACCCACATCGTGCTGGAGAACGGGCAGCCGCGTCGCTCGTCCCGGCTGGACAGCCGCTTCCGCAACCTCGCCGCCTCGATGCAGGACGTGGAGCTGCTGCTCGTCGACGGGGGCAGCCCGCAGGAGCTGCGCGAGCGGTTGCAGCGTCTCGTCGAGTTCGTGCCCACGGTGTCGTACGCCCAGCTGGGCGACCTCGCCGCCACCCTGCACCGGGAATTGCGCGACCTGCCGTACCGGGCGGGTGTGGTGGTCTCCTCGCCGGAGGACGGCGAGCGGCAGCTGCGCCGGATCTGCGACGCTCTCGACGCCGGCGAGGTACGCCTGTTCTCCTCCGACGGCCGCTGCTTCCTGGGCCACGTGAGCGGCCCGGGCCGCATCGGCTTCCTCTTCCCCGGGCAGGGGTCCGGCAAGGGCACCTCGGGTGGCGCGCTGCGCCGCCGCTTCGCCGACGTGGAGGAGGTGTACCAGCGGGCGGCGCTGCCGAGCAGCGGCGACATGGTCGCCACCGCGGTGGCCCAGCCGCGGATCGTCACCGGTTCGCTCGCCGGCCTGCGGGCGCTGTCGCTGCTCAACCTCGACGCCACGGTCGCCGTCGGGCACAGCCTCGGCGAGATCGCCGCCCTGCACTGGGCCGGCGTGCTCGACGAGGAGGCCCTGCTCCGGGTCGCCGGCGTGCGCGGCCGGACGATGGGGGAGCACAGCGCCTCCGGCACGATGGCCAACATCGGCGCCCCGCCCGAGCGGGTGGCCGGGCTGATCGCCGGCCTGTCCGTGGTGATCGCCGCGTACAACGGGCCGGAGCAGACCGTGATCGCCGGCTCGGAGGCCGCGGTGGAGGACGCCTGCGAGCGGGCCCGCTCCGCCGGCCTGCGGACCACGCGGCTGTCCGTGTCGCACGCGTTCCACTCCCCGCTGGTCGAGCCGGCCGCGGACGCCTTCCTCGACGCGCTGGCGGGGGAGCGGTTCGGACCCGTCACCCGGCGGGTCGTCTCGACGGTCACGGGCGAACCGCTCGCTTACGACACCGACGTCTCCGCCCTCCTGCACCGCCAGATCACCGACCCGGTGCTGTTCAGCCAGGCCGTGGCCCTCGCCGCCAAGGAGGTCGACCTCTTCGTCGAGGTGGGCCCGGGGCAGGTGCTCTCCGGCCTCGCGGCGGCCAGCACCGACCTGCCGGCGGTGGCGCTCAACACCGACGACGAGTCGCTGGCGGGCCTGCTGCGGGTCGCGGCGGCCGCGTACGTCGTCGGCGCCGGCGGCGTGGAGGGCACCCTCTTCCACGACCGGCTGGTCCGGCCGCTCGAGGTGGGCCAGAACTTCCGCTTCTTCGCCAGCCCCTGCGAGTCCGCCCCGGTGGTGAGCCTGCCCAAGGGCGCTGGCGTCCGGGCGGCGGTCCCGTCGGCCGCGAACGGGCAGCGGCCGGAGTCGGAGCAGCCGGCCGGCGAGTCGAGCCTGCAACTGCTGCGCCGGCTGGCCGCCGAGCGGGCCGAGCTGCCGCTGGAGATGGTGCACGACGGCAGCCAGCTCCTCGACGACCTGCACCTCAGCTCGATCACCGTCGGCCAGCTGGTCAACCAGGCGGCGCAGCAGCTCGGCGTGCCGGCCGCGCAGACCCCCACCAACTTCGCGACGGCCACCGTCGGGCAGCTCGCCGAGGCCCTGGAGCAGCTCGCCCGGACCGGTCGGGACACCGACGCGGCCGGCCCGAGCATTGTGCACGGCGTCGCCGACTGGTGCCGGGCCTGGTCGGTGGAGCTCGACGAGGCGCCGGCCCCGGTCGCCGGCCGGGCCGAGGCCGACGGAGCCTGGCAGCTGTTCGCCCCCGCCGGCCATCCGCTCGCCGAGCCGCTGCGCGCGGCCCTGCAGACCGCCGGCCTCGGCGCGGGCGTGCTGGTGTGCCTGCCGGAGCGGTGCGCGGAGGCCGATCTCGAACTGGCCCTGCGCGGCGCGCAGGCGGCGACCGCCGCCGCCCCCGGCACCCGCTTCGTCCTCGTCCAGCAGGGACCGGGCGCGGCCGGGCTGGCCAAGACGCTACGGCTGGAGGCGCCGCAGCTGCGCACCACCATCGTGCACACCCCGCCGGTGCCGGAGGCCGTGGCCCGGGTGACGGCGGAGGTCGCCGCCACCGACGGGTTCGCCGAGGTCCGCTACGACGCCGGCGGCCGGCGCCGGGTGCCGACCCTGCGCGGGCTGCCGGTGCGACCCGCCGAGACGCGGCAGCCGCTGGGCGCCGAGGACCTGCTGCTGGTCACCGGCGGCGGCAAGGGCATCACCGCGGAGTGCGCCCTGGCGATGGCCGTCGACAGCGGCGCCGCCCTCGCCGTGCTGGGCCGCTCCGATCCCGCCCAGGACGACGAGCTGGCCGCGAACCTCAAGCGGATGGCGGACGCCGGCGTACGGGTGCGCTACGCCCGGGCCGACGTCTCCGACCCGGAGCAGGTGCGGCAGGCCGTCGACGGGCTCGTCGCCGAGCTGGGACCGGTCACGGCGGTGCTGCACGGCGCGGGCCGCAACGAGCCGGCGGCGTTGACCGGCCTCACCATGGACGCGTTCCGCCGCACGTTCGCGCCGAAGGTCGACGGCCTGCGCGCCGTGCTCGACGCGGTCGACGCCGACCGGCTGCGCCTGCTCGTGACGTTCGGCAGCATCATCGGCCGGGCGGGCCTGCGCGGCGAGGCGCACTACGCCACGGCCAACGACTGGCTGGCCGAGCTGACCGTCGACTTCGGCCGGCACCACCCGAACTGCCGCAGCCTCTGCCTGGAGTGGTCGGTCTGGTCCGGCGTCGGCATGGGTGAGCGGCTGTCCGTGGTCGAGGCGCTGACCCGCGACGGCATCACTCCGGTCACCCCCGACCAGGGTGTACAGATGCTCCGGCGCCTGCTCGCCGACCCGCAGGCACCGTCGGTGGTGGTGGTCAGCGGGCGTACGGAGGGCATCGACACGGTCCGGATGGACCGTCCGGAGCTGCCGCTGCTGCGGTTCGTGGACCGCCCGCTCGTGCGCTACCACGGCGTCGAACTGGTCGCCGAGGCCGAGCTCAAGCCGGTCACCGACCTCTACCTGGACCACCACCGGCTGGACGGCAACCTGCTTTTCCCGGCGGTGTTCGGCATGGAGGCGATGGCCCAGGTCGCCGCCGCGGTGACCGGGCGGACCGACACGCCGGTGGTCGAGCGGGCCGAGTTCCTGCGGCCCATCGTGGTGCCGCCGGAGGGCAGCACCACCATCCGGATCGCCACCCTCGTCGTCGACGACGACGTCGTGGACGCGGTCATCTACAGCGCGGAGACGGAGTTCAGCGCGGCGCACTTCCGGGCGCGGCTGCACTTCACCGGCACGCGACCGCCGGCGGGCCCGCCCGAGCAGGTGCCCGCCGGGCTGCCGGCGGTGCCGCTGGAGCCCGCCACCGACCTGTACGGCGACATCCTGTTCCAGGGTGGACGGTTCCAGCGGCTGCGCCGCTACCACCGGTCGGCCGCCCGGCACGTCGACGCGGACGTCGTCACGGCTCCGCAGACGCGCTGGTTCGCCGACTACCTGCCGGACACCCTGCTCCTCGGTGACCCCGGCGTGCGGGACGCCCTCATGCACGGCAACCAGGTCTGCGTTCCCGACGCGACGCTGCTGCCGGCCGGGATCGAGCGGCTGCACCCGGCGGGGACCCGCCTGACCGGGGCGGAGGAGCTCCGCTACTGCGCCGAGGAGCGCAGCCGCGACGGCGACACCTACGTCTACGACATCGCGCTGCGCTCCGCCGACGGTGCGGTCGTGGAGCGGTGGGAGGGCCTGCGGCTGCGGGCGGTACGCAAGAAGGACGGCCGTGGCCCGTGGGTGGCGCCGCTGCTCGGCTCGTACCTGGAGCGGGCGGTCGGCGACCTGGTCGGCGGCGACGTCGCCGTCGCGGTGGAGCCGACCCCGACGGAGCAGGACGGGCGCGGCGAGCCGTCCGGGCAGGGCACGCCGGACGAGACCCGGCGGCGGCGGGCCCGGACCGCGGTGGCCGCCGGCCGCGCCGCGGGCGGGCCGGTCGAGGTCGCGTACCGGCCGGACGGCCGCCCCGAGCTGGCCGACGGGCGGTCCCTCTCCGCCGCGCACGCCGAGGACCTGACGCTCTGCGTGGTCGGCACCGGGCCGCTGGCCTGCGACGTCGAGGCGGTACGCGCCCGCGAGGAGTCGGTCTGGCAGGGGCTGCTCGGCGCGCACGTCGACCTCGCCCGGCTCTGCTCCGCCGACGGCGGGGAGTCCCTGGACGCGGCGGCCACGCGGGTGTGGGCGGCGATCGAGTGCCTGCGCAAGGCGGGGCTCTCGCACCGGGCGCCGCTGGCCGCGGTGCCCTCGGAGCGGGCCGGCTGGCTGGTCTTCGCCTCCGGCGACCTGCGGATCGCCACGCTCGTCACGACCGTGCGGGACCTGCCCCAGCCGATGGCGTTCGCGATCCTCACGGAAGGACGGGCCTAGGCGATGGACAAGTACTTCGAGTACCTGCACACGGTGGGCTTCGAGGAGACCAACCTCGTCGGCAACGTGTACTACGTCAACTATCTGCGCTGGCAGGGGCGCTGCCGAGAGATGTTCCTGAAGGAACGGGCGCCGGACGTGCTGGCGGACGTACGCGACGACCTGAAGCTGTTCACCCTCCGGGTCGACTGCGAGTTCTTCGCCGAGATCACCGCGTTCGACGAGCTGTCCATCCGGATGCGCCTGGTGGAGCTGGCACAGACCCAGCTGGAGTTCAGCTTCGACTACGTCAAGCTCGACCGGGACGGCGGCGAGACGCTGGTGGCCCGGGGCCGGCAGCGCATCGCCTGCATGCGCGGCCCGAACACCCGCACCGCGCCGGCGAGGGTGCCGGAGGCACTGGTGACGGCGCTCGCGCCGTACACCTCGGCGCGGCGCACCTGACGGCGCGAGGAGGAGACGTCGTGGACGTACAGCGAACACTCACCGTCGGGACGCCCGACGTGACGGCACTGCGGCGGGCGTACGGCGCGTTCGCGACCGGCGTCACGGTGGTGACCGTCGGCGGTGCCACCCCGCACGGCATGACCGCCAACTCGTTCACCTCGGTGTCGCTCGACCCGCCGTTGGTACTGGTGTGCGTCGACCGGAACGCGGTGATGCACGCCTGTCTCTCCGAGACCCGGGAGTTCGCGGTCTCGGTGCTGACCGACGCCCAGGAGAAGGTGGCCCGGTACTTCGCCGACGGGCGGCGACCGCTCGGCGGCGAGCAGTTCGACCAGGTGGACTGGCGGCCCGGCGCGACGACGGGGGCGCCGCTGATCAGCGGCGCCCTCGCCCACTTCGAGTGCGAGGTGTGGCGTTCCTACGACGGCGGTGACCACACCATCTTCCTTGGCCGGCTGCTCTCCCTGGAGCGCCGGTCGGACGGGGAGGCCCTGCTCTTCCTCTCCGGACGGTTCCGGCAGGTCGAGCGCGAGCGGAGTGAGGCGGCATGACGACGATCGAGGGAGCAGCCCGGCGCACGCCGCCGGGCCCGCCCCGCTCCGCCGGCCTGCACATGCTGGTCCTGATGGGCCGGGACCGGCTGCGGATGATGACCCTGGCCGCCGAGCGGTACGGCGACGCCGCCCGGCTGCCGGTCGGCCCCAAGCAGCTCTACTTCTTCAACCACCCCGACCACGCCAAGCACGTCCTGTCCGACAACAGCGCCAACTACCAGAAGGGCATCGGCCTGGTGCACGCCCGCCGGGCGCTGGGTGACGGCCTGCTCACCAGCGAGGGTGAGCTGTGGCGCAAGCAGCGCAAGGTGATCCAGCCGGCGTTCCAGAAGGGACGGCTCGCCCAGTACGCGGGGGTGATCGGCGAGGAGGCCGCGCTGCTGGTCGAGCGGCTGGCGGCGCGGGCCGGCGGCCCTCCGGTGGACGTGCTGGAGGAGATGACCACGCTGACCCTCGGGGTGCTCGGGCGGACCCTGCTCGACGCCGAGCTGAGCGGCTTCCACGGCGTCGGCGGATCGTTCGCCGCCGTGCAGGACCAGGCGATGTTCGAGCTGGAGACGCTCAGCGCGGTGCCACCGTGGATCCCGCTGCCCCGGCAGTTGCGCTTCCGGCGCGCCCGTCGCCACCTCCAGCAGGTCGTCGACGAACTCGTCGCCGGCCGGGGCCGGGACGTGGACGGTCGCGACGACGTGCTCTCCCGCCTGATCATCTCGACCCGGCTGGAGAAGGACCCGCGGGTGGCCCGGCAGCGGCTGCGCGACGAGCTGGTCACGCTGCTGCTGGCCGGTCACGAGACGACCGCCAGCACGCTGGGCTGGAGCCTGCACCTGCTCGACCGGCATCCGGAGATCCGGCAGCGGGTCCGCGAGGAGGCCGTGACGGTGCTGGGCGACCGGCTGCCCGGGTACGAGGACCTGCACCAACTGCGGTTCACGGCGATGGTGGTGGAGGAGGCCATCCGGCTCTATCCGCCGGTCTGGCTCCTGCCCCGCAAGGCCCAGCAGGACGACGAGATCGGCGGGTACCACGTGCCGGCGGGGGCGGACATCCTCATCTCCCCGTACACCCTGCATCGGCATCCCCGGTTCTGGGACGAGCCGGACCGGTTCGACCCGGACCGCTTCGACCCGTCGCGCAGCACGGAGCGCCCCCGGTACGCGTACATCCCGTTCGGCGCCGGCCCACGGTTCTGCGTGGGCAACAACCTGGGCATGATGGAGGCCACCCTCGTCCTTGCCATGCTGCTGCGCGACGTGCGCCTGGCGGGGGTGCCGAACCGTCCGGTGGTGCCCGAGCCGATGCTGTCTCTGCGGGTGCGCGGCGGGCTGCCGATGACGGTGCACAAGGTCGACTGATCCCCGCGCAACGGTCCCGCGGACGCCACGGCGTCCGCGGGACCGCTGCGTGTCCGCCGGGGCGTCCGCACCGCCCCGGACGCCGGCTCCGCGCCGACGTGACGCGGGGAAGCGACGCGAGCGATGGCGTGGCGCGGGGGAGCGACGCGAGCGATGGCGTGACGCGGGGGAGCGACGCGAGCGATGGCGTGGCGCGGGGGAGCGCCGCGAACGGGGCGTGGCGCGGCGGCGTGCACGGGGTGGCCCGGCGGTGGACATGGCGGTACCCCGGTCGCCGACGCCGTTGCGGGCGCCGGCGGCCGGGGTACCTCGTGGCCGACCGCGGGTGACGCGGCGGTGGGGAGCGCCGCCGAGGGGTACGCGGTGCTCCGCCGGGGGCGGGTCAGGCCGCGTACACCTCGGCCCGGTTCTCCCCCTGGGCCTGGCGTTCGCTCGCCGCCTTCCGGCTGTCGAGCAGGGCCAGGAGCACCGGTGGGTCTATCTTGGACACCTGCTTGAGGTGGGCGTCCGCGGTCAGGGTCTGTCGGCCGCGGACGACCAGCGGACCCACCGCGGACACCATCACGCTGTCCTGCTGGAGCCGGAGCACGTCGCCCGAGACGGAGTGGCACAGCAGGTACCAGGTGCCGTCGGGCACGTTCACGAAGCGGTAGACGCCCGGCGACTCCATGATGGCGCAACGTGCCGGCGGGCCCTCGGGGATGCGGTGCTGGAACAGCCCCATGAAGATGAGCCCGGGCACCGGCCCGCGGGCGGGGGCGGTGACCCGCCCGGTGATGGTGCCCTGCGTCTGGCCCGACGGGCGTTGGATGGGGATGCGCGGGGCGAAACCGCCCATCCGCCGGTACGTGGTGGGTGGCAGGCCGACGCTCTTGGTGAACCTGGTGCTGAACGTGCCGACGCTGTTGTAGCCCACCCGGAGGCTGATGTCCGTGACGTTGAGCCTGGTCGTGGTGAGCAGCCGCTTGGCCTCCTGCAGGCGGATCGCGGACAGGAACCGACCGGGCGAGATGCCGGTGACCCGCTGGAAGATCCGCGTGAAGTGGAACTTGCTGAACATGGCTGCGCGTGCCATGTCGTCCACCGTCAACTGCTCCGATAAATTGCTGCGCATCGTGTCGATCGCTCGTTCCACTGCCTGCTCTGCGCTGTCGTGCATTTGTCTCCCCCGGATTGCGGACAATCCCAATGTGTGGATGTGGCGAATTGGGCCGAGTCATTTGGGAGCATCGACCGCCACTATTCCCCGCTAACCGCAGTCGATGCTAGCCGAGGCCGGACGGCCGGTCAACACGTTCTGCGTTCGGAGAGTAGCGCGGAGTGACGAGGGGGGGCTTATCAATTCTTGCCCAGAATTGGCACGTGCCACTGTACGTTCCGGATGAAGATCGCTAAGATTGCGCTTCGTATTGTGGAACTCGCCAGTATCCGCGCCGCCTTCTATCAATCCTTAGCGTAATTTTTCGGACATCGGCGGCCCGTTCCGATGCGTGGCGATCAAGCGGCCCGGCGCCCCCGTCGTCGGCGTGTCCGATCCGTCGTGGATGAGCATCGCTCAATGGCTAGCGATCGATCTCTATGGCAAGATTGCCCAAACGTTCGCCAGGGCGGAGGACGCGTGCGTATCTCGGAGCTCAGTCGACAGAGTGGCGTGTCGGTCCCGACGATCAAGTTCTATCTGCGTGAGGGATTGCTTCCGGCGGGCCTGCCCACCGGTCGCAACCAGGCGGACTACAGCGAGCGGCACCTGCGCCGGATCCGACTGATCCGGACCCTGAGCGGGATCGCCGGGCTCGACCTCTCCTCGGTCCGGGAGATCCTGGCGGCCATCGACGACGACGAGGTCACCCTGCGCGACGCGTACCAGGTGCTGGACCGCGCCCTCTACCTCGACGGATCGGAGACGCTGGGCAGGGCCGCCGTGGACTGCGCACGCACGGAGGTGGCCGAGTTCGCCGACTCGCTCGGCTGGTCCCGCGAGACCAGTGCCTCCGGCGGCGAGGTGCTGGCGCAGGTGCTGGCCGGGCTGCGCAGCCTCGGCTGCGAGGCCGACGCTCCCTTCTTCCTCTCCTACGCCCGCGCCGCCGAGCAGCTCGTCGTCGCGGAACTCGACCTGCTCGCCGGCGACGGGGGGACCGAGAAGGGTCCCGCGATCGTGCGCAGCGTCCTGTTCGGGGTCGCCCTGTCCGCCCTGCGCCGCATGGCGCACGAGCACCACGCCGCCCTGCGATTCCCGCTGAATGCGGTTGAGTGCGGGCCTGGAACGGGTGAGATGCCGGATCCAACCGGCCGGTAACGTGTGCGCCCTCGTCGGCCACTGAGCAACTTTTGAGAAGAACTCAAGCCGTGCTCCCGCGACCATAAGTGGGCCGGCGGCGACTTTCGCGGCCGGTTCACCAGGCATCGTGAAGGGACCGCACGCCATGCCTCGATCGGCTGAGAATGGGCAGCGCCGGCCACGTACGCCGTAGCGCCCCACGTGAGTGAATGCCCCGTTCCTGCGGCAATGAACTGCCGATGGATGACAGCGAAAAAATTGTCGCCGGGACAATTCACTCCATTTCTCGGTCGATGACACTGCCCGTCGCCAGACCCGGCCGCACGGCGAGATCAGCCGCTGCACAGCACGGGTGGTGGCCCAATCTGGAGGGGAACCCCTTGCCATCCCAACCCGTCGGCGCCATCCGCCGAATCATTCCCGCTGTCTTCGTGCTGGTCCTCGTGGCCGCGTTCTTCGCCGTCGCCCGGCTGCCCAGCGCGTCGGCCGAGGAGCGTCAGACGCTGGCGTCGCGGTTCGGCTTCACCGAGCTGCCGATCGCGCTGCCGCCCGGCCTGCCCGAGCGCTCCGTGCGACCGGTCAACCCCGAGTACGAGCACATCCGCGCCTGGGTGTCGTCGGTCGGCGCCGCCGTCGCGGCCAACGACCTCGACGGCGACATGATCGCCAACGACCTCTGCCTGGTCGACACCCGCAGCGACAGCATGATCGTCACGCCGTCGCCCGACGGGCCCGCCCGGTACGCGCCCTTCGTGCTGGACCCCGCGCCCCTGCCCACCCACAAGGCGATGGCGCCGATGGGCTGCGTGCCCGGCGACTTCAACGGCGACGGCCGCACCGACCTGCTCGGCTACTACTGGGGCCGGACGCCGGTGCTGTTCCTGCACCGCGCCTCGGCGGCGGGTCCGCTGACCAAGGCGACCTTCCACCCCACCGAGCTGGTCGGCCAGCCGTCCTCCTCCAGCGGCGAGTACCAGGGCAAGCTCTGGAACACCAACGCGGTCGCGGTCGCCGACTTCGACGGCGACGGCCGGCCGGACATCGGCGTCTTCAACTACTTCCCCGACAGCCAGGTGCTCGATCCGGCCGGCCAGCCGAACGTCGAGATGAACCACTCGCTGTCCCGGGCGCAGAACGCCGGCGGGGCGCACGTGCTGCGCTGGACCGCCGCCACCAGCGGCGACAGACCGACCGCGACGTACGTCGAGCAGTCCGCCATCCCGCCGGAGTACGCCACCGGCTGGACCCTCGGCGCCGGCTCCGCCGACATCGACGGCGACCTGCTGCCCGAGCTGTACCTCGCCAACGACTTCGGCCGGGACCGCTTCTTCCACAACGTCTCCACGCCGGGGCAGATCCGCTTCGCGATGGCGGAGGGTCGCCGCGGCGCGCTCACCCCGAAGTCCATGGTGGTCGGCCACGACTCGTTCAAGGGCATGTCCATCGAGTTCGGTGACCTCGGCGGCACCGGCAAGTTCGACATGTTCGTCAGCAACATCACCACCTCCTGGGGCCTGGAGGAGAGCAACTTCGTCTGGCGCAACAACTCGTCGAGCCTGGCCGACGCCCGCAAGCGGTTGAACGAGGGCAAGGCCGTCTTCGACAACAAGGCCGCCGAGCTCAACATGGCCTGGGTCGGTTGGGGCTGGGACGCCAAGATCGCGGACTTCGACAACAGCGGCGAGATGTCGGTGGTCCAGACCGCCGGGTTCGTCAAGGGCAAGATCAATCGTTGGTCCTGGTTGCAGGAACTGGCCATGAGCAACGACCTCATGCTCCGCAACCCGGCCATGTGGCCCAAGGCCGAGCCGGGCGACGACATCGCCGGCTCCGAGCCGTTCGCGTTCTGGGTGCGGGAGAAGAACGGGCGCTACGCGAACATCAGCGCCGAACTCGGCATGACCGACAGCACCCCGAGCCGCGGCGTGGCCGTCGCCGACACCAACGGCGACGGGGGCCAGGACTTCGCGGTGGCCCGCCAGTGGGGCGCTCCGTCCTACTACCGCAACGACAAGCCCGGCAGCGGCAACTTCATCGGCCTGCGCCTGTGCCGCCCCGGTGAGGACGGCCGCGGCACGCCCGCGTACGGGGCCCAGGTCCGGGTGAAGACGGCGGACGGCCGTACCCGCGTCGCCCAGCTCGACGGTGGCAGCGGCCACTCGGGCAAGCGCAGCTTCGACGTCTTCTTCGGCCTCGGCGACGCCGGCGCCAAGCCGGTCTCGGCGGAGATCGCCTGGCGCGACCTCAACGGTGCCGTGCACAAGCAGACCCTCGACCTCGCCGCGGGCTGGCACACGATCATGCTCACGGACAAAGCCCAGGAGATGCCGAAATGACCGACGTCCGAGACAGCGCCCGTACCAGCAGTGACGTGCGGGGGGTGGGAGGCACCGCGGTCGCCGACGCCCCGGTCGGCCCGGCGCCGGCCGTCACGTTCGACCGCAACGCGTCGGTGGCGGCCACGACCGGGGCGCCCCCGCGCATCGACCGGCGGGACCCCCGCTACCTTGCCCTGCGCAACTTCGCCATCTCCATGAGCGTCTTCAACATCCTCGGCTACACGGTGCTGGGCTTCGAACAGCCCTGGACCTGGCCCTTCTTCGCCCTGGCCATCGGCTACGCCACCGAGATCGTGGTCGAGCTGGTCACCGCACGGGCCAACAAGCGCCGCCCCGCCTTCCTCGGCAACGGCGCCTGGGGGATGTACACGTTCCTGCTGCCCACCCACATCACCGCGCTCGCCGCGAACATGCTGCTCTACGCCAACGACAACTTCTGGCCCATCGCCTTCGCGGTGGTCGTCTCCATCGGTCAGAAGGCGATCTTCCTGGCGCCGATCAGGGGCCGCATGCGGCACTTCATGAACCCGTCGAACTTCGGCATCACGGTGACCCTGGTGGCCTTCTCCTGGGTCAACATCGCCCCGCCGTACCACTTCACGGAGGACGTGCCGGACATGATCCGGATCCTCGTGCCGCTGGTCATCCTGACGGCCGGCACCGTGCTCAACGGGGTGCTCACCAAGAAGATCCCGCTGATCGTGGGCTGGGTCGGCGGCTTCGTCATCCAGGCGCTCGTGCGGCACTTCATCTGGGACGTCGCGCTCTGGGCGGCCCTGCTGCCGATCACCGGCGTCGCGTTCGTGCTGTTCACCAACTACATGATCACCGACCCCGGTACGACGCCCACCTCGGGCCGGGCCCAGTTCATGTTCGGCGCGAGCGTCGCCGGCGTGTACGGCGTGCTGATCGCCTTCAACGTCGTCTACACGCTCTTCTTCGCCGTGACGATCGTCTGTCTCGCCCGGGGCCTGCTCTGGTGGGGCATCTGGCTGCGTGACCGCTCCCGGCGTGCGAGCACGCCGGAGGTGCGGCCCGCCGTCACCTGACGCACGGGTGGTCCGTCGCCGGCGCGGCCCCGGGTGGGCGCGCCGGCGACGGACCTCGTTCCGACCGACCCGCATGCAGAGAGGAGAGCGAGGCGATGAGCGTGCACCACAGCCCGCAGGCCCCACCGCGAGGCGTGCCGCCGGAATCCGTACCCCGGCGGGTGGCCCGCCCCGGCCGGACGGCGGTGATCAGCGCCGCGGCGGGCGTGCTGCTCGCCGTGCTCTGGTCGTTCGAGCTGGTGGACTCGGTCATCGGCGACACCGTCGCCGACACCCTGCTGGGCCACGACGCGAAGGGCACCGCCATCACCGGCACCGCGGCGGGGCTGCTGTTCGCCTTCGTGTCCGGCTTCGCCGGCACCTTCACCGCCTGCAACATCGCGATGGCGGCCTCGGTCGGCCCGATGAGCCAGGCCGGCGCGGACGGGCACCGCCACGGCGTGCGGTCGCTGCTGCGGCCCGTCGCCTGGTTGACGGTCGGCATGCTGGCGGTGTCGGCGACCTACGGCGCGCTCGGGGTGCTCCTCGGCGAACGGCTGCCGCAGCTCTCCACCGACACCGTCGGCGGGATGCCCGTACGCCTGATCCAGTCGTCGGTGGTCTTCGGCCTGATCGGCCTCGCGCTGACCTACCTCGGGCTGGCGGCCCTCGGCCTGCTGCCCGACGTCTTCGCGCGGCGGCCGGTGGCGCGGGTCGTGGTCATGGGCGCCCTGGTCGGGGGGTTCCTGGTCGGCCGGCCGTACCCGCTGTTCAACAAGCTGTTCCACTGGGCGGTCGACACCGGCAACCCGGCGTACGGCGCACTCGCCTTCGCCCTCCAGTCGCTGGGCAACGTGCTGATCGTCGCGGCGCTCTTCGCGGTCCTCATCCTGGCCAGCCGGGGCCGGTTCCTCGCCTGGATGGCGTCGCCGCGGCGCGCCGCGACCGTGACCGGCGCGCTGCTGGTCGCGCTGGGCGTCTTCACCGTCGTGTACTGGGACCTGCGCGTGCCCGCGATCTTCGGGGTGGGCTGGTTCCCGACGATGCCGTACAACTGACCGACGCCGCCGACGACGCTCCCCGGTCCGTCCCGGACCGGGGAGCGTCGTCGGGCCGGCTACCGGGCGTTGCCGGGCACCGGCCCCGGGGCGCGGGCGGGGTCGCCGGTGCCCGGCCGGGCGCGTTCGGCGTTGGCCGCCAACCAGCCGGTGGTGATCAGCAGCAGGGCCGCGATGTAGGTGGTCATCACCGCCAGGCCGTGGCCGGGGACCCGGGAGCCCGCGGCCTCCAGGCCGATCAGCAGGTCGGAGATCAGGAACAGCCCGCCGCCCAGGGCCACCCGCCGGGAGACGCCGGCCGCGGCGGCGGCCATCAGGCTGAGCGCGAGGCTGTAGCCGAGCACCGGCAGCCGCAGCGGGCCGAGGGCGCTCCACAGCACCAGGTTGGCCATCGCCCAGCAGGCGAGGTAGATGACCACCGCGCTGGCCGGCGGCCGGCGGTGACGCAGGAACGCGGTCAGGAAGGCC
This sequence comes from Micromonospora sp. CNZ303, assembly GCF_004345505.1. Lineage (NCBI taxonomy): Bacteria > Bacillati > Actinomycetota > Actinomycetes > Micromonosporales > Micromonosporaceae > Micromonospora > Micromonospora sp. CNZ303. Next base: position 32,199 of record NZ_SLVT01000014.1, on the reverse strand, counting down.
ACCTGGGTGCCGAGGAAGCAGCCCATGCCGACGAGGAACGCCGTGTCGCCGGAGACCAGCAGCGCGATGTCGCCGCCGGTCGCGAAGACCAGCCCGACGGCGACGGGGTCGACGCGCCGGCGTGCCCGCAGCAGGTGCAGCAGCAGCACCGGCGCGAGCAGGGGCTTGGCAAGCCACTGCAGGAGGGTCGAGTCGGTCGCCACGCCGATCAGCTCGACGGCGGCCACCACGCCGAACAGCCAGAGGATCCTCATCGGGCCACCGCCGGCTGCGCCTGCGGGGTGGGCTGCCAGCCCGGCCGGCCGAACACGTGGCCGAGGCGGTGCCGCCAGGACGAGGCGGCCCGGGCGTCGGCCCAGATCGCCTGGTACTCGTGCGTCGCCACCCGCAGCGGGTTGTACGTGCCGACGTTCTTGGTCAGGCCGTAGCGGACGGTGGCCCGCTCGGGCTCGAACGTGCCGAACAGCCGGTCCCAGACGATCAGGATGCCGCCGTAGTTGCGGTCGAGGTACTCGGCGTTGGCACCGTGGTGCACCCGGTGGTGCGAGGGCGTGTTGAACAACCACTCGACGGGCCGGGGCAGCCGGCCGACCCGCTCGGTGTGCAGGAAGAACTGGTACAGCAGGCTGACCGACTGCTGGAGGAAGATCATCCAGGGCGGGATGCCGAGCAGCGCCAGGCCCAGCCAGAACGGTACGGATGTCATCGGGGTCCAGCTCTGCCGCAGTGCCGTGGAGAGGTTGAAGAAGACGCTGGAGTGGTGCACCACGTGCCCGGCCCAGAGCAGCCGCACCTCGTGGTGGGAGCGGTGGAACCAGTAGTAGGCGAGGTCGTCGGCGAAGAAGAGCAGCACCCACGTCCAGACGCTGGTGGGGGAGAGCTGGATCGGCGTGAGGGTGTACGCGGCGGCGTAGAGGCCGACTGTCGCCAGCTTCCACGGCACGCCGATGACCTGACTGCCGGCGCCCATGGTCAGGCTGGTGGCGGTGTCGCGCAGCTCGTACCCGCGTTCGCCGTCGTCGGGGGCGAACCGGTAGGAGAGCGCCTCGACGACGATGAGGAGCAGGAACGCCGGTACGGCGTAGAGCACGGCGGGGATCATGCCCGGGCTTCCCTTCTCGGTGCTGCGGCGGGGGTGGTGAGGGGGGCGGTGAGCAGGGCCCGTGCCTCGCGGGCGGCGTCGGCGGACCGGCCGGTGACGACGGCGTCGGCGAGCCGGCGGTGGCCCGCGACGTCGAGCAGTTCCGCGGCGCGCCGCTGCGGCGGCACCTCGCCGACGGCGAGCGCGCCGGCCACGAGGCTGTTGAAGGCCAGCAGGTAGGCGGTGTTGCCGGAGCCGGCGACGATGTGCCGCCAGAGCACGATGGTGGCCTCGCCCATCCCGGTGAGGTCCGGCGCCAGGCCCGCGTACTCCTCGACGGCCCGCAGGATCGCGGCCCGCACCGCCGGGTCGCCGCGCTCGGCGCAGAGCCGGGCCGCGTCGACGCCGATGCAGGCCCGCATCTCCAGCATGTCGCGGACCAGGGTGTCCACCGGGAGGGTGTCGTGGAAGCGGGTGAGCGACAGGGCGAGGTCGAGCCCGGCGTGCACCCGCCAGTCCAGCACCCGGGTGGCGCCGCCCTGGCTGACCCGCACCAGGCCGAGCTGCTGGAGGCGGCGCAGGGCCTCCCGCACGGCGTGCCGGTTGACCCCGAAGGTGGCGGCCAGCTCCCGCTCGCCGGGCAGCGCCTCGTCGGGGCGGTAGACGCCGCTGACGATCGCGTCGCGGATCTGGCCGAAGACGTGGTCGGAGACCGAGGAGCGGGGGACGGGAGCGAACGCCATGCCGTGGAGTGTGGGGCAGACCACATCAACCCGTCAACTGGTTGGACCAGACGATGTCGAGCCCGTGCCCGCCGGCCGTCGACCTCGTGGAACGCGGCCTACGGACCGGACGGCACCGGGAAGCGGGCGCACGTGCGGTGGTACGGCTGCCCGTGACCGACGTACCGGTTCCATTCCGCGGGGGTGAGGTTGCGTCCGGCGATGACGCAGGCGTGGTCCTCCCACTGTCGTACGTCGACGGGGAACATCTGGATCGTCTGGTCCGGCCTGGCGACGGCTACCGCCGCGGACCCCGGTACTAAGGCCACCCTCCCCACGTGGTCGACGTAGCCGGACAGCGGGGGTCCGGTCCGACGACCGGTCCCGACGTCCCACCGGACGATCACTCCGTCGCGGTCGACTGCGGAGATGGTCCGACCACCGGGGTCGAACGCGACCTGCGTGACCGCCTCGTGGTGCCCGACGAGTGGCACACCCACCTCACTGCCCGATTCGACGTCCCAACGGCGCACGGCGTTCGGCGCGGACGCCGCCGCGACGACCGTGCCGTCCGCGCTGACGGCCAGTGCCTCGACCGGCGCCCCCGCGAGGAGCGGACCGCCCCGCGCGGATCCCGTGCGGGTGTCCCAGCGGCGGACGGTTCCGTCGTGACCCGCGGACACGATCATCGCGCCGCTCTGTGCGAACAGGACGGTGTTGACCGTGTCCGTGTGGCCGAGCAGCGGCGGGCCGAGCGGGGCTCCGGTTTCGGCGTCCCACCGGCGTACCGTGCCGTCCCAGCCCGCCGTGGCGACCACGGCGCCCGTCGGGTCCACCGCGACCGAGGCGACCTCGGCGGTGTGGCCCGGCGACGCCGCTCCGATCGGCGCACCGGTGGCGGCGTCCCACCGTCGGAGCGTGCCGTCCTGGCTGGCGGAGTAGATGCGCCGGCCGTCGGGCGAGAAAGCCACCGACGTGACCTGGTCGAGGTGGCCCGCGAGTGGCGCGCCGATCGGCTCGCCGGTGCCGGCATGCCACCGGCGGACCGTACCGTCGCCGTGGCCGGAGGCGATCATCGCCTGGCGCGGGTGCGTGGCCACCCGGGCGAACTGGTCCTTGACACCGCGCAAAGTCGGGCCGATCGGCGCCGCCGGCTCGGTCCGCCAGAGCCGGACGGTCCGGTCCCGGCCCGCGGTGGCGATGGTGCCGCCGTCCCTGCTGACCGCGACGAACCGCACCTGGTCCCGGTGACCGAGCAGGGGCGCGTCGAGCGGCGCTCCGGTGCGGGCGTTCCACAGCCGCACCGTCCGGTCCCGCCCGGCCGAGATGATGGTCTTACCGTCCGGGGTGACGGCGACCGCCTCCACCGGGGCGCTGTGTCCGGTCAGGGGTCTGCCGACGGGTGTGCCGGAGGCGGCGTTCCAGCGCCGCACCGTGCCGTCCTGGCCGCCCGAGACGATCAACGAACTGCCGGTGTGCACGGCGACGTCCAACACCGGACCGGCGTGTCCGCGCAGCGGCGCCCCGAGCTGGCGTCCGCTGTCGCCGTCCCAGCGACGGACGGTGTGATCCCGGCCCGCCGAGACGATCAACCGCCGGTCGGCGCCCATGGCGACGGCCCACACGTGGTCGGTGTGGCCGAGGAGCGGTGGACCCAGCGCGGCACCGGTCGCGGCGTGCCAGCGGCGGACCGTGCGGTCCTTGCCCCCCGACACGATCATCGCGGCGTCGGCGCTGATCGCGACGGACTTGACGTTGTCGGAGTGCCCCCGGATCGGGTCGCCGAGGGGCTGACCGGTAGTGCCGTCCCAGCGCCGGATCGTCCCGTCGTCGCCACCCGAGACGATCATGCCGTCCGGGCTGGTCGCCAGGCCCTCGACGGGGTCGGTGTGTCCGGTGAGGGGCGCTCCGACGGGAGCTCCGGTCGCCACGTCCCAGCGGCGGATGGTGCGGTCGTCACCCGCGGAGACAACTGTCCGCCCGTCGGCGCTCAGGACGACCGCGTGCACGCTGCCGGTGTGTCCCGTCAGGGTGGTCGTGTTGCGCTGTGGCCGCAGTACGCCGTCCAGCAGGGCCGCGCGACCACGGTCGGACGGGTGCAGCCGGAGGCTTTCCATGCTGAGCAGCAGCGCGAGTGGGTGCGGGCTGCTCGCCGCCTGGACGGCGAGCTTCTCGGCGGTGGCCCGGTCCCGTTCCCGGGCGAGCGTGCGCCGCTGGTCGACGGCGATGGCCGTCGCGGTTGCGGCGAGCACCACCAGCACGGCAAGGGTGGCCGCCAGGACGGCCAGTCGGCGGTTCTGGCGGCGGCTGGCGGTCAGCTCGTCACGCTCCAGCGCGCCACTGGCGGCGAGGAACTCGCGTTCCCGCTCGTTGACCGCCTCCGGATGCGCCTGCGCCCACTGCCAGGCGACGGCGAGGCGGCTGCCTCTCCAGAGGAAGCCGGCGTCGCGGTCGTGCGTCGTCCACTCGGCGGCGGCATGACTGAGCCGTCGCTGCAGGCGCAACTCGTCGCGGTCGTCGGTCAGCCAGGTCTGGAACGTGGGCCACGCGTGCAGCAACGCCTCGTGCGCGAGCTGCACCTGGCCGTCGGTGACCGAGACCAGGCGGGCGGCGGTCAACGCTGTCAGTACCGTGTCGACGGCCCGTTGGCCGCCCGGTCCTGCGGTCAATTCGGCACGGTCCACCGGGCGGCGGGTCGCCTCACCGCCCTCGCCGACGGTCAGCCGGAGCAGGATCCACCTGGCGGTCCTCCGGCCGGGCTCATCCAGGTTGTCGTACAGGTGGTCCGCGGTCTGGGCGATTGCACCGCTCAGCCCGCCGGCGGCCTGGTAGGCGTCGAGGGTGAGCTTGTCACCGTGGCGGTGTCGCCAGGTCTCGAGCAGGGCGTGGGACAGGTGCGGAAGCGCCCCGGGTCCGCCGCCTGCCCGCAGGTCCGCCACCACGGCCGCGACCAGGGTGGAGTCGACTCGCAGGCCCGCCCGTCTGGCCGGTTCGGTGACCACTGTCCGTAGCTCGTCGGTGGACATCTGCCCGACCAGGAACTGCCGGTCCTGGAGGGCGTCGAGCAGCGGCCGGTTGCCGGCACAGTGACCGTAGAAGTCCGCCCGGACGCCGAGGACCACTCTGCCGGGGCAGTGCGGTCGCAGGGCGATGCCGAGCAGCGCGGAAATGAACCGGTCGCGCTCGCAGGCGTCGCCGCAGAGGGTGAAAACCTCTTCGAACTGGTCGACGACCAGCACCACCTCGGTGCCCTGCGGTCGCCCGGCCAGCGCGGTGCGGACGAGGAGGTCGGCGCTGGCCGGGTCCCTGTCGAGGTCTGCCAGGACAGCCGCCGGGGGAAGCTCGGCGAGGGCGGCGAGGCTGCTGGCCAGCGCACGCAGCGGCTGCTGCCCCGGGGTGAGCAACAGGGCCGATCGGTGCCGACCGGCCGGTGCGTCGCCGGCCCGGATCGTGCCGATCAACCCTGCCCGGATCAGCGACGACTTACCGCTTCCCGAGGGGCCGAAAACGGCGAGAAAGGACTGCGCTTCGATCCTTTCCAGCAACTGCGCGACCAGTCGCTCGCGGCCGAAGAACCGATCCCTGTCCTCGGGTTGGTAGGTCTCCATGCCGAGATAAGGGGGAGCCGTGGGCTCCGCCTCGACCGTCTTCCGCTGATTGCCGGGCACCGACGCCGTGAGCGTCAACAACCGCCGGACCCAGGCGTTCTCGTCGCCACCGCACACTCGGACGTACGCCCGCAGCACCGACGCCGTCGGCAGATCCCGCCCGCCGGCGGCCTGCGACAGGGCGGTGACCGAGTAGTTGGCCAGGCCCGACATCTCCTGGTAGGTCAATCCCGCGCGGTGGCGCAGTTGGCGCAGGTCGACGGCGAAGTGCTGGATCGGGTCGGCGTCGGGATCCAACGCCCTCTCACGGCGTCCCACCCGGCCATCGTCGTGCACTCATTGTTTTTCAGCAATGGCCGAGGTCGGTGAACAAAACACCAGGCCGGTAGACAGGGAGGTGATCGCGGTACCGCGTGATCGCCCTCGGGGATGCCACATCCATTCGCGGAATCCCCAGGAGCGTGTCCCACCAAGTCGTAACGGCCCTTGCAGCAATTCCCATGTTGGCCGGGCGATCGACCGGCCCGTCGCGAACGAAAAGGAGGACCGACATGGTGCAGGTCCCTGTGGCAGCCACCGCGCCGCTTCGGTGGCCCGCCGCCGAGGCGACGGCCGACGGCCGGGCACCGCGGGAGGCCCGGGCATGACGTCCCCCGTACCGCCGCCCACGCCAGAGGCGACGGCACCGGCCGCCGTAGCCGAGGCCCCCTGGCACCGGCTGTTCACCCCTGGCCCGCGTCTGGGCTGGCGGTTCCAGGACCGTTCCCGAGGGCTGCGCCCGTTCCCGCTGCGCCCGCTGGACCCCGCCGCCCTCGCCAGGCACCGGGACGCCGCGTACGAGGCGAGCCTCCTGCGGACACGCCGCCAGGCGAAGGCTGGCGGGCTCCTCGGCGGCGGTGCGGCGGTGCTCCTGTTCTGCGGCGCCGTCGTCAACTCCGGGCATCCGACCCGGGCGGGCGCCAGCATCGCGATCGCGCTCCTGTCGGCGGTCGCCACCGTCGGGTGGCTGATGCTGTGCATGGCCCGGCAGGCAGCGGTCCACTCGGCCCGTCGGACGGTGTCCGCCCAGGTGCGGGAGGAACTGCTGGACTGGCAACGGCAGGCGCAGGCCTGGGTCGCCGCCGAGCACGCCCGGCTGGACGGCGTCGACGAGTGGTTGTCCGTCCCCGCGCCACCGCGTCGTCTCGACGTGTACGGCGGCGCGCCCTGGGGCTGGGAGGCGCTGCTGACCGTGTACGGGGCCGGTGCGCTGGCCGCGGGGTGCCGGGTGTGGGTCGCCGACCTCTCCGGTCAGGGGGTCGCGCGGGAACTCGTCCGGCTGGCGCACCTGGCCGGGCACCGATTCGACCACCAGTCGCTGCCCCGGGACCTCGCCCGGTGCCGGCTCCTCGCCGGCCTGCCCGTCGACGAGCTGGTGGACGCCCTCGTGGAGATGACGCACGGCCGAGCCGGACCGGAGGGGCGTGAGGACCGCAGCCTCGACACCACCCTGCTGCACGACGTCTGCCGGGTACTCGCGGACGACGTCTCGATCGGCCGGATCGTCGCGGCGCTGCGCGTCGTGTCCGGTCGCTTCGAGCCCTCGCCGCTGCTCACCGCCGAGGAGATCGGCCAGTTGGCGGACGCCCTGCTCGCCGAGGGGGAGCAACGCGACGCCCTGCGTGCGCTCCGACGCATGGTGGCGGCGCTGGAGCCGCTGACCGGGCTCGGCACCGTGCCGCGCGGCGACGCTCCCGCGCCGCAGCTGACCTGCGTCGCCCTGGGCACGGACGGCAACAGCGTGCGCGACGACCTGCTGCGCGACATGGTCGTGCAGGCCCTTCCGCACATCGTCGCGGTCGACGCCCCCGACCGACCGGACGTGCTGATCGTGGCCGGCGCCGACGAGTTGTCCCAGCGCCACCTGGAGCGCCTGTCCGACCTGTGTGCCCGTCACCGGGTACCGCTGCTGCTCGTCTTCCGGCATCTGCGCGACGAGGCGCTGCGGGGACTCGGCTCAGGAGTCGTGGCGTTCATGCGGCTGGGCCAGCACGAGGAGGCGACCCGGGCTGCCGACTTCGTCGGCCGCCATCACCGGGTGGCGCTCACCCAGCTCACCGCGACCCTCGGGGGCAACGAGACACACACGGTGGGTGACAACGAGGGGACCACCGAGTCGACAGGCACCGGCACCAACAGCGCGTCGACCCGATCGACCAACCGCGGTACGTCCGGCAACGCCTCCGCCAGCGGGCCGTGGGGTGCCGGCTGGCCGAGCAGTGCCACCAAGGGCAGCGGCTGGACCAGCGGGACCGGCACCGGTACGACGCGTGGCGCGAGCGAGACGCACACCGTCGGGCGCAGTTGGGGCACCACCCGCAGCCTCGCCGAGGGAACCAACTGGACGCTGGCGACCAGTGCCTCCCGCGTGTACGAGTACGCCCTGGAGCCCACGGTGCTGCAGCGCCTGCCGGACTACCTGCTGCTGCTGGTGAACCACGCGCCGCACGGACTGTCCCTGACTCCGGTGGAGACCAACCCGGACATCGTGACGCTACCCCGCGTCCGGATGGAACTGCTGCCGGCGGACGCCCACACGCTGGCACCTGGGACTGCTTCGCCGTACCGCTCGCCGTCGATCGCGACCTCCCCGGGTGGTGACCGGTGAGGGCCATCTCCGCCGCGCCGCGGGTCCGGTTGCCCGACCTGCTCGCCAGCATCCCGGTCTACGCGGTGGACAGCATCCCTCGCTCCGCCTCCGGCGAGCAGCCGGTCGGTGAGCCGGACCGCGCCCATCGGCTCGCCGCGCTCAGCGGCGCCCATCGGCGCAACCTGCCGGTGTTGTGGGCGTGGTGTCGGGAGCGGACGGGCGGTCCGGTCCGGCTACTTGCCGGCGGTGTGCCGACTGCCGAGCCGGCACCGTCCATGGGGGACGGCGGGCACCGGCTCGCCCTGCCCCTGGGCGCGCACGGCCGCCCTCTGCCTCCGGGCGCCGCTCGGAGGCTCTGTGCGCGGATGCCACGGTGGACCACGATCGGCGCCATCGTGGATCCGCTCACCGTCGAGTCCCCGAACCCCGCCGAAGGGCGCGGCGAGCCGCCACCCTCGCTGGAGGACTGCCTGCTGTCCATCTGGGCGGGGCCGTTCGCCTGGTTCGTGCTCGCCGAGCCGATCGGCGCCGACGAGGCGGCCGGGCTGACCGCCGCTGTCGAGGCGGCGGACCGGCTGGCGCGTAGCCGAGCGGGAACCTCACCGCTGGCCGCCGTGCAGGCGCAGCGGCACGGAGAGCGGCACCGGGAACTGCGCCGGGCGGAGACCAGCGGCCTGTGGAGGCTGACCCTCGCGGCGGGCGGCGGCGACGAGGACGCCGCGCTGCGGGTCGCGGCCCTCGTCGCGGCGGCGCTTCAGGCCCCGGATCTGCCGTACACCCTCGTCACCGGCGACCGGAGTGCCGGGCTGGCGGAGTTGGACACGACCGATGCGCTTCCCGGTCGCTTCGCCGCGGGTTCCGGCGTGCTCGCCGCGCTCGCCCGCGCGCCCCGCGACGAGATTCCCGGGGTCCGCCGGGTACGCCGCCCGGACTTCGACGTCGTTGCCGAGACGGAGGCGGCGCCGGCCGCCGTCACGCTCGGGGAGGTGCTCGACCGGGACGAGCGGCCGGCCGGAGCGATCCGGCTGCCGCACGGCAGCCTGAACCGGCACACCTTCGTCTGTGGTGCCACCGGGGCGGGTAAGTCGCAGACCGTCCGGCACCTGCTCGAGGAGGCGACCCGACAGGGACTGCCGTGGCTGGTGATCGAACCGGCCAAGGCGGAGTACCGGGCGATGGCCACGCGGTTGGCTGGGCTCGCCGACGTGGTGGTGGTCAGGCCCGGCGCGCCCACCGACGTCCCGGTGGGGCTCAACCCGCTGGAGCCGGCCGCGGGGTTCCCGCTGCAGACGCACCTCGACCTGGTCCGCGCATCGTTCCTCGCCGCGTTCCAGGCCGAGGAGCCGTTCCCCCAGGTCCTCACCACCGCGCTCACGCGGTGCTACGAGGAACTCGGCTGGGACCTGGTGCTCGGCCGGCCCGACGTCGACCCGGAGACCGGCGAGGTCCCGCTGCGGCCCCGGTACCCGCGCCTGGGCGATCTGGAGCGGACCGCCGCCGACGTCGTGGACGAGATCGGCTACGGGCGGGAGGTACGGGACAACGTGCGAGGGTTCATCCGGGTACGCCTGTCCAGCCTACGGTCGGGCACCACCGGACGCTTCTTCGACGGCCGGTACCCGATCGACGTCGCGGAGCTGCTGCGCCGCCCCGTCGTCATCGAGCTCGAGGATGTCGGCGACGACCGGGACAAGGCGTTCCTCATCGGCACGCTGCTGGTCCGGCTCACGGAGCACCTGCGGGTGCACGCCGTCGACGCCGATCGTCTGCGGCACCTGACGGTGATCGAGGAGGCGCACCGACTGCTGCGGCGCACCGGCGCCGGCGGCGCGGTCGACCAGGCGGTCGAGATGTTCGCCGGGATGCTCGCCGAGATCCGCGCGTACGGGGAAGGGCTGGTCATCGCCGAGCAGATCCCGGACAAGCTCATCGCCGACGTCATCAAGAACACGGCCGTGAAGATCGTGCACCGGTTGCCGGCACGCGACGACCGGGACGCCGTCGGCGCCACGATGAACCTGTCGCCGCGGCAGTCCGAGTACCTGGTCGCCCTGCGGCCCGGCACCGCGGCCGTGTTCACGGACGGCATGGACGCACCGGTGCTGGCCCGGATGCCCGACGGCACCGGGCGGGAACGGCGTACGCCCGAGCCGCCCGCGTCAGCGGCGCTGCTGGCCACGGCCGTCGACCCGGCCGCCGGACCGCCCGCGTCCCTGGAGGAGCTGGTCCGGGCGCGCCGACTGGCGACCGCCGATCCACGGTTGACCCTGTGGGCCGAACTGACGGTGGTCGGGCACCTCGTCGGTCACCCACAGCTGCCGCCCGGCGCGGACCTCCTCCGTGCGCTGCAAGCGCACGACCGGGGCCACCTGCGGCTGTGCCTGGCGGAGGCGGTGGACGCCGCGGTGGCCAACAGGTCGGTGATGTTCGCGCGCGCGATCGGGCCGGCCCGACTCGCCGCGCACGTGCTCGCCGCGCTGCTCGCCGGGCTCGACGGCGCGCCGCCGTGCCCCCCGGATGAGCCCGCCTGGCTGGCACCGGCGTACCGGTGGGTCCGGGTACTGCGTGACCTGCACCTGCTCGCTGTCACGGGGCCCGACGCCGGCCGGCACCCGGCGAGCGCGCGGTGGGAGCGGTGGCTGGGCGCGCCGGTGCCCGGGCGCACCGTCGGTGAGCAGCTCCGCCTGACCCGCGCCCGCCTGGCCGCGACGTACCCCGAGACGACGCCACGGCGGTTGCTGCTCGGCGTGTGCGCCCCCTCCGCCCTCGAGGACGCCGTCGGTGCACGGTTCGGCGACCCGGACTGGGCCGCGCGGGCCGAGAGCGCGCTGCACGCGTGGCCGACCGCCGGCTGGCTGCGGGCGTACGTCGATCCCGCCGCGGCAGCCGACGACCCGACTCCCGACCCCACACCACAGGAGGCATGATGCCGATCGACCGGGAGAACGACACGACACCGGAGCACGGTGACACCGGAGGCGACAGCCCCGGACGGGGCGACACCGCACGAGCCTTCGTCGCGGAGGTCCTGACGACGCGGCACGGACTGAACCTGGAGCGGTGGTTCGACCGGGAGGTGTTCGGCTCGGTGCCACGGGAACCGGCCGCCGAGCGGGTTGCCGACCGCGCCCCGGCCCGGCGCGACGCAAGCGTCGAATCCCCCGCCGGTGGCGCCGGTGAGGCGACGGACGATCGGCGTGCCGCTCGGACCGCGACGTCGTCCGCGGCGCCCGACGCGCGGCCCGCCGAGGCCCGTGCGGGTGCGGCGGCCGACGCGCCGCCGCCGGACGGACCGCCGCCGGACGGACCCGATGTCGCCGGCCGCGACGGCCCGGCCTGGCGGACGCGGCAGGAGTACCGCGAGCAGATCGCGCCGTTGCGGGTGCGTGGGTACGACCGGGAGGCCTTCCTCGAGAAGTTCATCAAGGCCAAGCCCCCGGAACCGGGCGGCCCGGAGGAAAAGGACAAGACCCAGGAGCCGGGCGGCCCCGGGGAACCGGCCGCCGGTGCGGGTCACCGTGTGCAGGACTACCCGAAGCAGGACGGGTTCGTCGTCCGCGACGAGAAGGCCGTCAAGGAAAGCCGGACGCTCCAGCCCGGCGAGGTGATGATCCGGCAGGGCGGCGAGGGTCATGAGAACAACGACGGCACCATCTCCGGGGGGCGCTACGCCAGTCCGGAGGGGACCTCGGAGCAGGCGCGCTCGTTGCCGCCGCTCCCGGCGGAGCTGTCCCCGTTCGGCGCCGACATGACCCCACTCGACCGGCAGTACCGCGTCGTGAAACCACTCCAGGTGGAGACGGGCCCGGCGGCGGGCGCGTTCGGCCGCGACGGCGGCGGCACCCAGTATCTGCTCCCTCTCTCCGTCCGGGAGTTGCTCGACGAGGGTGTGATCGAACGGGTCGGCCCCGAGCCGATGACCGGACTGATCGACGACGTGCGTGCCGCCCAGCAGGACGGACCGACGGAGCCCGGGAGGACGTCATGACCCAGCCACCGACCGTACCCGGCCCGGACCACGCTTCCACCGCCGTACCGCCGCCCCGGCCGGCGGCCGTGCCATTCTGGCGCAGGCTATCCGCGCCGGACGCTGTCCCGGCCCCCGGCGCCGCCACAGCCGGTGACCTGCGTTGGGGCCGTTACTGGATCGCCGCCGCCGTCGTGGCCGCCGTGGTGCTGGGCTTCACTCTCAGCGGCCCCGTGGTGGTCCTGGCCTTCCCGCTCGCCGTGCTCGCCGGCACCATGGCGCTCGTCGTCGGCGTCGGCGGGGTGCCGGGGGCCGTCTGGGCGCTCCCGCTCGTGCCCCTGGCGCTGCTCCTCGTCAGCAGCCGCACCATGGACGGGGAGTGGGGGCAGCCGTCCGGGATCGTCGCGGTCGTCGTGCTGGCGCTGGTCGAGACGTACGCGGTGCTCGTCAGTCGCCGCGGCAGGCGGGACCTGGCCGAGCGGGCCACGCGGGGCGAGGCGGTGACCGGACGGCTCGCCGCCCGCTCGTCACGGCGGGCACTCGACGTGCGCCTGGTCGGCTACACCTGTCTGCTGCTCGGCGGCGACCCCGACCTGATCGCCCTGGCCCTGATCGCGAGCGTCTTCGCACTGCTGCGCCGCCGGAGGTGGACCTCCGCCGTCGCCATCGCCGCCTGCGGCCTGAGCGTGTTCGTCGGGGTGCGGGACGTCAGCCTGATGGGAGTGACGTTGGCCGACACCGCTCGTCCCTTCGTGCTGGCGGCGCTGACGGTGCACTGGACGCACGCACTGTTCCACCCCGCCTGGCGGTACGGGAAGCTGGCGGCCATCGCGGACGCGGTACGAACCGTCGACGCATTGCGGCGACCCGCCGCGGCCTGGCCCTCGGGTGACGGCGGAACGACGTGGCACACCGCGCCGCCTCACCACCCGGTGCCGCCGTACGCCGGACCGCCCGTCCCCGCCGCGCGGCCGCCGGCAGCCGATCCTCCGGTGGCCTTCGATCCGCCGGTCCCGCCCGCCGGCCCCGGCCCGTTCCCGCCTCGTCCGGGGTCGTCCGCTCCGTGAGGCCCGGCGACGGGCACCTGACGGCCCGGTGACTCGGGCCCGACAACCAGCGCGGGTCCAGGCCGAGCTGCCCGGCCTGGACCGCGACGGGCTCGGCGGGACCTTCGATGTCCTGGTCCGCGACGTCCGTGCGTACGTCACGGAGCCGCCCGGCGGGCGGCGGCCGCCGAGGTCGGGCCGTCCGGGCGTCGGCCGTTGCCCGCCCGGCCGTCACCGGGGTCAGCCGGCCGTGACCACCTGGTTCGCCGGCTGCGGCGCCGGTGCCTCGGCCGGGGCCCGCCCGCCGTCGCCGGGGGCGGTCGCCGCCGCGTCGTCGCCGCCCTCCGGGGTCGCGTCGTCGGCGGGTCGCACCGCCACCGGCGCCGGCCGGTCCGGCCTCGGCCGGGCCGCGACCTGCGGGTACTCGGCGGTCTCCGCGCCGCCCGTGGCGGCTGCCATGACCGCCGCCGCGGCCAGGTCGGCCACCCGCTTCGCCTCCCGCTTCACCCGGGCGCGGACCTCCTTGGCGTGCTGCTCGGCGGAGTCCGCGGCCCGGCGCGCCTCGTCGAGGCGGCGCAGCTCGTCGGTCAGCTCCTGCCGGGTCTCGGCGAGGCGCTGCTGCACCTCGGCGAACTCGTGCTCGACGCCCGCGCTCTCCTGCCGCGCCTGTGCCAGCTGCTGCTGGGCGGCGTCCAGCTCGGACTGCATCCGCGCCAGCGCCTCCCGCCGGTCCCGGATGCCCTGCTGCGTCGCGGCGAGCTGCTGCTGGTGGGTCGCGGCCTGCTCGTCCACGTGCTGGCGCACCTTGGCCGCGTACTGCTGGGCCTCCGCGATCAACGTCGCGATCTCCTGCTCGGCCGCCGTACGCTGGGCACCGAGCTCCCGCTCGGCGGACGCGAGCTGCTCGGCGATCTCCTGCTCGGCGGCGGCCCGCCGGTCGTTGATCTCCCGCTCCACGCCGGCCTGCCACTGGCCCAGCTCCTGCTGGGTCTTCGCGCGCGCCGCCTGTACCTCCTGCTGGATCTGGGCGCGGGCCGAGGCCAGGAACGCCTCGGACTCGACGCGGGCCTGCTCGACCTGCTGGGCGGTCTGCTCGTCGATCCGCTTCGCCTCCTGCACCGCGTGGTCGTGGGCCGCCTCGCCCGCCGCCCGCAGCCGTTCCGCCGCCTCCCGGATCCTGGCCAGCTCGGCCTGGGCGTTGGCGCGGCGTTCCTCGTGTTCCCGGTCGTGCTCCTCGCGCCGCGCGGCCGCCTCCTCCGTCAGCTCCCGCAGCGTCGTGGCGGCCTGCTCGCGGGCCTCGGCGAGCACCCGCTCCGCCTCGGCCTCGCGTTCGGCGGCCCGCTGCCCGGCGGCGTCGGTGATGGCCCCGGCCTGCTTCTCGGCCAGGGCCAGGATCTGGTCGACCATCGGACCGAGGTCGCGGAAGGACGCCCGGTCCGGCTGCGCCGGCCGGTCCCGCAGCTCGGTCGCCTCCGCGCGCAGCCGGTGCACCTCGACGGTCAGCTCCCGCAGCTGGGCCGAGACCCGGTCCCGCTCCGCGGCCCGCGCCGACCGTTCGCCGTCGACCTGCTCGACGTAGCGGTCCACCTGCCGCTTGTCGTAGCCGCGTAGCGCGAGGTCGAAGCTCGGCCGCGAGGCCGCGTCCTCGCGTGCCGCGAACGGGTCGTCGCCGTGGGACATGCATCCTCCTCCGTACGATCGCGAGCGCCGCGCCGGCGGGAGAGCCGCCCCACGGGCCGTGCTGAGGCGCCACGCTACCGTCGCGGCCGTACGCTCCCGCGAAAAGGGTGACCACATGCGACGGCCCCGCGGGACCGGCTGGTCCGCGGGGCCGCCGCCGCCCTGGTGGGGGCTGTCGCCAGGTGATGTCCGACGACGAGTGGAGGCAGGGCGACGGTCGGCCCGACCCGCCACCCCCGGGTCCGGCTCAGGGGTTGATCCGACCACGCCCGGCGGTCCGCGGCGGGGCGGTCAGTAGGGGAGCCTGCCGGTGCCGGCGCCGGCCGTGACGACGGACTTCACGGTGACCGGATCGGTCAGGGTGTACGGGTAGAACGTGCGCGGCTCCTGGACGGTGCCGCCCGCGTCGCCGGGCTCACTGGTGCCGGCGAGCACGTTGTCGCGGGCGATCATGCGGCCCCGGTCCCCGGAGTAGCTGATCGACCAGGGCACCTCGACGTCCTCGAAGTAGTTGCCCTCGACGACGCAGCCGGAGTCGAGCTGGCAGGCCACCCCGACGTCGGTGTTGTAGACGAAGTAGTTGTTGAACACGTGCACGGGGTCGCCGTAGCGGACCCGGGGGTTGCGCTGCGGCGTGCGGTCGAACCAGTTGTGGTGGTACGTGACCTTCAGGTTGCCGACGTCCTGGGCGGCGTTGCGGTCGTCGTGGCCGAGCAGCATGTTCTTCGTGTGGTGGTGGGTGTGGTTCCAGGACACGGTGACGTAGCTGGATCCGCGCTTGACGTCGATCAGCCCGTCGTAGCCGTACGCCAGGTCGTTGTGGTCGATCCACACGTGGTGCGAGAACATCTGCACGTTGATCGCGTCGTCGACGGTGTTGCGGAAGTTCAGGTTCCGCACGATCACGTTGTGCACGGCGTTCGCCGGCGGGCTGGTCGCGTCGCTCACCGGCAGGCCGATGTTCAGCCCGCCGCCGGTGATGCCGGAGCCGGCGCCGACGCCGACGATGGTCTTGTCCGAGGTGACGTCGTGCATCGGGCCGGGCAGCGCGATCATCCCGTCCACCCGCACGGTCAGCGGGCCGGCCGTGCCGATCGCGGCGAGGAGCTCGGCGGGGGTGTCCACCGTGACGGTCGGGCCGCCGGCCCCGCCGGTGGTGCCGTTCTGGCCGAGCGCGTGCACCGAGGCGAAACCGACCGGCGGGGCGCCCGGGTCGATCGGCGGCCCGGTCGGCGGCAGGGTGGGCCCGCCGGTCGGCGTGCCGGTGGGCGGCGCACCGGTGGCCGTGTCCACCTGGACGTCGTCGAAGGTGGCGCTCGCGTACGAGGTGGCCAGGCCGATCCGGCCAGCGGCGAACGCCCCGTCGGTGGCCTGCACCCGCAGCGTGCCGTCGACGTAGCCGCGCAGCGAGCTGCCGACCGCCTCCAGCCGCAGGGTCGCCCAGCTGCCGACGGTGATCCCGGCGGGGGCGGATCCCAGCGACACCGGGTCGCCGCCGGAGCGGCGGAGCAGCTGCACGCCGCCGCTCGCGGTCACCACCAGCGCGTAGTAGCTGCTGCTGCTCTGCGCTCGGGCGATCACCCCGGCGTGCCGGCTCGCCCCGCCGAAGCCGGTCGGCCGGACCCGGGCCTGCACCCCGTAGTCGGTCCAGGTGCCCGCGCCGGCCAGGGCCCGGGCGTCGCTGCTGGTGCCGGACTGCCGGTAGGCGTACGAGCCGTCGGTCACCACCGACCAGCTGCCACCGGAGCGGGACCACCCGTCGGCCGCGCCGTCGGAGAACGTGTCGCTGAACAGGGTGTCGGCGTGCGCCGACGAGGTAGTCGCGAGCACCGTGCCGACGGCCAGGGCGCCGGCGGTGAGCGCCGCGCCGAGCAGTCTCGGCGTGCGCGTCCGGGAGCGGGGTGTCCGGTTCATGGTGCACCTCCTGGTGGTGGGGTGGGCACCGGTGGGCCGCCGCGCTGAGCGCCGGGCGCGGCGGCCCACCGGCCGTCCGTCCGCCGCGCGGGACGACGCGGCGGACGGCGTCCTAGATGAGCAGCCGGTCCGCGCCGGCCAGCGCCCCGACGACCGCCGGCACCGCGGGCGCCGGCAGCACCGGACCGCGGCGCAGGGTCGGCGTCCAGCCGGCGTCCGGGGCCAGGTCCGGTTCGTGCGCCTCGTTGTACGCGGCCACCAGGTCCACGGGCCTTGGCCGGTCACCGGCGGAGCGGACCCAGTTGCCCCGGGTGGTGACGGCGGTGCCGCCCCAGTCGTACAGCAGGGTGTCGGGCGTGACGTCGGCGCCGAGGCTGAAGAAGTTGTTCTCGGCGACCACGGCGGACTGCACCCCGACGCCGATCGCGTAGGCGAAGCCGTCGCCGGCCAGCCGGTAGTGGTTGTTCCACACGTCGACCTGACCGAAGCGCACCCGGGGCAGCCGCTGGAGCACCCCGTCGAAGAGGTTGTGGTGCAGGCTCACCTTCAGCCGCCCGACGTCCGGGCCGACGGTGTTGGACGAGCCGATCAGCATGACCTTGTCCCGCCCCACGAAGCGGTTGTACGACACGGTCACCAGGCTCGCGGTGTGCGTGACGTCCAGCGACCCGTCGTGCACCTGGTACGGCCGGCCGAGGTACACCGGCTGGGCACTGTCCGGGTTGTCGCCGTCGGTGAAGGTGTTGTGGTCGATCCAGACGTGCTCGCTGCGGCGCACCGAGATCTGGTCGTACTGGGAGTTCCAGTTGCCGGCGTCGCCGTCGGTGGGGGACCAGGCGGGGAAGCAGTCCCGGGCGTCGTCGAACGTCAGGTTCCGCACGATCGTGTTGTGCGCGCCGTCGAGCATCAGCGTCAGGCCGGTCAGCCGGGCGCCGCGCAGGCCGACGATCGTGGTGTTCGGGCCGACGTTGATCTGGGTCTGCCGGGTCTGGTTCGTCACCGAGCGCACCCGCGCCGCCTCCAGCGGCCCGCTCGGCGCCACCCGGCCCCAGACCGCCGGGTCGTACGCCGCGAGGTACGCCGCCAGCGAGTACTCCGGATCGGCGAGGCCGGCGCAGTCGAGCAGGGCCCCGTCGGGCCCCTCGAACCCGTCGACCTCGCCCCTGACGTAGATGATCTTCGGGGTGGCGTTGCCCCGGTTGGTGGCGTTGTCGCCGCCGAGGGCCGCGACCAGCTCGGCCCGGCTGGAGACCACGTGCACCTGCTCCGGGGCCGCCGCCGCGCCGCCGGTCGTGCCGGTCCCCTCAGCCGCCCAGCCGTCCCCGGCCGGCAGCGCCTGCCGGCCGAGGTGCCGGGCGAACCAGGAGAGCCCGCCGTCGGCCGTGTCGACCGCGCCGTTGCGCGCCGGGGCGGCCCCGCCGCCCGGGGCCGGGGCCGCTGTCACGCTCCCGGGTGTCGCCGCGAGCGTCACGGCGACCATCGCCGCGCCCACTGCCTTCTTCCACATCTATCGGACCACCTGTTCGTTGCCGGTCGGGTATCAGGCAACGGTAGGTTTCGCGTTTTAGACGAGTCAATGACAAACGTGTGCAGAAGTGTTGCAACTGATCAAATCGGCCGGTATCGCCCCGGCCGCCCTCGGTCGGGTTGACGCCCCTATATCCGATATGGACCCACCTCAGGCGGGCGGTTCAGTTGCAGTGGGTTGCGGTTCCTCCTGTCCCGTCAGCTCCCTGCGGTGCGGCGCCACCGCCCACGGCACCCCCAGCTCCGACAGCAGCGCCCCCTCGTCGGCCGCCCGGCGCAGCAGCCGGTTGATCCCGCGCACCGTCAGCACCCGCTGCGGGCCGTCGCCCGTGGCCGTGACGAGGTCGCCGCCCAGCGGCGCCGGCTCGGGCGCGGTCGTGACCGCCTCCAGCACCGCGGTGAACGGGGCCGTCCTCGCCAGGGGCGCGATCAGCGGCACCGCCGGGTCGGCCCGGTGGGCGAGGAGGTTCTCCAGCAGCCCGCGCCGGCCCGGCACCTCGCGTGCGCCGGCGTCGCCGGGCAGCAGCAACCGGTCGGTCGGATACTCCAGCACGGCCCGGCCGGCGGTACCCGTCACGATCACCTCCCCGGCGACGAAGTCCTCCCCGGCCAGCGTCACCGCCGCGACGATCGGCGGCCCCGAACGGGACGACACCCGCAGGGTCGCCGTGTCGTCCACCTCGATCGGCCGGACCCGGTAGCGCTCCACCTCGATCCGCGCGGGGACCACCGGCCCGTCCCCGGCGGCGGCCTCGGCGACCGCCAGGCACTGCATGACCGCGTGCGCCAGCGGGTTGGCCAGGGCGCCGTCCAGCACCGGCCGGCCGTGCAGCGTGCGCCGTCCGGCCCACGGCGCCCGCGCGTAGTAGGCGTCGGAACGCTGCCAGGCCGCCACCGTCGCGATGCCGGTGACGGTGCCCAGCCGGCCGGCCCGGACCGCGTCGGTCAGCTCCGTCAGCGCCGCCGAGCCGAGCGCCTGGAAACCGACCTGGCACGCCCGGCCCGAGGCCGCCACGGCGGCGGCCAACTCCCGGTGCTCGGCCGTGGACAGCACCGGCGGCTTCTCCAGCAGCAGGTCGGCGCCCGCGGCGAGCACGTCCAAGGCGATCGGCAGGTGGGTGTGCGGCGGGGTGCAGACCACCACCACGTCCGGCCGGGCCGCCCGCAGCATCTCCCGGTGGTCGGGGTAAACCAGGGTGCCGTCGGGCACCGGCGCCGCCGGCTCGTCCTCGATCGGACGTACGTCGACCAGGGCTACCAGCCGCAGCCGCCCGGCGTCGTGCAGTGGGGCGACGACCCGCCGGTGCCAGCGCCCGTGCCCGTTGGCCCCGACGATCGCGACCCTCGGCACGGCGCCGGCCCGCCCCGGTGGCGCCCCCGCGGCGGCGGCCGTCACCGGGCGCCCGCCAGCGTCGCGGCCACCCCGTGCCGTTGCAGGGCGGTCAGCCACCCGGTCACCTCGGCGCGCACCTCGTCGTCCTCGGCCACCTCGGCGGGGAAGACCTCGCGCAGCGCGAACACCGCGTCGACGGCCCCCGCCGGGGTCTTCGCTCCGGCGGCGAGCGCGGCGCGGATCTCCTCGGCGAGCGGGTCGGCCAGCGGCAGGGGGCTGCCGTCGTCGGCGTGGCCCTGCGCGAAGCGCAGCCAGGCGGCCACCACCAGCGTGGCCCAGTGCGCCGACCGCCCCGCGGCCCGCAGGTCGGCGATGGTGTGCAGGATCCGCTGCGGCAGCTTCTGCGAGCCGTCCAGGGCCACCTGGAGGGTGCGGTGGTGGATCGCCGGGTTGGCGAACCGGCTCAGCACCTCCTCGCCGTACGCGACGACCGAGACGCCCTCGGGCGGCTCGAAGCTGGCCGCCACGTCCTCGGCGACCAGCTGCCGCAGCACGGTCGTCAGGTGCGGCAGGGCCAGCGCCTCGGCGATCGTCTCCCGGCCGGCCAGCGCACCCAGGTACGCGGCGGCCGAGTGCACGCCGTTGAGGGCGCGCAGCTTCAGCCGCTCCCAGGAACCCGCGTCGGCGGTGAGCACCGCGCCGGCCCGCTCCCAGGCCGGCCGGCCGCCCGGGAAGTCGTCCTCGATCACCCACTGCCGGTACGGCTCGGCGGCCACCGCCGCCAGGTCGGCCACCCCCAGGGCCCGCTCGGCGTCGGCGAGGGTCTGCGCCGTGCTGGCCGGCACGATCCGGTCGACCATCGTGCCGGGGAAGCTGACGTGCTCCCGCACCCAGCCGGCCAGCGGCTCCGGCACCCCCGCGTACGCCATCGACTGCTCGACCAGGCCGCGCAGCCGGCGGCCGTTCGCGGGCAGGTTGTCGCAGCTGACCAGGGCCAACGGCGGGCCCTGCGCGGCGGCGCGGGCGAGCAGCCCGCGCAGCAGCAGGCCCGGGACGGTGACCGGCGCCCGGTCGGTGCGCAGGTCGGCGGCGACCTCAGGGTCGGGCCGCAGCCGGCCGGTCACCGGGTCGAGCTGGTACGCCTTCTCCGTCACGGTGAGGGTGACCACCCGGATCGCCGGGTCGGCCAGCAGCGCCACCACGGCGGCGGGATCGCCGGCGGCGTGCCGGGTGCCCGCCAGCGCGCCGACGACCCGGGTGTGGCACCCCTCGGCGCTGGTGGTGGTGACGCTGAACAGGTTGTCCTGCGCGGCCAGCGTCGTCACCACGTCGGGGTTGCGTGGCGCCACGCCGACGATGCCCCAGTCGCCCCCGGCCCGCGCCATCGCCTCCTCGGTGTAGACCGCCTGGTGGGCGCGGTGGAACGCGCCCAGCCCGAGGTGCACGATCCCCGCCGGCGCGCTGCCCGGGCGGATCAGCGGGCGGCTCCCGGCCGGCAGCCGGCGTAGCGTCCCGAGACCGAGCCGGGCGGCGCCGCCGATCATCGCCACACCGGTCCGTCGGGGAAGCGGAACTCGGCGATCGACTCCGGCTTCATCGTGGAGCTGTAGCCGGGCGCCTCCGGCAGCAGGTAGCGCCCCTCGCGGGTGCGCACCGGGTCGACGAAGTGCTCGTGCAGGTGGTCGACGTACTCGACCATCCGGCCGTCGAGGCTGGTGCCGACCCGCAGGTAGTCGAAGACGGCCAGGTGCTGGACGTACTCGCACAGGCCCACGCCGCCGGAGTGCGGGCAGATCGGCACCCCGAACTTCGCCGCCATCAGGATCTCGGCGAGGACCTCGTTGACGCCGCCGACCCGGCAGGCGTCGATCTGCATCACGCCGATCGCCTCGGCCTGGAGCAGCTGCTTGAAGATGACCCGGTTGGCGGCCACCTCACCGGTGGCGACCCGGCACCGGCCGTCCGTCAGGCCGGTGACCGCCCGCGCGATCCGGGCGTGCCCGAGGATGTCGTCGGCGTGCGTCGGCTCCTCGATCCAGTACGGGTCCACCTCCGCCAGGGCGGTCATGTTGGTGATCGCCTCGTCGACGTCCCAGACCTGGTTGGCGTCCATCATCAGCAGCGCGTCCGGCCCGATCTCCTCCCGGATGATCCGCGCCCGCCGCAGGTCGTCGGCCGGCAGCCCGCCGACCTTCATCTTCATCGCCCGCCACCCCTCGGCGTACGCCTGCCGGGTCAGCGCGCGGACCTTGTCGTCGGGGTAGCCCAGCCAGCCCACGGAGGTGGTGTACGACGGGAACCCGTCGCGCTCCAGCCCGGCCCGGCGCTCGTCCAGCCCGACCAGCCCCTTGTCGAGGATGGCCGCCGCCTCGTCCGGGGTGAGGGCGTCGGTGATGTGGTGGAAGTCGATGCTGGCCACCAGCTCCTCGGTGGGCAGCTCGGCGAGCAGCTGCCACATCGGCTTGCCGGCCAGCTTGGCCCGCAGGTCCCAGACCGCGTTGACCAGGGCGCCGGTGGCCATGTGGATGACCCCCTTCTCCGGGCCCAGCCAGCGCAGCTGCACGTCGGCGCTCAGCGAGCGCCAGAACGCCACCGGGTCGGCGAAGATCTCCTCCACGGTGCGGCCCCGCACGTGGTGGGCGAGGGCCTCGATCGCGGCGCAGGTCAGCTCGTTGCCGCGACCGTTGGTGAAGGTGAACCCGGCCCCGGTGACGCCGGCGTCGGTGCGCAGCTCGACGTAGCTGGCCGAGTAGTCGCCCCGGTTGATCGCGTCCGAGCCGTCGCCCGCGGCGGCGGTCGGGAACCGCACGTCGTGCACGTCGACGGCGGTGACGGTGACACTCACAGGACATTCTCTCCGATCTTGAAGACCTTCTTCGGCAGCCGGTACGCCAGGTCGACGATGGTCTCGGCGGCCTCGTCCTCGTCGAGGCGGTGCTCGGTGACCAGCCGGGCCAGGTAGGCGGCGTCGACCCGGCGGGCCACGTCGTGGCGTACCGGGATGGAGCAGAACGCGCGGGTGTCGTCGACGAACCCGGCGGTGTTGTAGAAGCCCGCGGACTCGGTGACCGACTCGCGGAACCGGCGCAGCACCTCAGGCGAGTCCAGGAACCACCACGGCGCACCGAGGTACAGGGCGGCGTACCCGCCCGCCAGGGGGGCGAGTTCCCGGCTGAAGGTGTACTCGTCGAGGGTGTAGAGCACCACCCGCAGCCGCGGGTCGTTGCCGTACGCGTCCAGCAGCGGCGTCAGCGCGTGCAGGTACTCGGTGGCCTGCGGCAGGTCGCCGCCGACGTCGCGGCCGTGCCGCGCGTACAGCCAGCGGTTGTGGTTGCGCACCGCGCCGGGATGCAGCTGCATCACGAGGCCGTCGTCCAGCGACATCCGGGCGAACTCCAGCAGCATGTGCGCCCGGAACGTCTCCGCGTCGGCCGCGTCGGCGACCCCGCGCAGGCCCTTGTCGTAGAGGCGCCCCGCCTCGTCCGCGCCCAGCGCCAGGGTGCGCGCGGTGGGGTGGCCGTGGTCGGTGCAGGTGGCGCCGGCCGCGATGAAGGCCGCCCGCCGCCGGCGCAGCGCCGCCAGGTAGCCGGCGTACGTGCCGGTGTCCTCGCCGGTGATCTCGCCGAGGCGCGCGACGTTGTCCGCCCAGCCGTCGAACTCCATGTCGGCCACGTTGTCCGGCCGGAACGTGGTGATCACCCGGCCGCCCGGCCCGCCCCAGCCGTCGGCGGCGAGCTTGGCGTGCTGCCCGAGGTCGTCCAGCGGCGACTCGGTGGTGGCGAGCACCTCGATGCCGAACCGCTCGAACAGCGCCCGGGGCCGGAACTCCGGCTCGGCGAGCCGGGCCGCGAGCTCGTCGTAGACGGCGTCGGCGGTGGCCGGGGAGAGCGGGGTGCGCACCCCGAACACGTCGGTGAAGGTCTGCTCCAGCCAGAGCCGGGAGGGGGTGCCCCGGAACAGGTGCCAGTGCGCGGCGAAGCGCCGCCAGATGGTGCGCCCGTCGGGCTCCGTGGGGCTGCCGTCGACGGTGGGCACGCCCAGGTCGGCCGGGGGGACGCCCTGGCTGAGCAGCATCCGGGTGAGGTAGTGGTCGGGCACGATGAGCAGCCGCGCCGGATCCGGGAACGGGCGGTCCTCGGCCAGGATCGCCGGGTCGACGTGCCCGTGCGGGGAGATGATCGGCTGGGGCGCGGCCAGCGCGTACAGCCGGCGGGCCACCGCGCGCTGCGCGGGGTCGGCGGGGAAGAGCAGGTCGGTCGTGGGCACGGGTGGGGCTCCTCGGAGGGTGTTCGTGGCTCAGGAGAGGTCGAGCAGGTCGGCGACCCGGACCGGGGCACCGGTGGTGAAGGAGCGGTTCGCGGCCAGCCCGGTGAGCAGGGCGAGGGCGCCGTCGCGGGCGGTCGCCGCCCGCCCCATCGGGTCCGGCTCGCCGGCGATCAGGACCCGGGCCATCCGGGCGTCGGCGCCGCCGTGCCCGGAGCGGGTGTGCCCGGCCACGGGTACGACCTGCGGCGGCGCCCAGAACGGCCGCAGGGTCAGCGTGGCGGAGCCGGCCTCGGCGGCGGCCTCGTCGCCGTGCAGCGCCGCGCCCTTGAGCGCACCGGCGGACGCCGGGCTGACGTGGTCGCTCTCCACGACCTCCAGCTCCAGGCGCCCCCGGCTGCCGTTGACCATCACCCGGTAGCCCTCGTAGGGGGCGTACGCGGTGAGGTGGTAGGTCATCGTCGCGCCGGTGGAGTAGCGGGCGAGCACCGCCATGTCGTCCTCGATGTCCACGCCCGGGGCGAAGACGTTGCGGTCGCGCTGGTAGCCGTCCTCGGCCTCGGCGTCGAGGTAGAGCTCGCGCAGTTTCGGGTGCGCGTCGAGCCGCAGCGCGAACGGGTCGTCGTCGGCGGCGGGGGAGCCGTGCGCCCGCTCGTAGTCGCGGGCGTAGCCGTGCCGGCGGCCCGCCTCGCCGTAGAAGAACAGCCGGCCGGTGGCGTACACCTCGACGGGGGTGGCGTCGAGCCACCAGTTGACCAGGTCGAAGTGGTGGCCGGCCTTGTGCACCATCAGCCCGCCGGAGTGCGCCTTGTCGCGGTGCCAGCGGCGGAAGTAGTCGGCGCCGTGCCGCACGTCGAGCAGCCACTCGAAGTGCACCGAGCCCACCTCGCCGATCGCGCCGTCGGCGAGCAGCTCGCGCAGCTTCTCGTGCAGGGGGTTGTAGCGGTAGTTGAACGCCACCCGCACCTGCCGCCCGGTGTCGGCGACCGCGTCGAGGATCTGCCGGCAGCCGGCCGCGTCCACGGTCATCGGCTTCTCGGTGATGACGTCGCAGCCGGCCCGCAGCGCCGTGTCGACGTGCGCGGCGTGGGTGTCGTCCACGCTCGTCACCACCAGCACGTCGACGCGCTCCTTGGCGAGCATGGCGGTCAGGTCCTCGGCCCGGTACGTCGGCACCGGCGGGTGGCCCAGCTCGCCGAGCCACCGGTTGTGGGCGTCCATGCGGGCCTGGTTGACGTCGGCGAACGCGACGAGCTCGGCGGTGTCGGCGTGGTCGCGCACCAGCGCCCGGACGAACATCTCGGCCCGGGACCCGGTGCCCACCAGGGCGTGTCGGACCCGTTGACCGGTGCTGGACGACATGTCGACCGCCTCCCGTGTTGCTGCAAAGGTTTGCAGCGAAATAACCACGCGCCGCGCGGCGGCGTCAACGATCGATGCCAAACCGGCGGCATAGATCCGATTTGATCCGCATTTCAGCGCATGGTGGGAGCGTGGCCGAAACGCATCTGTAACCATCGGCCGTTGACACCAGCACAACCGTTTGCATTAATTGGCGGCACCTGACGTGACCCCAGCCACACTGGACGAAGGGCCCCGCCGTGCCAGCCACCATCCGAGACGTCGCCCGGGCCTCCGGCGTGCACATCTCCACGGTCTCCCGCACGTTCTCGGCCCCGCACCTGGTCAACCCGGAGACCCGGGGCCGGGTGCTGGCCTGCGCCGAGGAGCTCGGCTACCGGCCCAACCGCGCCGCCCGCGCCCTGATCACCGGCCGTACGCACAACGTCGGCCTGATCATCGCGGACATCGCCAATCCGTTCTTCCCGCCGCTGATCAAGGCGGCGGAGAGCCAGGCCCGCCAACGCGACTACCACGTGTTCGTGGCCGACACCAACGAGGACCCGATCGCCGAGGAGGAGCTGGTCCACGCCCTCGCGAAGCAGGTGGACGGGGTGCTGCTGTGCAGCCCGCGGATGAGCAACAGCATGATCGAGCAGCTCAGCCGCGAAGTGCCGCTGGTGGTGATAAACCGGCAGGTCGCCGGCCTGCCGTGCGTCACCATGGACGTCGGGCAGGGCGCCCGGTCGGCCATCGAGCACCTGCTCGGCCTCGGCCACCGGCGGATCGCGCTGCTCAGCGGGCCGCGCGGCTCGTGGACCAGCCGGGAGATCCGCCGGGCGGCCGGCGTCGCGGCGCGGGCCGGCGGCGCCGAGTTCACCGTCCTCGGGCCCAACCAGCCCACCGAGACCGGCGGCGCGGCCCTCGCCGAGCAGGTCCGCCGCAGCGAGGCCACGGCGGTCCTCGCCTACAACGACCTGATGGCGATCGGCCTGATCGAAGGGCTCGACGCCGTCGGGATGCGCGTCCCGCAGGACGTGAGCGTCGTCGGCATCGACGACATCGCCCTGAGCCGGCTCACCCGGCCCAAGTTGACGACGGTGGCCACGCCCAACGCGGCCGCCGGCCGGACGGCCGTCGACATGCTCCTGCAACACGACACCGTCGCCGCCCGTGGCTCACGCGGCGGTCGGGGTGTCACGAGCGACGACCGTCGTACCACCGCACAGGTAATGCTCCAGACCGAACTGGTCATCCGCGACTCGACCGCCGCCGCGCCGGCAGACGGTCGGAACCGCCCCGACGCCGAGTTGGTCGTCCCGGGCCCGCATCGCCTTGCGGGCCCGGGTCGCCCGACCGCGGCCACCGGTGGCGTCGTCGCCTCCTAACGCCAAGGAGTGAGCGCACATGCACCCCGCAACGCCCCCCACCACTGGCACGCAGGCCGTGCCCGTTCACCGTACCCCCGTCCGCAGGCGGCGGTTGATCCGCGGCCTGCTCGCCACGGTCGTCGCCCTGCCCCTGATCCTCGGTGCCACCGGCTGCGGCGGCGACGACGAGGCCAGCACCGACCCGAACGCCCCGGTCAAGCTCTCGGTCTTCTGGTGGGGCGGTGAGGCCCGGGCGAAACTGACCGAGGAGGCCCTCGCCCTCTACACCAAGAAGCACCCGAACGTCACGTTCGAGAAGACCTGGCAGGCCAACCAGGGCTACTTCGACAAGCTGGCCACCCTCACCGCCGGCGGCAACCCGCCGGACCTCTTCCAGATCGACGACAACTACCTGGCCGAGTACGCCTCGCGCAGCACCACCCTCGACCTGACGTCGTACAAGGACTCCGGCGACCTCGACGTGTCGAAGTTCCCCAAGAGCCTCTGGCAGTACGGCGTGGTCGACGGCAAGCTCGCCGGCGTGGCCTCGGGGGAGAACACCCAGGGCCTGGTCTACAACAAGACCCTGCTGACCAAGAACGGTCTGCCCGAGCCGACCACCGGCATGACCTGGGAGGAGCACATCGCCTGGGCCGAGCAGGTGGCGAAGAAGACCAAGGTGCCCGGCACCCAGGACCCGAGCGCCGACTACAAGGCGTTCTGGGTGTGGCTGCGCCAGCAGGGCAAGGACCTCTACAAGGGCAAGGAACTCGGCTTCACCGCCGAGGACGTGACGAAGTGGTTCGACCTGTGGAAGGGCGCCCGGGACCGGGGCGCCACCCCGACCCCCGACGTCATCCACGAGGGCAACGCCACCGACATCACCAAGCAGCTCGTGGTCACCGGCAAGGCCGGCACCAGCTGGGTCTGGGTCAACCAGATGCCGGAGCTGAAGAAGAACACCAAGGACGAGCTGGGCGTCATCGCCTACCCCGGTGACCCGAGCGCCCAGTGGGCCCGCGCCTCCATGTACTGGTCGGTGTTCAAGGGCAGCAAGCACAAGGACGTCGCGGTCGACGTGATCAACTTCCTGGCGAACGACCCCGAGGCCGTCAAGATCCTCGGCACCGACCGGGGCCTGCCGTCGAACCTGGACCTGCGCCGGGTGGTCAGCGACGACGTCACCGACCCGGCGATGAAGCAGTCGATCCAGGTCGAGTCCGACCTGGCGGAGAAGTTCGGCGAGGCGCCGCAGGTCCCGCTCAAGGGGCACAGCAAGGTCCGCGCCGAGCTGATCAAGGCCGCCGAGAACGCCCAGTACGGCCGGATCAGCTCCGCCCAGGCGGCGGAGCAGTTCATCGCCGCCTGCAAGTCCGCCATCGCCTGACCTGACGCCCACGGAGAGGAATCGGTTCGTGGCTCTGACCACGGCGCCCGACCCGACCCGACGTACCGGACCCGTCCCGACCCCCGCCGGCAGGCGCGGGGTCGGGCGGGCCCGGCACGGCGACGGTCTGGCCGGCTACGTCTTCCTGTCGCCCTGGCTGCTCGGCCTGATGGCCGTCACGGCGATACCCATGCTCCTGTCGCTCTACCTGAGCTTCACGAACTACGACATCCTCACCCCCTTCTCGGAGGTGGAGTGGGTCGGATTCGCCAACTACGAGCGCATGTTCACCGCCGACCCGTCGTACTGGCACTCGGTGCGGGTGACGCTCACCTTCGCCCTGGTCGCCGTGCCGCTGAAGCTGGCGGCCGCGCTCGGGGTGGCCCTGCTGCTCAACCGCGCCTGGCGCGGCGTCGGGCTGTTCCGCGGCCTGTTCTACCTGCCGTCGCTGCTCGGCGGCAGCGTCGCGCTGGCCATCGTCTGGGTGAACATGTTCAACCGCGAGGGCGCGTTCAACTCGCTGCTGGGCGTCTTCGGCATCGAGGGCAAGCCGTGGGTCAACGACCCCGACTGGGCGCTGGAGACCCTCATGGTGCTCGCCATCTGGCAGTTCGGCGCGCCCATGGTGATCTTCCTGGCCGGCCTCAAGCAGGTGCCCACCGAGCTCTACGAGGCGGCCTCCGTCGACGGCGCCGGCAAGTGGCGGCAGTTCGTCGCCGTCACCCTGCCGATGCTCTCGCCGGTGATCTTCTTCAACCTGGTGCTGGAGACCATCAACGGCTTCCAGGGCTTCACCGCCGCGTTCGTGCTCAGCAACGGCACCGGCGGCCCGGTGGACTCCACCCTGATGTACACGCTGAACCTCTACATCACCGGCTTCACCAACCTGGAGATGGGCTACGCCTCGGCGATGGCCTGGGTCTTCCTGCTCGCCATCGCGATCATCACCGCGATCTTCTTCAGCACCGGGCGCTTCTGGGTGCACTACTCGGACGGGGAGGACCGGTGACGGCGACGGCGACCCCGACGGCAACCCCGGCGACGACCGGCTCGCGCGGCCCGCGCCGCCCGGGTGGCGGCGGCGGGCAGGCCGTGCGCCTGCTCATTCTGATCGCGATCGTCGCGGTCGTGCTCTACCCGCTCTTCTGGATGATCGGTACGTCCCTGAAGAGCCAGGAGGAGATCGTCAACAACATCGGCCTGCTGCCGAACGAGTTCACCCCCGGCAACTACGCCGACGGCTGGACCAACTTCGACTTCAGCTTCGGCCGGTTCTTCCTCAACAGCGCGATGGTCAGCCTGCTGACCGTGGTCGGCAACGGCGTCTCCTGCCTGCTCGCCGCGTACGCCTTCGCGCGGCTGCGGTTCCGGCTGCGGGGCGTCTGGTTCGCCGTGATGATCGGGACGCTGCTGCTGCCCGGGCACGTGCTGATCGTGCCGCAGTACATCCTGTTCCGCAGCCTGGGCCTGGTGGGCGGCGAGTGGCCGTACCTGCCGCTGCTGATCCCGCAGTTCCTGGCCACCGAGGCGTTCTTCGTGTTCCTGATGGTGCAGTTCATGCGGGGCATCCCGCGCGAGCTCGACGAGGCCGCCAAGATCGACGGTGCGAACGCCTTCGGCATCTTCCGGCACGTGATCCTGCCGCTGAGCCGCCCGGCGCTGGTCACCACGGCGATCTTCTCGTTCATCTGGACCTGGAACGACTTCTTCCGGCAACTCGTCTTCCTCTCCGACCTCGAGGACTACACCGTGCCGGTGGCGCTGACCCTGTTCATCGACTCGACGAGCCAGAGCGCCGTCGGCCCGATGTTCGCCATGTCGGTGCTGTCGCTGCTGCCGGTGTTCCTGTTCTTCGTGGCCTTCCAGCGGATGCTGGTGGAGGGCATCAACACGAGCGGACTCAAGGGATGAGGCCGCACCCGGACGGCGGGCCGGACCGCGAGGACGGGCCGGCTCGCCGCGACTGGCGGGACGTGCTCACCGACGCCACGGACCTGGCGGTGGTCGGCATCGTCCTGACCCTGGCGGCGCTGCCGGTGCTCACCGCGGCGGCGGCCGTCGCCGCCGCGAGCGCGGCCGTGCACGACCGGTACACCGTCGGGTCCTGGCCCTCCGCACGGGAGAACCTGACCCGGTACGGCCGCGCCCTGCTGCCCGGCGCCGGGGTGAGCGTGCTGACGCTCGCCGCCTTCGGGCTGCTCGCCGTGAACGTCGCCGCGCTGGCCGGCGGCCGGGTGCCCGGCGGGGCACCGCTGCTCCTGGTCACCGTCGTGCTGGCCGCCGCCCTGGCCGGGTACGCCGCGCTGGTGGTGGTGGAGGTCGGCCGCCGCGGTGGCCGTGGCTGGCGGGAGGCCGCCGGTGCCGCCGCCGGCGCCTGCCGCGCCCGCCCGGGCACCTGGGCCGCCGCTGGTGGGGTCAGCGCCGTCGCCGCGCTGCTCGCCGTCCTGGTCATCCCGGTCGCGGTGCCCATCCTCGCCGGGTACGTGGTCGCCGCCCTGCACGCCGTCGCGCGGCGGACCGTGCCCGCCCCGGTGGGACAGTCGTGACGGGCGACGACCGGCGGGCCGGCGTGACCGAGAACGATCGGCAGCTCAGCGTCGACGACGTGCCGGTGGCCCGGTACGTCGTCGACCCGGCGATCGACCCCCGGCACGGCCCCCGCCCGTACCTGCACCCCGTGCGGACCCTCGGCGGGACCGTGGTCACCGACGCGTTCCCGGCCGACCACGTCTGGCACCTCGGCGCGTCCCTGGCCGTGCAGGACGTCGACGGCACCAACCTGTGGGGCGGGCGCACCTACGTCCGCGACACCGGCTACACGTGGCGCGACGACCACGGCCGCATCGCGCACACCCGCTGGGAGACCCGCGACCCGCAACGGCTCGCGCACCAGCTGGAGTGGCGGGACCGGGACGGGGCGGTGCTGCTCACCGAGCGGCGGGAGCTGGCCGCGCAGCGGGTCGGCGAGCGGGCCTGGGCCCTCGACGTCGGATACACGCTGACCGCTCCCGCCGACCGGGACGTCGCCCTGGGCAGCCCGGCGACCAACGGACGCCCGGGTGGCGCCGGCTACGGCGGCTTCTTCTGGCGGGCGGTCAGCGCGACGCCCGCGCGGGTGCGCACCGCCACCGCCGAGGGGGAGGACGCGGTCAACGGCAGCGACGCGCCGTGGCTGGCCTTCGCCGGCACCGGGCCGGACGGGGCCGCGTACACGCTCGTGCTGGCGGGGCTCGCGGAGGGCGACCGCTGGTTCGTCCGCACCGCGATGTACCCGGGGATCTGCGTGGCGTTCGCCTTCGACCGGCCCAGGGTGATCACCGCGGGTACGAGTCGCACCGGGCGGCACCGGGTGGTCGTCGCCGACGGCGCGCTCGACCAGCCGACGGCCGCCGCGTTGGCCGCCGGCGGGACGGTGTGACGCGGCCCTCCCACCCCGGATTTGACGATCTTGTCGGGCGGGCGTAACTTTCTCTCTGCCAGCGCGGAACGGACGAACAGGGCGAAAGCCCGGCCGAGGCCGGAGCGCGGTGAGACCATCGGTCCGGGTGGGGTTCTCCCACCGGGATCGGCACGGGCGGTGCCCCGGATCCGTCGCGAGGCGGATTTGGCGAGGCGGAACCGACCGGGTAAGGTTCACGGCCGGCAGGGATCCGGGCGAGCTCGCGGGAAACCGCGAAGCGGCCGGTCTGCCGAACTTCCCGAAGACCGTCGGCGAGAGTCGACGTCATCGGGATGCCCGGAAAATGGGTTGAAGTGGTGCGGATCGCTACGAAGCGGTTTGACACAGCGGAAACCACCGGGTAACGTAGTAAAAGTGCCCGGCGCGGGAAGCGGCGGGTGCGGTGAACGAAATGCCCCGGGTCGGGTGCTCCACGGTGTGGGGTTTCTGGGCGGTGTGTGGTTGTTCTTTGAGAACTCAACAGGGTGCTTGATAAGCCAGTGCCAATTATGATTTATACCCCGGACTGGCAGACCGTTTATGGTTTGTTGGTCTTGGATTCCTTTGGCAACACTTTTTGTTGTCGGGACAGTTTTTCAACAAGTTTTTGTTGGAGAGTTTGATCCTGGCTCAGGACGAACGCTGGCGGCGTGCTTAACACATGCAAGTCGAGCGGAAAGGCCCTTCGGGGTACTCGAGCGGCGAACGGGTGAGTAACACGTGAGCAACCTGCCCTAGGCTTTGGGATAACCCTCGGAAACGGGGGCTAATACCGAATAGGACCACCGGTCGCATGTTTGGTGGTGGAAAGTTTTTCGGCCTGGGATGGGCTCGCGGCCTATCAGCTTGTTGGTGGGGTGATGGCCTACCAAGGCGACGACGGGTAGCCGGC